>JADGGK010000132.1 GCA_019689975.1 Pseudolabrys sp.
TTGTTCGCCCTTGAGCAGGCGAGCGCCGACATCGCCCACAGGTGACGGCGCTGGAAGTCCCGGCACGGCCGGTTCGATCCGAGCCGCTCGGTGTTCATCGACGAAACCCGGTTCAAGACCGACATGGCGCCGCTGCAGGGATGGGGGCCGAAGGGCCGCCGGATACGGGCTTTCGCGCCTCAAGGTCACCGGCGCACGCTGATTTTCCTCGGCGCGCCGCGCTGCCGCCGCTTCTGATCCTGTCCGGCTACGTAACGACGACGGCTTCCGTCGGGATTGATGCCCTGGTCTGCTCGGCCTTCGAGCCGATTCATTGATAGAAGATGGATACCGAAGAAACGATTCGCCAGGTCAAGAAGCGTAACGCTGCATGGCACTCATTTTGCCTGGACGCGGACCCGTCGGCTTGCGGTTTCTGCCCTGCCAGGCGCAGATTTTTACGTCGCTTTTTGACTATTCACCTGCTCCCTCGTTGAGTCGCTCATCCACACTATCTCAGGTTGGCGACTAACCGTTATAGCGTGCTTTTATAATAAGTTTACGCCTGTATGGATCACATTCGGGCAGTAACCTGTGCGGCGCTCGGGAGTGGGGGAAGATGCTTGACCCCGCAAGCCAAACTGCATTGCGAACCGCCATTGCGGAGCAGATTGGAGCAGATCGGACCGTCCTAACGCGGCTTCGTGAGGAGGTGCGCCCGCTGCTCTCACAAACACACAGAATTTCACCACGTACGGCAACATCTATCTCCTTAGTCGCAGCGGACGGCGGCAACAATCAACTTCGGTTTGATCCGTTTTTGGTTCAGCTTGTCCGAGTGGTTGACAGCGGCAACAACGAATATTGCTTAGAAGCAGTATCCCCGACGATGAGCGTCGCTGCTCTATCGACTCGACAGTTCGCCAACCGGGAATGTCCGACTGCGCTCGGGCGCATGATGAATTACCTGGGGGTCAGTGAGCTCCCACAACTCAGCCACATGATTCGTCCCGACGATGGTGAACGACCGAATTCGCCGAGTTGGGTGCAGGTCTACCGTGAACTGGTCGAGTGGGCGATCCTCTTTGCTATCGTGCGCGAGAAAGATTTTGCGACAGATACGCTCATCGTCTTCGATGGATTCCTGCGCAGCAAGGTCTTTGCGAAAGATCTGTTTCAGAAATACCGCGCCGGCATTCAAGAGGGCATCGATCGTCATTACAGCGTCAACAAGCGCCGCATCTACCTGGTCGGTATCGCTAAGCACAGTAAGGTACTCTCCCGCTATCGCTTGGCGATGGCACTCGAAGGAATTATGCAATCGCCATTTCCTTGCTACGTCGAGATTCCGCGGGAGCTAGAGGAGAAGGCTTACGTATGGTCCGAATACGCACGCGGAGATGATCGCGTCGCGCAAGGAGGAGAGATCAACAAGTTCGTTGCCGGTAAAATGTTTTTCGTCAAATTCGGCAACAGTCCGAGGGATCCCATATGGCCGATCGACATCTTTCTCTCCCAATCCAACGACCACGCCACGATCTTCGGTTATTTGCTCAATGACGCCATAGATGGGTTCCCGGTGCCGCTCTATCCACGGTCTCTGCAGAAGGCCCACGAGAACGCTGCCCTTGTCGATTTCGACATGGACATCCTACAGGACATGATTTTCAGTGGTCTACGCGCGACCCTTGGGAAAGAAGCTCCTGTCCTCGACGTGTTCCGATTGCAGGATGCTGATCCCGCGTCGCGCCGATATGAATAGGCGGAGGACGGGATGGAGCTGTTTCCCAAGCAACAGGTGGTCGGCGTCTTCCGAGGGTTTCGGGAAGGAGGTCTGGAGTTTCATGCCGATCTGGCATTGCCCTATCGAAGCGACTTCCAACGTATCCCCATGCATGGGCAATTCGTGCTCGTCCAGCTCGGGACGCCTGAGGAAGCAGTGTTGGGGCGCATCGCGTCATTCTCGTCAGAAGGCAAGCTGTCCTACGGCAGTGGTGAAGAATTCAATATCCGCGCCGTCCAAGAGCAGCGGCCAATCCCCGAGGATCTGCGGGAGCAGTATCTGAAGTACCGCGTCAATATCCGCGTTCTGGGGGTGATACGAAACAGTGGTGGCAACACGCTGACGTTTGTGCCGTCACATCGCCGGCTGCCTCATGTGGGGAGTGCGGTCGCATTTCCGTCTGGCGAAGTGCTCAAGGAGGTCTGTGGGCATAATATCGAAGGTGCCGCAATTGGCCATTTCGCGCTTGGCGAATACATCTACGCCGAGGGCAGCCGGGCGACGCGGATCCATTCCTGGATGCGGGTTGAGTCCCCCGAGATCATGGTTCGCTTTCCGGTGTCGAGCTTGGTAGCCCGCCGAAGCTTCGTTTTCGCGCGAGCCGGCTTCGGCAAATCCAATCTGAACAAGCTGCTGTTCAGCAAGCTCTACGAGTCGACGCCCACTGTCACGAAGCGCGGAGACCGCAAGGAACCCGTGGGCACGATCATCTTCGATCCGGACGGTGAATATTTCTGGCCCGACGATAAGGGCCGCCCTGGTCTTTGTGATGTTCCGCATCTCCAGGACAAACTGGTCGTATTCACGGCCCGAAGTGCCCCCAGTCCCTTTTATGGGTCTTTCACCGCTGGCGGCATCAAGCTCGACATCCGGCAGTTGCGACCCAGCGATGTCATCTCGATCGCTCTCCCGCCCGAGCGCCAGGATCAGCAGAATGTTGCCAAGCTCCGAGCCTTATCGCCGGAAAGGTGGAGACAACTTGTCGATCTCATCGACCGGGATAGAGGCGGCGCGGACCTAGACGAGATTGCAAAGATTATGAACCTGGACGTTAGCCGCCAGGAGGCCGAAGCTGTGGCGGCCCGGTCGAACATGACCAATGTTGTAGGAATGCTTCACGATAGGAGCAGCCAGTTCATGGGCCTCCTGATGAACGCTTTGGAGGCCGGCAAGATCTGCGTTGTGGACGTTTCGCAGATGCGCGGCGCGCAGTCCTTCATTCTTGCCGGGATCATTCTTCGGCGAATATTCGATCGCAACCAGGAGGAGTTCACCAAGGCGGAGCCGCGGACCATACCCGTCATCGCGGTGATCGAAGAGGCGCAGGCAGTTCTGAACGAACGTGCCGCCGCTGCCGAGCCCTATATCGCCTGGGTCAAGGAAGGTCGAAAGTATGATCTTGGGGCGCTTCTGATCACCCAGCAGCCTGGATCGATTCCGAACGAGATTCTGAGTCAAGGAGACAACTGGTTCATATTTCACTTGCTCTCTGAAAACGATCTTATCAACGTCAAGCGGGCGAATGCTCACTTCAGCGACGACTTGCTCAGTTCTCTCCTGAACGAGCCGATTCCGGGTCAAGGCGTATTTTGGAGTTCCGTTGGTGGCAAGCCCTATCCGGTGTCGATCCGCGTTCTGTTGTTCGAGGACATGTACCAGGCTGCTGATCCGACATACTCCCGTGAAGCAGTTGCAACATTTGCAACGGAACTCCGCGGTAAGGTGGCGAATCTGATCAATCAAGCTCGCGCATCGATTGATCAGGCCAGAGGCGGTACCCAATCGTCGATGTCTTTGCCGCCAAACGGCGATGTATTTGGTGAGCAAGCCGATGAAGAACCACCGGATCTGGAGATGTACTATCAACAGCTCGCCCGGCGCGCTGTCGAGCAAAATGTCGAACTCATGGCTAAGTTAAGGGAAGATGGCGCTGCTTGGGGACGTGTTCGCAATGTTATCGCCGCAGCTCTGCCTGAGACACTCGACGGTCGAGACCAAAAGGCGTTTCAGTTAGTAGCTCCGACATTAGAGGCAATCCTTGGACCACAAGGAAAAGGGTGGCACTCCTTCAAATTCAAACGTGGCCTTAAGCAAACAACGTACATCAAAGCTGGCTCGGGAGACTGAGATTGAGTGCCGTCTTCGAGCCAGTCGAGGCAGCGGTATTGCGACTCAATGCCATCTGCCCCTATTTCACGATGTTCCCGTTGGATTTCCCCTTGACGCTTCTGAAGAAGCACGCCAAGCGAGGCGAATGTGTTCTGGATCCATTTTGCGGACGCGGCACGACCAATTTTGCCGCGCGCGTACTCGGCTTAAGGACCGTTGGAATCGATGCCTCTCGGGTCGCCGCAGCAGCAACACAAGCCAAGCTCGTCGCACCAACACCTACGGAAATTGTCGAGGGTGCCAAGGCAATATTACGTCGCAAAAAGGCTACCGACATGCCCGAAGGAGATTTTTGGCGCCTCGCTTATCACTCTGATGTCTTAAGAGACATTTGTTTACTTAGAGAGGCTCTGCTCAACGGTTCTCTCGTGGCACCAGTCGCCGCAGCCCTAAGGGGAATCATGCTAGGGGCGCTGCACGGTCCAAACGGACAAACAAAATACTCGTATCTCTCAAACCAGAGCCCTCGCACGTTTGGGCCAAAGCCTGCATATGCCGTCAAATTTTGGAGGAAGCGCAAGCTGCTGCCTCCCCGTGTGAAGGTTCTCGACGTAATTGTCGATCGAGCAAATCGGTATTATGGTCGTGTATCGCCTTCGGTAGTCGGTGCTGCGATCGAGGGAGATAGTCGACACCAATCAACGATTGAAGAAGCGCGCGAGGTTGTCGGCCAGTTCGACTGGGTCGTGACATCTCCCCCATATTACGGGCTAAGAACGTACCTGCCCGACCAATGGATACGAAACTGGTTCCTGGGCGGACCAGCAACGGTTGACTACTCGTCTCACGGCCAAATTTCCCATGCTGGCCGCGACCGTTTTGTATCTGATCTTCGCGAAGTTTGGCTCAACGTCGGCGCACATTGCCGGCCAGGCGCAAGGATGGTGATTCGCTTTGGTTCAATTCGGGATCGTCTTGTAGATAATCCCGCTCGGATGATGGCCGCGTCTCTAAAGGACACGGGATGGATCATTGTCACGGTCCGTCATGCCGAAAACGCAGCCCGCGGGAAGCGCCAGGCGGAAACATTCCGTAGGCAATGCGCTTCGCCATGCGATGAGGTCGATGTTTGGGCGAGGTGGGAACCTTGAGCGACGGACGAGGGTGGAAGTGAATGGATGCTTGCTATGGAGAGCAACAACAAATCGTCACCTGCCGAGCGCAGCGCACACATGCGTCGGATTCGCAACACCAGCACAGGTCCGGAACGCCGCATGCGACGCGCCGCCCATAGGGCATTCGCCAAAACTTAATCTGACATCCGGTGTCCTGTTTCCCCACGGCGAATCGCGAGCCGGGGCGGGGCGCGGAGCGGAGCCCTCGGCGTAGGACGGCTGCGTTCGCTAAAACGTCCTCTGACATCCGGCGTCCCGGTTCCCGACGGCGCATTGGAGGACACCGTGACGCGCGAACAGAAGATCATCCGCGCCAAGCTTGGACTGCTGGAGCCGGCCAGGCAGTTCGGCAATGTCAGCCAGGCC
>JADGGK010000133.1 GCA_019689975.1 Pseudolabrys sp.
GGCTCGCAATGACGGGGAAAAGGCGCTCGGGCTCGCAATCGGGCTCGCAATGACGGGGGAGGGCGCGCGCCATGACGGGGAGGCGTGCGCGGGGCGCGCAATGACGGGGAGGGCGCGCCTCGCGCCATGACGGGGAGAGCCTCGCGCGATGACGGACCGATGCCGTGGCCGCGAAGGCTCCGTGCCGCCCGCACCGCGTGGGATCAATCATGTCGGATCAATTTCGCCGCCATCCGCCCGCGCACCCCCCTGGCGGCGGCGGACCGTCACGCGGCGCCGGCCGGCCGGCGGAGGCGGGGACGAGGCTTGCATCCGGCGCGCGATTGCAGTTCTAGAGGAGCAGGCAAGCGGCAAGGCGCCCTGCGCGCCGCAACAGGATCCGGCCTTCGGTATGACGGCAGCTTCGCACACGACGGATCGACCCCTCTGGCGCCCGCGCCCCGAACAGGTCGCCAACAGTCACATCGCCGCGTTCATGGCCGAGGCCAATCGCCGACACGGCCTCACGCTCGGCGACTATCGCGCCCTGCACGCCTGGTCGGTCGCGCACAGCGCCGATTTCTGGGATCTCGTCTGGGACTTCTGCGGCGTTCTCGGCGAGAAGGGCGAGCGGCGCCTCGTCGACGGCGAGCGGATGCCGGGGGCGCGTTTCTTTCCCGACGCGCGGCTCAATTTCGCCGAGAACCTGCTGCGCGCCCAGGGTGCGGAGGCGGCCATCATCTTCCGCGGCGAGACGCAGCGTGCCTATCGGCTGAGCTGGGATGATTTGCGCGCGCTCGTCTCCCGCCTGCAGCAGGCCCTGCGCGGGGCGGGCGTCGGCGCCGGCGATCGGGTGGCGGCAATGCTCCCGAACCTGCCCGAGACGATCGCCGTGATGCTGGCCGCGACCTCGATCGGCGCGATCTTCTCCTCGTGTTCGCCCGATTTCGGCGAGCGCGGCGTGCTCGACCGATTCGGGCAGATCGCGCCAAAGGTTTTCGTGGCCGTGGACGGCTACTGGTACAACGGCAAACCGATCGCGATGGCCGACAAGCTTGCCGCGGTGGCGCGGCAGCTTCCCTCCGCGCAGACCGTCGTGCTCGTTCCCTATCTCGGCGAGGCGGAGAAGGTCGCCGCGCAGGTACCGCGCGCGCGCACGCTCGAGGCGTTTCTCAAGCCCTATGCGCCGCGGCCGCTCGTTTTCGAACGCCTGCCTTTCGATCATCCCGTCTACATCCTCTATTCCTCCGGCACGACCGGCGTTCCCAAATGCATCGTGCACGGCGCCGGCGGCACGCTGCTGCAGCACCTCAAGGAGCATCGCCTGCATTGCGACCTGCGCGCCGGCGAGCGGCTGTTCTATTTCACCACCTGCGGCTGGATGATGTGGAATTGGCTTGCCTCGGGCATCGGCTCGGGCGCCACGCTCGTGCTCTTTGACGGCTCGCCCTTTGCCCCGCCGACCGCGCTGTGGGACTACGCCGAGGCCGAGCGCATCAACGTGTTCGGCACCTCGGCGAAATATATCGACGCATGCAAGAAGGCGGGGCTTGCGCCCGCCCGCACTCACGACCTTTCCGCGCTGCGCCTCATCACCTCGACGGGCTCGCCGCTCGCCGCCGAAAGCTTCGACTACGTCTATTCCGACATCAAGGCCGACGTGCACCTCGCCTCGATCTCCGGCGGCACCGACATCGTCTCCTGTTTCGTGCTCGGCGACCCGACCTCGCCGGTCTGGCGCGGCGAGATCCAGGCGCCGGGACTGGGCATGGCGGTCGACGTATGGTCGGACGAGGGGCGGCCCCTGCGCGGGGAGAAGGGCGAGCTCGTCTGCACCAGGCCGTTTCCGTCGATGCCGGTGATGTTCTGGAACGACCCCGACATGCGGAAATATCGCGCCGCCTATTTCGAGCGGTTTCCCAATGTGTGGTGCCACGGCGATTTTGCCGAGTGGACCGCGCATGGCGGCCTGATCATTCACGGCCGTTCCGACGCGACGCTCAATCCCGGCGGCGTGCGCATCGGCACGGCCGAGATCTACGCGCAGGTCGAGCAGATCCCCGAGGTGCTCGAGGCGCTCGCGGTCGGCCAGGATTGGGACAACGACGTGCGCGTGGTGCTGTTCGTGCGACTGAAGGACGGCGTTCGGCTCGACGAGACGCTGCGCGAGACGATCCGCCGCCGGATCCGCGCCGGCGCGAGCCCGCGCCATGTGCCGGCGAAGATCGTGCAGGTCGCCGACATCCCGCGGACGAAATCGGGCAAGATCACGGAGCTCGCGGTGCGCGACGTGATCCACGGGCGGCCGGTGAAAAATACCGAGGCACTCGCCAATCCCGAGGCCCTCGATCTGTACCGCGATCTGCCGGACCTGCGCGTCTGAGCGCGGGCGCTGCCCGCAACCGGCACGCCCTTTGCCTTGTCCAAGGTCCGGCTCGCCGAACCCGGCGCCGCGATCATCGCGGCGTGCTTGCCGCATGCCGCTCCGGACGGGAGCGTTGACAAGCACGGCAGCCTGTGATCGCTGCTGCGACGGCGATCTTGCCCGCGCGGCGCGCGGTCGCGGCTGCCGCGGCGGCCTGCCCGATGCATGTTCTTATGGCCGCGGCGTCGGCAAGTCCATGGCGGAACCGGCATCGGCCGCAGCGCCGGCGCCTGCGGCGAGGGACGGTCGGGAGAACAGCGAGATGGAATTGCAACGCAACGCCTTCAAGCACGCGCTTGCCGCCGGAAAACTGCAGATCGGCTTGTGGTCGAGCCTGTGCTCGAATATCGCGGCCGAGATCGTCGCCGAATCCGGCTTCGACTGGATCCTGCTCGACACCGAGCATGCCCCCAATGAAATCCCCTCGCTGCTGTCCCAATTGCAGGCGATCGGCCGCGCCGGCGCGACGCCGATCGTCAGGCCGGCCTGGAACGACATCGTATTGGCCAAGCGCTGTCTCGATCTCGGCGTCCAGACCCTGCTTTTTCCTTATGTGCAGAACGCGGAGGAAGCGCGCCGTGCGGTCGCCTCCACGCGCTATCCCCCGCAAGGCGTGCGCGGCGTGGCGGTGGCGGCGCGCGCGAGCCGATACGGCCGCACGGCCGGCTATCTCGCCAAGGCCAACAGCGAAATGTGCGTGCTGGTGCAGGTGGAGACCCGCGCGGCGCTCGATCAGCTCGAAGCGATCGCCGCGGTCGAGGGCGTGGACGGCGTATTCATCGGGCCGTCCGATCTGTCGGCCTCGCTCGGCCATCTCGGCAATCCGCAGCATCCGGAGGCGCAAGCGGCGATGCAGCAGGCCGCCGCGCGCCTGAAGGCGGTGGGCAAACCGGCCGGCATTTTGAGCAGCAACGAGGAGGAGATCCGCCGCTACATCGACTGGGGCTATCGGTTCGTGGCGGTCGGCTCCGACGTCGGCCTGCTTGCGCGCTCCGCCGACGCGCTGGCCAAGAAGTTCAAGACTTTGTCCGCGCCGCCGCACTGACGCGCTCGAGGCGAGCCCGCATCCGGCCCCGTGCTCGCGGGGGAAGGCGACAGCGGGCGCCGCGGGCCGCGGATCGGCGTTCACGCCCGCAAGCGCGCCGCCCGCTCGTCCTGCCCGCGGCGCCGCGGCTTGCAGCGGCTCGCGAATCACCGCCGCCTCGTGGCATGCTCGACGCCTGTGTCGAGTCCTGTCCTGCCGGCGGCGACGGCCGGCGGAGCAGAACCTGCGGGGCGTTCGCCGGGGGGCTCCCGATGTCGGCGGCGTCGGGCATCGCGGCGTGGCACGGCATGTCGTGCCGTTGGCACGATCTCGCCGCAAGACGGCTTTTCTTCTACGTCCGGCTGTTCGAGAGCGGGCGCTGGAGGCTTTATTTCGACAGCCGGAGCGATTTCCTCGCCCACATGGCCTCGGTAAGGGAGCTGGAACGAACCTGGGCGCGCCTTGCCGGCCGTCCCGCCGCCGATCTCGATCTGCCGCCGTAGCGGCCGGCAGGGACGGCGTGCCCGGCCTTCCCGGCATGGCGGGATGCATTTTGCGTCGATGACATCGAGGCCGGGATGGCCTATCTGAGAGGCGCCGCGGCGCCTCGGGTGCCCGGCCTCATTCTCTTCGTCATCCTGCAAAGAGCCGCCATGAGCAGTGCGTTGTTCTCGCCCATCAAGCTTGCCGGTCTCGAGCTGGCCAATCGTCTCGTCGTCTCGCCCATGTGCCAGTATTCGGCCGACGACGGCTGCGCCAACGAGTGGCACCTGATGCATCTCGGCATGTTGGCGCATTCGGGCGCGGCGCTGGTGGTTGTCGAGGCAACCCATGTCGAACGCGCCGGACGCATCACCCATGGCTGCCTCGGGCTCTATAGCGACGACAACGAGGCCGCGCTCGCGCGCGTGATCGCCGCGGCGCGCCGCATGGGTCATGCCAAGTTCGGCATCCAGCTCGCCCATTCCGGCCGCAAAGGTTCGGCGCAGCGTCCGTGGGAGGGGGGAGGTCCGCTCGCCGCCGGCGCCGATCCTTGGCCGACCATGGCCGCCTCGCCGATCCCTTTCGGCGACGGCTGGCCCGCGCCGCGCGAGGTCACGGAAGAGGACATGGAGCGCGTGCGCGCGGCCTTCGTCTCCGCCGCGGGCCGCGCGTTGCGCATCGGCTTCGATGCGATCGAGTTGCACTTCGCGCACGGCTATCTTGCGCACGGTTTCATGTCGCCGGTGTCCAACAAGCGCACCGACCGCTACGGCGGCACGTTGGAGAACCGGCTGCGATTCCCGCTGGCGATCGCGCGCGCGGTGCGCGCGGTGGTGCCGCCACAGGTTCCGCTCGGCGCGCGCATCACCGGCAGCGACTGGCGGCCGGACGGACTCGGCCCCGACGATGCGGTCGCCATCGCCAAGGCGCTCAAGGACGAAGGGATCGATTTCATCTGCGTGTCCTCGGGCGGGATCACCGCCGATACGCGCAATCCCACCGAGCCGGGCTATAATGTGCCGATCGCGGCGCAGGTGAAGAAGAAGGTCGGCATCGCGACCCGCGTCGTCGGCCTCATCCACACCCCGGCGCAGGCCGAGGCGATCATCGCCGAGGGACTGGCCGACCAGGTCTCGCTCGCGCGCGCCTTTCTCGACGATCCGCATTGGGGCTGGCACGCCGCCAAAGCGCTGGGCGCCGAGGTGCCGCGCCCGCCGCAATATCAGCGCGCGGGCCCCAGACTCTGGGCGCCGGCGAAGGGCTGAGGCCGATCGATCGGCGCCCGCGCGCATCGACCGGCTCGGTCATGGCGAGTCCGCCGTCATTGCGAGGCGCCGCGAAGCGGCGACGTGACTCACCACCGTCATTGCGAGGAGCCGCGCAAGCGGCGACGAAGCAATCCAG
>JADGGK010000047.1 GCA_019689975.1 Pseudolabrys sp.
TTCATAAATAATTGCAAAACAAAGATATTTGTAAAATATCCTTTCCCACCCAATTTGCCCACATTTCCCAACTATTGACCTAGAGGGCAGAATTTTGGTTCGCTCCTTGGCAAGCGGCCGTTGCGAGCCGCAACTGGAAACGCCTCCAGGGACTCGCCATGAACGAACAAATCCTGCAGGAAATCAGCGAATTTTGCCGGGCCCGCGGACTCGCCGAATCGACGTTTGGGCGGCGCGCGGTCAACGATGGCAAATTGGCAAGCCGCCTGCGCAACGGCGGCCGCATTACCACCGACACGCTCGAGCGCATCCGCACCTTCATGGCGCGCTATGCCGATGCGGGACCGGGACGACGGCGCGTGCTGTTCGACCCGCAGCCGGCGAAGGATATGAGCGTGACAATGCCGTTGCCCGCGGCGCCGACGGCCGCGCCAGCCGGCGGCGATCCGAAGCGCAACTTCCGTTTCTTCGATAACCGGCAGAAGTATCTGCTGTTCGTGAACACTTGTTCGGAGAAGTGGGAGATCGCCTCGCGCGTCGGGCTCGAACTCGCCAACATCCATCCGCGACCCCCCGCGGTGCGGGTGTTCGACGCCGGCATTGGCGACGGCACCGTGCTTACGCGCGTGATGCGCAACATGCACGATCGCTTCCCGACCATGCCGTTCTACGTCGTCGGCAAGGAAATAAGTCTGGAAGACGTCCGGTTGACGCTGCACAAGATGGCCGACCGTTTTGTCGAGCATCCGGCGACGGTGCTGGTGTTGACCAATCTCGCCTACGCCGATGCTCCCTGGCTCGCCGTCAAGTCGCTGTCCGCTGCCACAAGCCTCGTGTGGAAGGACGTGGCAATGGAGGGATCGACGGCGCACGCATTCGAGAAACAGCTCACCGAGCTCGAACCATTCCTTGCCGAAAACTGGAAGGCGCGCGTATCCCCGAAAAGCGGCAATCCCGTCTATGAGCGGCCGGTTATTCTCGTCATCTACCGCGACGATCACCGATTCCTGCTCGATCAGATTATCCCTCGCCCGGGAGGCAGCACGGGCGAATATGACCTCGTGATCGCTTCGCAGCCTTATCGAGCGCGCGCTTCGCTCGAATTCAAGGCCAAGCGCGTGCTTGCGCCGCTCGCGCGCGCGCTGGGACCTGGGGGACGTCTCATTGTCATCCACTCCTATGGTCACGACCCGGGGATGGAGATCATCCAGAAGGTTTGGCCGAACGACAATCCGTTCGTTCACAACCGGCACGACCTGCTCAAGGAGGTCAAGCATGAGCTGGGCGTGGCAGGTCGCGATCTCAATTTCAACGCCTACGCCGACCAGCGTTCGCTTTTCCGCTATGACATGTATACGCTGCCGTCGGAGATCTCTTCGTCGATCGGCACGTCGACGTTATTTGCCGCATGGAACGCGGCTATTTACGTCGCGCAAGTCGAGGACGACCGATTGGCGAGCGTTCAGAACGACCCACGCTATATTGAGGCGACGCGCGACGTGCTGCAGAAACACGGCGGCTTGTGGTTCTATGACGAGTCATTCGTCATTTCGCGTCGCCGCGACTAGCACAATCAGAGACCTGGACAGCACGTCCATGCCGACCGTGCCGCCCGAACACGCCTGCTTTGGACGGGTTTTCTCGATCGAAGCGACGCGACCGCAACCGACCGAGATCGTCGAAATGGCCGCCGTCCTGCCGGCCGCGACGCCGATCTATCTGACTGCCGTGCCGACCGCGGTGCCCGATGAAATCGTCACCGCCGCCATCGCATTGCGCAAGGCCGGTCTTGAGCCGGTCGTTCACGTGGCCGCGCGCCGCCTTCCAAGCGCCGAGGTCCTGCAGAACCTGCTCGGGCGCCTCACCGGCGAGGCGGACGTGCGTCGTCTGCTGGTGATCGGCGGGGACGTCGAGCCCGTCGGCCCCTTCCCCGATGCGCTTGCCGTCATCCAGAAAGGCCGCCTGCGCGAAGCCGGCATTGAGGAGATCGGTATTGCGGCCTATCCCGAGGGCCATCCGCGCATCTCGCGCGATCGGCTGGAGGCATCGCTCGACGAGAAGATCGCAAGCGCGGCTGCACAAGGCCTGCGCGTGCACATCGTGACCCAATTCTCCTTTTCCGCGCAACACATCCTGTCATGGCTTAGGAAGCTACGCGCCGGGGGCATTTCCCATCCGGTGCGTATTGGTCTTGCCGGCCCAACAAGCCTTCCGCAGCTCATCCGCTTTGCGAAGCGTTGCGGCGTGGCCGCCTCCCTACGCGGCCTCACGTCGGGCACCGCAACCGCATTGATCGGCAATATTGGTCCCGATCGGATCATCGAAGCATTGGCGGCGGCCGGCGCGCTCGGCATGATTTATCCCCATTACTTCTCGTTCGGCGGTGCCGTGGCGACCGCTCGCTATGCGCGCCGTGTCGCCGACATGACATGCGCCGCGGGGCAGGCCGCGGCGCATTCTTAAGCGGACTCCATCGTCAAAACGTTCGGTCGGCGGTCAGGTCAAACGTTAGCGGCCGTGCGCCAGCCGGCATGGTATGTCTCGCGCGCCTGTCGCGCATAGGGAGTGGGGCCGATCTCGACTTCGACCTCGGTTTGCTTGTGGCGCTCGACCGTCGTTTTCCTGGTGCCGCCATTTTCTTCGCCCCACACCAGCGTGAGCTTCGTACCGACCTTCGCGTATGGTTCCTCGACAATGCCGAGCGAGAGAACGGCCCGTTCATTGTAGCTGTAGCCGCCGAACATCGAAAAGCCGACCACCTTGCCGCCGCTCATGATCGCGTCATAGGTGCTCGAACCATAATTGGAGTTGGGGATATCCAAATATTTGAACGTTGGACCGGGTTCGAGCATGGATGCCCAAATGCGCGCGACGTCCTTAGCGTTCCACACGAAAGTGACCTTGCGACGATGCGGTTTTCCCGCCATTTTCTGCAGCGCTTCCTTGCCGATGAAGTCATGGTCGAACTTCACGAAGATCCCGTAGCCGAGCTCGTAGGGCGTGACGTAATAGTCCTCGATGTTGTTGGACACGTAACTACCCGCGAGCGAAGAGACGGCCTCATAACTCGTGCCTGGCAGCCATTGCCGATAGGCCTTCATCTTCTCGCCCGAATAGACCGCGGGCAGCGGCGAGGGTATCCAACCCGATTCGAGGGTATTGCTTGAATAGGCGCGGGAGCCGACCGGAACCATGCCGAACTCCTTGCCCGCCTCGAGAATGGCTTCACGTACCTCGAAATATTCTTCATAGGGTCCCCAGACCTCGAGTCCCGGCGCCCCGGCCATGCCGTGGCGCAGCGCCCGCACGCGGCGCTGGCCGATGTTAATGTAGCCCATATTGAAAAACTTGATCTCGGGTACCGAGCCGCCATTGAGTTTGGCGATGACCTTCTCGGCGTTGGGTCCCTGAATCTGAAAGCGGTAGACCTTGCGAACCACCGGCCGACCCATTGGTCGGGATGGCGACCGATCGTCGTATTCCGTGGCGACGTCGTAGCCACCCGTCTTGGCGTGAAATTCAATCCAATTGGCGACCGGATTGCGGCCGACAAACACGAATTCATTTTCGGCAAGGTAGAAAAGAATACCGTCACCGATCACGTAGCCGTCATAGTTGCATGGAGCAAACTGTTTTGCCTTGCCGACGGAGAAGTTGGCGAACGAATTGGTTCCGAGGCGGGACAGGAGCTTCAGCGCGTCGCGACCGCGCACGAACATGTTCACCATATGATGGGTCTGGTCGTACAGAACACAGGTCTCCTGCCAGGCGCGCTGTTCATCCCGCCAATTGGTGAATTCGGCCGGCACGACCGGATAGACATAAGCGCCGATCTGCGAATTGCGCAGCATACCGACGACATCGCCGGAGGCTTGGATTGCCTCTTCCAGATTCTTGTAAGACATGATGGTCGCTTCCTCTTCAACGCCACTTGCAGAGGCTGGAATTTGCCGGACATTAGCGCGACTGGCCGAGCCAGGCAAAGAGCGGAAATTTGACGCATCGGCCAAGAGATGTTTTGTCAGAGCATCCGGTCCGCCGTCGCGGAGCGTCACAAATGCAAGGAGTAGATGATGGCCCACCAAAAACCCCCTTTTCGCGCCGACCACGTGGGCAGCATCCTACGCTCCCCGCGGCTGCGGGAGGCGCGCCTCCGGCACGAGAAGGGGGAGATCGGCACGGACGAACTGAAAGAGGTGGAGGATCTTGAGATCAAGAAGATCATCGCCAAGCAGGAGGGCATCGGACTGCGTCTGGCGACGGACGGAGAATTCCGTCGCGCATGGTGGCACTTCGACTTCTTCGGCATGTTGGACGGCGTCGAGGTCCACGAAATCGATCACGGCATTCAGTTTCAGGGCGTCCAGACCAAGCCGCATGGATTACGCCTCGTCGGCAAGATCGATTTCTCGAGCCATCCGATGGTCGAGCATTTCAAATTCCTCAAGGCGAATACCAATGTCACACCCAAGATGACCATTCCGGCACCGAGTGTCATGCATTTCCGTCTCGAAGCGGACGCGGTCAGGACGAGTATCTACAAAGACCGCGACGCCATCTTCGACGACTTGGCCATGGCCTATCAAAAAGCGGTGCGCGCGTTCTACGATGCCGGCTGCCGCTATCTTCAATTCGATGATACGGCGTGGGCCTACTTGTGCTCGCAGGTGGAATTGCGGAAAGCCAAGGAACGCGGCCTCGCGGTCGAACGTCTTCAGGATGACTACGTGGCCTGCATCAACAAGGCTTTGGCAGCAAAGCCGGCTGACATGGTGATTACGACCCATGTCTGCCGCGGCAATTTTCGCTCGACCTTCATTTCGTCGGGCGGATACGAGCCGGTTGCGGAAAGCCTGCTCGCCCGATGCAACTATGATGGCTATTTTCTCGAGTACGATACCGAGCGCGCCGGCGGGTTCGAGCCGCTGCGATTTCTTCCCAAGGGAAGCAAGGTCGTGGTTCTCGGCCTCATCACCTCGAAGGAGGGACGACTGGAAGCGCGCGACGAGGTCAAGAGACGCATCGAGGAGGCAACGAATTATGTCGCACTCGATCAACTCTGTCTGTCACCGCAATGCGGGTTTGCGTCGACCGAGGAGGGCAATCTCCTGACCGAGGATGAACAATGGGCCAAACTTCGGCTGGTCGTGGAAGTGGCAGAGGAGGTCTGGGGTACGGCATAGCCGGCTCTTCCCCCGATTGGATCCTGGTCTCGGTCATTGCGGACGCGATAATGACCTGATGTTGAGGCTATCGGAGTGAAGTCACCATGACGGAGCGCACGACACCACCTTTTCGCGCCGACCATGTCGGGAGTCTATTGCGCCCTGCCTCTTTGCGGGAGGCACGCGCCAAACACGCCAAGGGCGAGATTGACGATATGGCGTTGCGCGCCATCGAGGACCGAGAAATCGAACGCGTTATACGAAAGCAGGAGGAGGTCGGACTGAAGCTTGCGACGGATGGGGAACTACGACGCTCGTGGTGGCACTTCGACTTCTTCAAGGGTCTCCAGGGCGTCGAATCGTTCACCACATCAACCGGCATCCAATTCCACGGCGTGGAAACAAGACACGAGGGGATCAGGATCACGGGCAAGGTGGATTTCGTCGGTCACCCGATGCTCGAGCATTTCAAGTTCCTGCGGGCACATTGTCGTGTGACGCCCAAGATGACGATTCCGGCCCCGAGCACGTTCCACTTCCGGCAGGGGCGTGCGCTCGTCAGTCGAGAGGTTTATCCCGATCTCGACGTGTTCTTCGCCGATGTGGCTGCCGCCTGGCGCAAGGCGATCCGCGCGTTCTATGATGTCGGTTGCCGCTACCTTCAACTCGACGACACGGCCTGGGCGATGATCTGCGATCCCAAAGAGCGCGAAGCGTCGAAGTCCCGTGGCGACGACCCAGAAAAGCTGCCGGCGATCTACGTCCGCACGACCAATGCTGCGCTCGAAGGAAAGCCAGCCGACATGACCGTGACCATGCACTCATGCCGCGGCAACTTCCGCTCCACCTGGATCGCGCAGGGCGGCTATGACTTCGTCGCCGAGCATTTGCTGGCGCAGACAAATTTTGACGGTTATTTCCTCGAATACGATACCGAGCGCGCCGGCGGGTTCGAACCGCTGCGATATTTTCCCAAGGGCCGCAAACAACTTGTGCTCGGGCTGGTCACGTCCAAGAGCGGACGGCTCGAGCGCAAAGATGATATCAAGCGTCGCATCGATGAAGCGACCAAATATGTCGCACTCGATCAGCTGTGCTTGTCTCCCCAATGCGGATTCGCTTCGACGGAGGAGGGCAATATACTCGGCGAGGACGAGCAATGGGCGAAATTGCGGATGATTGTCGAGTTGGCCGAGGAGATCTGGGGCTGACGTCTTTCCGCGGCGCGGACCATCTCACGTCGATCTTCGAACGATTCCATGACGCAACGCACAACCCCGCCGTTTCGCGCCGACCATGTCGGCAGTCTGCTGCGCACCGGGCCGCTGAAAACGGCGCGTGCCGCCCATGAACGAGGGGAGATTTCGAACGAAGCCTTGACGGTGATAGAGGATCAGGAAATCGAGAAGGTCATCAGGCGGCAGGAGGCGATCGGGCTCAAGGCCGTTACGGACGGCGAATTCCGCCGGGCCTTCTGGAATTATGACTTCCTTGGCGCACTTCCCGGGGTGGAAGCCTATCTCGGTGAGCGCAGGATCAAATTTCAGGGACCAAACCCGAAACCGATGATGCTGCGGGTTGTCGACCGGCTTGGCTCATTCGCGGGGCATCCGATGATTGCGCATTTTGAGTTCGTCAAAACCCGCGCGCGCGCCATACCCAAGATGACCATTCCCTCACCGTCGAGCCTGCATTTCCGCTACGGACGCGAGGCAGTCCCGCACTCCATCTACCCCGATATGGATGAGTTCTATCACGATCTCGGCGAAACCTATCGGAAGGCCATACGCGCCTTTTATGATGCCGGCTGTCGCTACCTTCAACTCGACGAGGTCAACTTTGCTTATCTCTGCGATCCCAAGCTGCGTGAGCACGTGAGTCGACGTGGGGACGATCCCGACCAGCTACCGCACATCTATGCACGTTTGATCAATGCCGCGATCTCAGACATCCCGCGTGATATGACGATCTGTATGCACCTGTGCCGCGGCAATTTTCAGTCTACATTCGTTGCCAGCGGAGGCTACGAGCCGGTGGCTGATATTTTGTTCAATGCGATCAACGTTCGCGGCTATTTTATGGAATACGATACGGAGCGCGCCGGCGGATTCGAGCCGCTGCGTTTCGTGCCAGGAGGCAAAACTGTTGTGCTCGGACTGGTTACGTCGAAGACGGGCGTACTGGAATCAAAGGATCTACTGATGCGGCGCATCGAGAAGGCGGCGAATTTCGTGGACATCGACCAGTTGTGTCTCTCGCCGCAATGCGGCTTTGCTTCTACCGAGGAGGGTAACCTGCTCACCGAGGACGAGCAGTGGGCGAAACTGCGAAGGGTCGTCGAGGTGGCCGAAGAGGTCTGGGGATAGCGCTGTCAAGATGTTCCTCATTGCTTGAACCCCAGGGCAGCCGTTGTCGGCCAGTTGCGACGCTGCTGACGCGAGTAGCGTCGCCACGACGGCGGCAGGCGGGACATATCCGCGGATCGCGAGCGAGGAAAGCGGCAGCGACAACCAAGGAGTTGCGCATATGACGAGACGTACCAAGCCACCTTTCCGTGCTGACCATGTGGGCAGTCTGCTGCGACCCGCCGAACTAAAGGAGGCGCGGGCCAAGCACGCGAGGGGTGAGATCGATGCGGCGGCGCTCAGAGAGATCGAGAATCGATCAATCGAACGAGTCATCAGAAAACAGGAAGAAGTGGGGTTGCAATCGATCACCGACGGGGAGTTTCGCCGTTCATGGTGGCATCTCGATTTTCTCTGGGGCCTCGACGGCATTGAGAGGCATGTGATGGATCAAGGCGTCGCCTTTGCCGGCGTCACCACGCGCAATGAGGGAATTAAGGTCACCGGCAAGATCGACTTTTCCGGCCATCCCATGATCGAGCATTTCAAATTCCTCGCCGCGCATACCAAGGGCACGCCGAAGGTCACCATTCCGGCGCCGTCGGCGCTCTATGGTCGACCGGCCAAGCCTCCGATTGCTGGCTACCGCGATGTCGATGCGATGTTTGCGGACCTCGGCGCTGCTTATCGCAAGGCGGTGCGTGCATTCGCCGACGCGGGCTGCCGCTATCTGCAGCTCGACGAAGTCTTCATTGCCATGCTCTGCGATGAAAAATACCGCGAGCAGATGCGGGCACGTGGCGACGATCCGGAAAAGCTCGGCCCGCTTTACGGTGATCTCATCAACATCGCCATGTCGGACATTCCTCCCGATATGACGGTGACCATGCACCTGTGCCGCGGCAACTACAAATCGACGTTCATGGGATCCGGCGGCTATGAGGCGGAACAGGAGGTCCTTTTCAATCGTATTGGGGTGCACGGCTATTTCATGGAATACGATACCGCGCGTGCCGGCGGCTTCGAGCCTTTGCGTCTCGTGCCAAAAGACCGGCAGGTGGTGCTGGGCTTGGTGACGACCAAGACGGGCAAGCTTGAAACCAAAGACGAAATCAAGCGCCGCATCGAGGAAGCCACGAAATATATTTCGCTGGACCAGTTATGTCTCTCCCCGCAGTGTGGCTTCGCCTCCACCGAGGAAGGCAATTTGCTTGCCGAGGATGAGCAATGGGCAAAACTGCGCATGATCGTGGAATTGGCGGAGGATGTGTGGGGTTAGGGTCCGCTTGCGACCATGAGTGACATATGGCTCGCTGCAACGTCAGACTATCACCTTGTTGAGGAGACGACCGCTCATGGCGGTCCGCCCGCGGCCGTCTCCAGCAAAAAAACGGCCAGAATGACACCGGACCGCCGCATCGACTCGGATCGTGCATCGGTGATGCGCCATGGGAGCAGTCGGGCCGTGCGTTTCCGTGCAAATAAAGAACCGTTAGCAGAGCGCATGGTCCGCGTGTCGCGCACGCAGGTGCGGGCGCACAGAGCGGTTTAGGGAGCTTATATGCCGGGCATTGTTTCAGGCAAAGTTGCGATCGTCACCGGCGGGGGGCGCGGCATCGGTCGTGCCATTGCCGAGGGCTTGGCCGCGGAGGGAGCAAAGGTCGTCGTCTGCGATATCGGGGCGAGTCTTGCAGGTGTCGGAATTGACGAGGGCCCGGCGCAGGATACGGTCGCGGCGATCCGGCGCGCCGGTGGCGAAGCCATCGCATCGACGCTTTCGATCGTTGAGCCCAAGAATGCCGAGACGATCGTCAGAACCGCGCTCGAGGCGTTCGGCCGTGTCGATATCCTCATCAATAACGCGGGTATCCTGCGCGATGTCATCTTTCATAAGATGAGTCACGCGGATTGGATGGACGTCATCGCTGTGCATTTGCACGGTTCGTTCAACATGAGCCGTGCGGTCGCGGGTCTTTTCCGCGAGCAAGGCTCGGGTGCTTATGTGCACATGACCTCGACCTCGGGCCTCATTGGCAATTTCGGGCAGGCCAACTACATGGCGGCCAAGCTTGGAATCATGGGGCTGTCGCGCGGGATCGCGCTCGACATGCAGCGTTTCGGCGTGCGTTCGAATTGCATTGCCCCATTTGCCTTCACGCGCATGATCGAGTCGATCCCCGCCGCGTCCGAGGCGGAAAGACAGCGGGTTGAGCGCTTGTCACAGATGACACCCGTAAAAATCGCGCCGCTTGCGGTCTTTCTCGGTTCGGATGCGGCCGCGGGCATTTCCGGGCAGATCTTTGCCGTACGCAACAACGAGATTTTTCTGTTCAACCAGCCGCGGCCGATACGCGTCATCCATCGATCCGACGGCTGGACGCCGCAGAAACTTGCCGAGCAGCTCAAGCCTGCTTTCGGCCCCTCTTTCACGCCCCTTGAGCGTTCAGGCGACGTCTTTGCGTGGGATCCGATTTGATGTGCGCATGGGGTCGCGTCGAATGTGCGACGAAAGGACGATGGTGGCAGGGGTTGAGGCCTTGTCGACACGGGGAAGAAGCGGAAAAAGGAACATGCGGTGAATGTTGCCGCACGGTCGACGAGGTAGGCGCACATGGCCATCGTCTATGAGAAACTGTTGGCGCTCGATATTCCCGAGGTCGAGCATACCTACGGCTGGAAGGATTGCGTGCTTTATGCGCTCGGCGTGGGCCTGGGCCAAGATCCTGTCAACGAGGACGAACTTGCTTTCGTTTATGAAAAGAATCTGAAGGCGCTGCCCACATTTGCCTTGGTGCTCGGCTATTCGCCCTATTGGCTGCGCAACCCCGAGAGCGGCGTCAACTGGACCAAGGTCGTGCACGGCGAGCAGGGAATGCGGCTGCACAGGCCGGTGGCAACCCAGGGTACCGTGATCGGAAAGACGCGCATCGTCGAAGTGATCGACAAGGGAAAAGGAAAGGGCGCGCTCGTCTATTCTGAGCGCAAAGTCACCGACAAGGCGACGGGGGAATTGCTCGCAACGCTGACTCAGACGACCGTTTGTCGTGACGACGGCGGCTTCGGCGGACCCCCGCGCGAAGCGCCGCCGCCGCATCCGATACCCGACCGCGCGCCCGATCTGGTCTGCGACCTGCCGACGCGTCCCGAAACGGCGCTGATCTATCGGCTTTCCGGTGACGTCAACCCGCTGCATGCCGAACCGGAATTTGCCAAGGCTGCAGGCTTCCCCCGCCCCATCTTGCACGGGCTTGCGACTTTCGGCGTCGCCGGTCACGCTTTGCTAAAGGCATTGTGCAGTTACGATCCGGCGCGACTGACGGCCATGGCGGGCCGATTTACCGCCCCGGTTTATCCGGGGGAGACCATCCGCACCGAGATCTGGCGCGATGGCGCCATGGCGACTTTCCGCTCGTTGGTGGTCGAGCGCGACGTCGTGGCGATCAACAACGGCAGGGCCGAGATCGGTTGAGCACGCATACGACCGAATCTGGCGCGACGGGGGAACGGAACGATGGCGTCGGCGCGCGATCACCGAGATCATTCAGAAATCCGGGCCGGCGCGCACACCATGCATGCGACCAAATTGTGCGCGAGGTGACGGAAAAATACGAAGCGGGAGAGGAAGTCGGCGCCGAAGCCAATATAACAGAGCTGCTTGCGGCCGCCGCATCCTGGTTCGCTGCTGCCATGCGCTTACAGACGCGTGACGGAGTCGACTTTGCCGAGGAATACGATGTAAAACACAAATTTGGTGAAACAGGGCTCTACCAAGAGGCGTCCATCTCGACCAATATGAATCTTTCCTACATCGCCGAGCATGCGCTCGGCCTGCCGCGCTCCTACTGAAATGTCCCTGCCGCTAGAAGGCATTCTCGTCGTCTCGGTCGAACAGGCGGTTGCCGCGCCCCAGTGCACCTGTCGATTGGCCGATGCGGGCGCGCGCGTGATCAAAGTCGAGCGGCCGGAAGGCGATTTCGCGCGCAGCTATGACCATATCGTTCATGGCGAAAGCGCTCATTTCGTGTGGCTCAACCGGGGTAAGCAATCCGTGGTGCTTGACCTGGGCTCCGCCGCTGACAAGGCACTGCTCGAGGCCATGCTCGCGAGAGCCGACGTCTTCGTGCAGAACCTCAAGCCTGGGGCGATCGCCAAGCTCGGATTTGCCGTCGCCAGACTGCGCCGGGACTATCCTCGCCTCATCTGCTGTTCGATCTCAGGCTATGGCGAGAGCGGCCCCTTCGCCCAGCGCAAGGCCTACGATCTGTTGATCCAGGCCGAATCGGGCCTAGCTTCGATCACCGGCGGTCCGGACGCGCCGGCGCGTGTTGGCGTTTCGGTTGCCGACATTGCTGCCGGCCTCAATGCCTATGAAGCGATTCTTGAGGCGCTCATCAAGCGGTCCCGTACCGGCGAGGGCAGCGACATCGCGGTGTCGATGTTCGACGCCATGGCGGAATGGATGACCGTGCCGCTGCTCAATTATGAAGGCGGCAATCCGTTCAAGCGCATCGGGCTCGCACACCCAACGATCGCCCCCTATGGCGTGTTCAAGACCCGCGACGGCGCCGACATCCTCATTGCCGTCCAGAACGATCGTGAGTGGCGGACGCTGGCGGAGAAGGTGCTCGGCGATCCATTGCTGGGCGACGACCCGAGATTCGTCACGGTCCCGAGCCGTCTGCGCAACCGCGCTGCGACGGACGCCACCGTCGCGGCGGCCTTCGCCCAGCACGATGTGGAACCGTTGACAAGGGCGCTCGAAGCCGCCGACATCGCCTTTGCGCGCGTCAACGATACGGCATTGCTGAGCCGGCACCCGCACCTGCGGCGCATAAGCGTCGATTCGCCGAGCGGACCGGTGAGCCTTCCGGCCCCGGCGATCCGGCATGCGGAGGAGTCCCGGCGCTACGGCGCGATTCCGGCCTTGGGCGAGCACACGGACCTCGTGCGAAGGGAATTTCTATCCACTGACAATCCTCTCAAGAAATGACATCCACGATGCGACGCGGATCCCAGGCGAGCGTCGCCCATCAGCCACAGTGATTTCGTCTCGCGGTGGCGTTCCGGCGCAGCAGGATCAATCAAGGACCGCGTCCGCGGTCGTGCCGTTTTGCGTGCGGCGCGTCGTCTTGATAATGAAGATCAACGGGATCATCGCCAGCGTCAAAAACATCAGAAGCTTGTAATCGTTGAGATAGGCGATCATCGTCGCCTGCTGCGTCACGATCCGGTCGAGCAGCGCACGACCCAAGTCCGTGTGTAAATTGAGCACGGTTGCCACGTCCGGCATCTGCAGCGCATCATTGAATGGCGTCACGTTTTCGACCAGCCGCGCATGCATTTCGATCGTCTTGTCGGTCAGATTCGCGATCACCATCGAGATGCCGATTGACGAACCTATATTGCGTACCAAGGTGGTGATGGCTGTGCCGCTGTTGCGCAAATGCCCGGGCAGCGTCGAAAAGGCGACCGAGCTTATGGGTACGAAAAGCAGCCCCAAGCCAATCCCCTGAGCGATGCTGGTCGTCACGATCATCCATTGCGTCGTGTCGAGCGACCAGCCGGTCATCATGAAGAGGGTACCTCCGGAAAGCATGAGGCCGAATAGGATCAGATAGCGGGACTCGATCATACGCATCAGGCGTGGCGCCGCCATCATCGTGAGCAGAGTCCCTACGCCGCGCGAACCGAGCAGGAGACCTGCGGTCTGGATGGGATAACCCAGAAGCGTCTGCATGAAGGGTGTGATCAACGCCATGGTGCCGAACAGCACGATGCCAATGACCACCATGAAAACGCAGCCGGAAACGAAATTACGATCCTTGAACATCTCGAAGCGGACGAACGGATCATCGGTCGTGAACGAATGAGCGAAGAAATAATAAAAGCCGACGCCGGACACGATCGCCTCGATCCATATCTCGTTGGCGTCGAACCAGCCGACCTGCTCACCGCGGTCGAGCAGCAGTTGGAGCGCGCCGATGCCGACGGCAAGTGCGACGAACCCGAACCAGTCGAATCGCATGTGCTCCTGTCGCGGCGTCTCGCGCATGAACACGGCAAGGCCGATGCTCGTGGCAATTCCAATCGGAAGATTGATGAGGAATACCCAATGCCATGAGTAGTTATCGGTAAGCCAGGCACCGAGCGTCGGGCCCATGATCGGTCCCAGCATCACGCCCATGCCCCAGATCGCCATTGCCGCACCACGCTCCTCGACGCTGTAGCTATCGAGCAGCACCGCCTGCGACAGCGGCACCAGCGCAGCGCCGGCCATGCCCTGCAAAAGGCGGAACAGAACAATCTGCTGGATATTTTGTGCGAGCGCGCACAGAAGCGAGGCGATGGTAAAGCCGATGACGCAGATGATAAACAGCTTCTTGCGGCCGAAACGATCAGCAAGCCAACCGATCGGAGCTGTCATGATGGCCGACGCGACGATATAGGATGTTAGTACCCAGTTGATCTGGTCGAGCGACGCGGAGAGCGATCCCTGCATATAGGGCAGCGCGATGTTGGCGATGGTCGTATCGAGCGCTTGCATGATGGTCGCCGTCATGGCGCAGACGGTGATCAGCATGCGCAAGGCCTTCGGCGAAAGCGCTGCGGCGCGCGGACTCATTTTTCACCCGGCGAACAGAGGAGCGCCGGCAGCCGGCAATGACCGGTATAGATATCGACCACGACGCTCATTCCCGCGCGCAAAAGGCGCGTATCCTGGCCGTCGTCAAAGGCAATGCGCACCGGCACGCGCTGAACCACCTTCACCCAGTTTCCCGTGGCGTTCTGCGGCGGCAGAATGGAAAATTGCGCGCCGGTTCCCGGACTGACCGCGACCACGGTACCTTTGAATACGCGATCGGGAAAACTGTCGACCGAGATCGTCGCCTTTTGTCCCACGCGCAGATAGGTTATGTCGGTCTCCTTGGGGTTGGCATCCACCCAAGGATGTTCGTCATCAATGATACTAAGCACCGGAGTGCCGGCGGCGATGTAGCGTCCAAGTTCGATATTGTCGACCTGGGTCGCGGTCCCAGAAATCGGTGCGCGCACGATCGTAAGACGAAGATTGCGTTGTGCGTCTTGAAGAGCCGCGATGGCCTGCGCGTATTCGGGAAATCGGTCGAGCGGCAAATCGGGATTCCCAAGCAGCTGACTTAATGTCGTTGCGCGTTGCTGCTCCGCAAATTGCGCCTGCAGCTGCGCGGTGACCAGCGCGGCGACCGCCGTATCGACATCAGCCTGCGACCCGGCCTGAGTTTTGAGCAATTGGGTTTTGCGATCGACGTCTCGCTGCTTAAGTTCAACGTTCTTTTCGGCAAGTTGGGCAAGCTCGGTGACGGACTTGAGCGTTGCCTTGAGCTTATCGTAATCCGCCTTGGCCGCGGCAAGTTTGGCCTCCGCACCTTCGAGCGCGAGCCGGTAAGGCTCCGGGTCGAGTGTGAATAGTTCGTCGCCCGGTCTTACATGCTGGCCTTCGACCACCGCGACATGGACGATCTTGCCGGAAATGTCGGGCGTGATCAAAATCTTCTGGGCGCCGACATAAGCGTTGTCGGTCGAAACATAGCGGCCGCCAGACAGATACACGCCAAGACCAATCAATCCGGCCAGCGCCGGTAGTACGATCAACAGCGTCAGGCGCAGCCGTCGGCGGAGCGGCGGCGCTGCCCCCTCGTGCGCCTTGTTCTCGGCCTCTCGTTCCGATCGGATCTTCGCCTCGGGTTTCGCAACGACTCTCAAGGTATTTTCACTCATTGTCCCATCCGTCGGTCCTGGCAAGCTGCCAAAGAATGAACAACATTCCAGATCCACGTCCTATTCGTTCCCACCGGGGTCCAGTTACGTTCACGGTCGAAACGAGATTGTCAGCAAACAAAACCACTATCCGTTGATCGCCTGCCGTTGGGGATCGCCGCGGTTGATGGCCGCCCTCAGATTGTTCTTGATGGCGACGAGATCGCGCAAAAGACGCGCTTGCGCCCTTTCGTCGAGGCCCTCCAGCACGGTCTCCATCATCTCGGCGCCGAGTCGCGCAAGTTGCGCGATCAGCGGCCGCGCCGCCGGCGATAGGTAAAGCCGATTGGCGCGTCGGTCGTTGGGATCGGAACGGCGCTCGATCAAGCCGTTGTCCGCCAAGCGGTCGAGCAGGCGGGAGAGCGAAATCGGTTGCAGATCGAGAATTTCGGCGAGTTCCGTCTGTTTGAGGCCTTCGGCGCGTTCGATCCGGACCAGCACCGCCCATTGCGCGCGCGAAATGCCGAACTGGCGCGCGCGCTGGTCGGCATAGGTCTTGAGCATTCTTGCTACATCCATGATCGTAAAGGCGATTTCGCGCCTGCTCGGCATCGGCGGCATGATCGGACCCTTTATAATAGCAAGCATATAATAAGCATCGTTATTATAAGTTCAATGCAATGTTCGCGTTTCGACGTCACCTGACGCCGACACCCGCTGCGGGCAGAATTGGCGCGGCATAATCTTCGCGCGGCAAGGTCTGGGGACGTCACCCCGGCCCTGAATGGCAGGTTGGCCAAAAAAGGAAGGAATGCATGGAGATCGGCTTTATCGGTTTGGGCAACATGGGCGCGCCGATGGCGCGGCGGTTGATCGACGCAGGGCATAAGCTCGTGGTCTTTGACGTGCGTGCGGAAGCGGCGGCCGCGCTTGGCGCGTCGGGCGCCGCGCTTGCAACATCTCCGCGGGACGTCGCCGATCGCGTGGAAATCGTGATGGCGAGTCTGCCTTCGCCGGCTATAGCGAAGGAGGTCGCGCTCGGAATGGACGGTGTCATCCACGGCCGCCGCGTCAAACGCTTCGTGGATCTTTCAACTACTGGATCACGCGTCGCCGCCGAGATTTTTGCCGCGCTCGCGGCGCGGCGCATCGTTCAAATCGACTCGCCGGTGAGCGGCGGCGTCGCCGGTGCGCGGAAAGGCACGCTAGCGGTCATGGTATCGGGACCGCCTGCCGACGTAGCCGCGGTGAGAGACTTGCTCGCCATATTCGGGCGCGTGTTCGTTGTCAGCGACAAACCGGGCATGGCGCAGACCATGAAGCTTGCCAATAATTTTCTTTCGGCGACAGCAATGGCGGCGACGGCCGAAGCGGTGGCAATGGGAGTCAAGGCGGGGCTTGATGCGGCCGTAATGATCGATGTCATCAATGCGGGATCCGGCCGCACCACGGCTTCCGACGGAAAATTTCCGCAGGCGGTTTTGCCACGCACCTTCGACTATGGTTTTGCTACCGCGCTGATGCTCAAGGACGTCCGCCTTTGCGCAGAGGAAGCAAGCGCGCTCGGCGTGCCGGACAAGATCATGCGTGCCGTGCTCGATCAATGGGAAATTACCAATTCCGAATATGGCGGGGAGTGCGACTTCACCAATATCGTCAAGATGATTGAAAAACGTGCCGGTATTATCATCGGAGGCAAGCAATGAGCGACGACATCCATGAGGTCTATGCCGTTGCTTACGCAACCCATGCCCGCAAGCGAAGCGAAAACTATATTTTCGGCGATCCACACGACGAGATGACCTCCATCGCCTATTACGTATGGGTCATCAGAGGCGCACACGGCATTTTCGTCTGCGATACAGGCTTTGACGAGGCCGCAGCACGCGAACGCGGCCGGGAAATCATCCATCCGGTCGGCGACGGCCTGCGGGCGCTGGGCGTCGAACCGGACGAGGTCAACCATGTCATTGCCACGCACATGCATTGGGACCATGCCGGTAATTACGATCTGTTTCCCAACGCGCGCTATCATATCCAGGATACCGAGATGGCGTATTGCACCGGCCGCTGCATGAGCCATCCCATGTTGCGCATCCCCTTCAGCGAGCGTGACGTACTGGCCATGGTCAAGAAGGTCTTTGCCTATCGCGTCGAATTCCATGACGGCGTCGAGGAGATCGCGCCGGGGATTACCGTGCACAGGATCGGCGGCCATTCCAAGGGCTTGCAATGCGTGCGGGTCAAGACGCGACGCGGCCACGTGGTGATCGCCTCCGATGCGTGCCACCTTTATTCTCACCTCAATGAGGGCCGCGTTTTTCCGATCACCTACAGCGTGGGTGAGACACTCGAGGGTTACAAGACGTTGCTGAAACTCGCATCCTCGCCGCGTCACATCGTTCCGGGGCACGACCCTGAAGTGTTGACGATCTATCCGGCTGCCAAAGCGGGATTGGATCATTGGATATGCAGGCTCGACGTCGAGCCGGAGGCCTGATTGAGCGGTCATGTGTCGTTGACGCAGGGCCGACGCGTGACGTGAAGCGGCCGCGAAGGCGCTGACGATACCCGCAGGGCGGGCGCCTACCCGGCCTATCGCCAGTTGAGACGGTTATCGCGGCCCGGAGGGTATCGTAGTCATCCCCGTTTCAACGCTTTTGCGGCGTCGCTCGGTCGGAGCCAGAAGCGGCCGCGACCGGCGGCCGCGAGGGCGGTCAACGCCTCGCCGAACATTCTCGCGCTGCTGCTCGCCGCCGTACCGATGTGCTCGAATGCGGCGGTCGTCTGGCCGAGCTCAAGCATGCAGACGCCAAGGCCGAGGCGGGCGGCGGCATCATTTGGAGTGAGCGCGAGCACACGTCCGTACAGTTCGGCAGCGTCGGCAAAATGGCACTTGGCCTGCGTGAGCTGCGCCAGCACGAACAGCGCGTCGGCATCGCGAGGCTGCTCGGCAAGTCCGCGTGTGAGCCATTCGTGCGCTTTGTCGTTGTCGCCGCGCGCGGCGTAGATGAATCCGAGCTGGATCGACACTTCGCCCATACGGGGGGCGATCGCGACCGCCTGTTGCAACACCTCGATTGCTTCGTCGCTGCGTCCCAGCGCCGCGAGCAGGTTTCCCAGTTCGAGGTAGGCCGGCGGGAACGGTGGCTGACGCTTCACGGCGCGGGTCAACCGCACAAGCGCCTCCTCGTCACGGCCGGATTGTCGCAAGGCCACGGCAAGTTGCGTCTCGACCGCCGGATCGCGACTGCGCCGCGCGGCCTGCTCGAGAGGCGGAACGGCTTCCTCCGCGCGGCCCTGTAGCAGGAGGGCATGGCCGAGAACATGTTGGGCCCGCGTGTCGGCAGGATTGGCTCTGACCGCTTCGACCGCCAACCATTCGGCTTGATCGGCATGCCCGGCGCGCAATGCCGCCAGGGCCTGCCGTAGCGCCCGTTCCGCGGCGTCCGAACTTGTCGCTGAGCGCCCGGATTTCATGCTTGCGTACCCTGAAGCCGCATGCAGGCTAGCATCGGGGTGCCCGGTTGACCAAGACGAGGCCGAACGCGGTAAGCGCAACAGCGGCGAGAAACGGCCCGGTCAAAGGCTCACCGAGGACCAGGTGGCCGGCGGCGACGCCGAACAACGGCGTGAGAAAGGTAAACGCCGAGAGACGGCTCGCTGAATAGCGCGCAATCAACGCGAACCAGATCACGAACGTGATGCTCACCACCCAAATGGTTTGATAGCTCAAGGCGCCGACCGCCAGGGCTGACGGCCAATGGGTCACGCGCTCGCCGGAAACGACGGCCGCTGCGCCCATCATGGGGCTGGAAACGACCAACTGATAAAGCATCACTTTTTCGGCCGCTACGCGGCTGAGCGCGCTGGCCTTGATCGTCAGCGTAGTCGCCGCCCAAAACAGGGCGGCAGCCACCATCATTGCATCGCCGAGGATTTGATGCGGATTGTCCCCACGAATCGATCCGCCGAATGCAAGCGCCATGCCGATGAAGGAGAGTAGAAGCCCGAGCCACTGCGCAAAGCTGAAACGGTCGCCCGGCAGCAAAAAGCGAGCGCCGAAGACCACGAAGAAGGGGGCCAGGTAGATGAAGAGGGTGGCGCGGCTCGCGGCGGTGTAAAGCAGGCCCTGATAGATCAGAATGAATTCGCCGCCGAACAGCACACCTGCAACGAGACCGGGAACCAACGTTCCGTCACGCAGGCAAAGCTTGATCCCGCGTGCCTTGCACCAGAAAGCGATGATCAGCGCCGCCACGGCGGAGCGGACAGTGGCCTGGATGAGCGGTGGAATGTCGTCAATTGCGAGCTTGGTGGCGACCTGGTTGAATCCCCAGGAGAGGCAAAGGACGACCACGGCCGCGGCGGCGAGCGGGTCGAGTGGTCGGGCGACATGATTTGTCGGGACTGCGGGCGAATCGGACATCGAAGGAGGAGGGCGATGAGAAACCGATCTCTTAGCGTGAAGAAGGAGCCGTCGTCATCACCTCGTGTGGCGATCTGCCCCGCACAGGACCAGGGACCGCCTTTATATGCATCGTATGACGGACGCTTGCCATCAGGCCCGAGTCGGGAATGCTCCCTTTAGGCATGACTTGGCACGGCCACATCATGCCTTACGACCGCACCGGCCGTATTGACGCACGAGCTATTCGATCGGGCTTGCACGGGGGCGGGGGCGTTGGCAAATCATGCCGCTCTGCAATGCGCGCACATTCCGGAAATTTCTATCACCGGAGTTCGCGGAGTAAATCCGGCCGCCCGCGAGGCGGTTCTGATGGTCTCGGCCACGGCAGCCCCGGCCGCCTCTCCCACGGCGCCGCATTTCTCGCAGATCATGAATACCACCGGATCGCCCTCGGCATGATTGTGGACGCAGGCCACGAAGGCGTTGCGGCTCTCGATGCGATGCACCAGCCCCTGCGCGCGCAAGAAATCGAGCGCACGGTAAATGGTAATGGGAGCGGGCCGCCCGTTACCCTCGGCAAGACGGTCGATCAGCTCATAAGCCCCCAGCGGTTGATGCGTGGAAAGCAATACCTGAAGCACGGCACGGCGTATCGCCGTCAGGCGCTCGCCGCGCCTCGCGCAGAGCGCCTCGGCATGCGCAAGCGCGTCGTGCGCACACCGGTCGTGGTCATGACCGGGGGCGGGGAAAACCGCATGCGATCGTCGGGCCAAAGCCTCCTCCTTCCTCCCTGAGTCTAGTGATCCGCTCGCGGATTCGCGAGCCGCGAAACATTTCGGCCGCGCGACATGAATGTATATTGCATTGCAACAAGAAGGGCGGCAGGGTCGGACTCGGGTCCCATCGAGACAGCGAGACAATGAGCATGCCTAGTTTGAAAGGAAAAACCGCCCTGATTACCGGCTCCACCTCTGGAATCGGACTCGCCATAGCCCGGTCCTTCGCCGCGGCCGGCTGCAATGTGATGCTCAACGGCTTCGGCAACGCCGACGATATCGAAAAGCTGCGCGCCGGCCTCGAAAAAGAATTCCGCATTTCAGCGCGTTACTCGCATGCCGACATGAGCAAGCCGGCGGAGATTGCGGCGATGATCGCCGCGACCGAGAATCAGTTCGGGACGCTTGATGTACTCGTCAACAATGCGGGCATTCAGCACGTCGCCAGCGTGGAAGACTTTCCCGCGGAGAAATGGGACGCGATTATTGCCGTCAATCTGTCGTCTTCCTTCCACACCATTCGTGCCGCATTACCCGGCATGAAAAAACGCAAATGGGGGCGGATCATCAACATCGCATCCGCCCACGGCTTGGTGGCGAGCGGTCAGAAGGCCGCCTACGTGGCCGCGAAGCACGGGCTCATTGGACTGACGAAAGTGGTGGCGATCGAAACGGCGAATGCGGGGATTACCTGCAACGCCATCTGTCCGGGCTGGGTGTTGACCCCGCTGGTACAGGCACAGATCGAGGCCCGGGCAAGAGAACGAGGCACCACGGCGGAGGCCGAGAAACTCGCATTGGTCGCGGAAAAGCAGCCCATGCACCAGTTCACCTCCCCGGAGAATGTGGGCGCGCTGGCGGTTTTCCTTGCGAGCGAGGCGGCATCGACCATTACCGGATCAGCCTATTCGATTGACGGCGGCTGGACAGCACAATGAATCGTCGGGCTGTCCCGCGGCTGCGGCCGGCCCGTGCCGGGGCACAAACCGTCCTATTCGGCATGATATACTTGATATAATTGGGGGCATGACGGAACTGACGGCCGAAATAGGCAAAACGCGGCTCGACGTGATCGTGGCCGACATCACGACGCTCGACGTCGACGCCATCGTCAACGCAGCAAACCGTTCGCTGTTAGGCGGCGGTGGCGTCGACGGCGCGATTCATCGCGCCGCAGGGCCCGAACTGCTTGCTGAATGCCGTATGCTCGGTGGCTGCGAGACCGGTTCGGCGAAAATCACGCGCGGCTATCGTCTTAAAGCGCGATACGTCATCCATGCCGTGGGGCCGGTTTGGAGCGGCGGCGGCAAGAACGAGGAGGCGCTCCTGGCCGGCTGCTACCGTACCGCCCTCGACCTTGCCGCGGAACATCGGCTCAAGTCACTTGCCTATCCGGCGATCTCGACCGGCATTTACCGCTTTCCCGCCGCGCTGGCTGCGCGCGTCGCCGTCGGCACGGTCGCGGCGGAGATCGCGGCTCGGCCGCGTGGCATCGAGCAAGTCATCTTTTGCTGCTTCACCCAGGACAGTGCGGAGCAACACAAGAACGCGTTTGCTGATTTGGGACTGGTCTGACGGCAACCCCGCTCCGGTCGCGGCTCGCAACCTGGCAATCCGGTTACGCGGGACGTTGCCGGCCGCGCGTCGCGGCTGCCACGGTCCGCCGCGCCTTAACGATCCCCGCATTGACCGGGGCGTCAGACCGGGCGTGGAACGCGGGATTCAACAGACCGGACGTCGCGATCACTATCTTTTGCCGGCGCGAAACCGACGGCGATAGATTCCGGTCTCGCGCGAGATGGTACGCGAAAGATCGCGCACCCGTATTGCATCTTCGTCCGACAAGACGTCGATGTTCATGGTCCAAAGATCCCGCTTGACCGGAATGCATTGTGCGACCGGCGTGCCCTTCGGGAGAACTCCGTTGAAATTCACGTCACGCCAATGCGCCGGGAAATGCACACGGTTGTGTGTATAGAGGTCGGAGTCGACCAGGCCGGTCAGGGTGACAAAAGGCAGTTCCGGCCGATTCACCGGATGGGTGAACAATAACGAATATCCGGCTGGCGCTTCGATGGTCCAGAAATTATTGAACTTGATCAGCAGTCGATCGTCGCCGTGATACGGCGTGCCGACGACCTGGCTCGCGTCATGAAACGAGATCGGCGAGCGCCAGAAATTGTTGACGCTGTTGACGGGCAAATCAAAATCCCATGAGAATTCGCCGTGGGCGACCTTGAGGTCGCAAGGCAGCGGGATCAGGAAGCCATACGTCATGGCGTCAATGAAAGGCGGGCAGCGCTTGACCGTTTGGCTTTCCTGCTGCGTTATCATATTGAATGACTTCTGCGGCATCGCCTTGAACCAGTCGGGTAGGCCTTGCACCGCCGGAATCGGCGGTGGCAACACGCCCACGAGTTCGCGTGGGCAGCGGAACACGAGGGTCATTTCGTCGCGGGACATGGTTCGTTTCACCTGAAGGAAGGCTGGTAATTTATCCTAGGGTAAGGCGCCGGGTGATCCTATTCCGATCAGGATCGTCATGTCTTTGCCGTCAAATGTACCATATATTTGGGCGCAGGCGCGGCGTTGACGCCTCCGCCTTGCTCTGGCACTTCCATGGGGCGGTACCACGCGATGAACCCGACTATACCGGCGCGACACCGGACTGTCGCAGTCGACATCGGCGGCATCATGGTCGGCGGCGGCCATCCGATCGTGGTGCAGTCGATGACGAACACCGACACTGCCGACGTGGAGGCGACCGCGCGGCAAGTGGCGGCGCTTGCCCGCGCCGGCTCCGAACTCGTGCGGATTACCGTTGATCGCGACGAAGCGGCCGCGGCGGTGCCTCGCATCAAGGAGCGGCTGCTGAAGATGGGCATCACCGCGCCCCTTATCGGCGACTTCCATTACATCGGCCACAAGCTGCTCGCCACGCACCCGGCCTGCGCCGAGGCGCTCGACAAGTACCGTATCAATCCGGGCAATGTTGGTTTCAAGGAGAAGAAGGATCGTCAGTTCTCCGCCATCATCGAGATGGCGCTGAAATATGGCAAGCCGGTGCGGATCGGCGCCAATTGGGGTTCGCTCGACCAGGAACTGCTGACGAAGTTGATGGACGAGAACGCGAAGTCGCCCAATCCACGCGACGCGCGTGAAGTGACGCGCGAAGCCATGGTGCAGTCGGCGCTGTTGTCGGCGGCGCGGGCGGAAGAAATCGGGCTGCCGCGCAATCGCATCATCCTCTCGGCGAAGGTGTCGGCGGTGCAGGATCTGATCGCGGTCTATGGCGAACTCGCACGTCGCTCGGACTATGCCCTGCATCTGGGTTTGACCGAAGCGGGCATGGGGACGAAAGGTATCGTCGCTTCCTCGGCGGCCCTGGGCGTGCTGCTGCAGCAAGGCATCGGCGACACGATCCGTATTTCGCTCACGCCGGAGCCGGGTGGCGATCGAACCCGCGAGGTGCAGGTCGCGCAGGAGCTGCTGCAGACCATGGGCTTGCGCACTTTCGTGCCATTGGTGGCGGCCTGCCCGGGCTGCGGTCGGACAACGTCGACGACCTTCCAGGAGCTGGCAGCCGATATCCAGAGCTTCATCCGCGACTCGATGCCGGAATGGAAGACGCGCTATCCCGGAGTCGAGACGCTTCAGGTCGCGGTAATGGGGTGCATCGTCAACGGACCGGGCGAGTCGAAGCACGCCGACATCGGCATCTCGCTGCCGGGCACCGGCGAGCAGCCCACCGCGCCCGTCTTCATCGACGGCAAAAAGGCCGCCACGTTGCGGGGACCGACGCTCGCCGCGGATTTCAAGCAGATGGTAGTTGATTATATCGAACGCCGGTTTGGCCGCCAGCTGGGCAAGGCGGCCGCCGCGGAATAAGGCTCGGCTCCTTCGTGGCGAGAAATCCCGCATCGGCCTCGATCCGACGGCTCCCCGAAACCAAAGCCGCAAAATAGAGGTTGCCTCGCGCGC
>JADGGK010000134.1 GCA_019689975.1 Pseudolabrys sp.
CTCGCATTCGCTCGGGCTCGCAATGACGGGGGAGGGCGCGCGCGGCGGCACCATGACGAGGAAGGGCGCCCGGGCGCACAATGCCTCCGCCGTCATTGCGAGGAGCCGCGCCAGCGGCGACGAAGCAATCCAGTCTCTGCCGTGCCGCAGACCCAATGCCTGCGGTAGTGGCACCGCCGTTTCTGGATTGCTTCGCCCTCGCTTCGCTCGGGCTCGCAATGACGCGGGAAAATGCGCGCGGGCGCGCAATGAGAGGGGGGAAGGGCGCGGCGTGGGCGGGATCGTTCATGCGCGCGAGAAGTCGGCGAGCGCCGCCGCAACCCGCGCGACGACATCCTGCCAGTCGCCCGGCGCGCGCTGCCGGAACAGCCGCGCCTGCGGGTACCAGGGCGTGCGTTCCTCCCGCGCGGTCCAGCGCCAATCGCACGAGAAGGGCAGCAGCACCCAGAGCGGCCGCCCCATGGCGCCGGCAAGATGCGCCACCGAGGTGTCGACCGCGATCACCAGGTCGCACAGCGCGAGCACCGCCGCGGTATCGCCCATGTCGTCGAGCGCCGCGCCGAGATGGATGAGGCCGCTCTGCCCGGCAAGGCACGCCGCATCGCCGGCGCGCAGGTCGCGCTGGATGCTGACGAAACAGAGGCCGGGCACGGCGAAGAGCGGCGCCAGCGCGGCAAGCTCGAGCGAGCGGTTGCGGTCGTTGGGGTGGCGCGGATTGCCGGCCCAGGCGAGGGCGACGCGCTTGCCCGCGCCGGCGGCAAGCCGCGCTCGCCAGCGCCCGCACCGCGCGGCCGGCGCGGCGAGATAGGGGATCTCGGCCGGGATCGTCGCCATGTCGGTCTTGAGCGCGAGCGGCAGGCTGCCGAGCGGGCAGAAGAGATCGTGATCCGGCAGCGGCTCGCCGCGCGCGACGACCGCCGCGACGCCCGCGAGCGGCTCGAGCAGCGGCGTCAGCTCGGGATGCACCTCCATGAACACCGTCGCGCCCATGCGCGCCAATAGCGGCGCATAGCGCGCGAACTGCAGCGTGTCGCCGAGCCCCTGTTCGGCGGTGAGCAGAATGCGCTTGCGCGCGGGCGGATACTCGCCGAGCCAGAGCGGGGCGCGGTAATTGCCGCGCGGATCGCTCATGCCGCTGCGCTTCCAGCGCCATTCGTAATCGGCAAAGCCGCGCGCATAATCGCCGAGCGCGAGCAAAGAGAGCGCGCGATTGGAATAGGCGTCGGCATAGCGGCGATCGCGCGCGATCGCCTGCGTGAAGCTTTCCACCGCCTCGGCATGACGGTTGAGCGCCTGCAGCGCGCGGCCGCGGTTGTTCCAGGCCTGCGCATTGTCGGGCGCCGATGCGAGCGCGCGCTCGAGGCTCGTGAGCGCCTCGGCCGGGCGCTCGAGCGCGAGCAGCGCGGTGCCGCGGTTGTACAGCGTGCCCGGGTGATCCGGCGCGATGGCGAGCGCCGCGTCGAAATCGGCGAGCGCCGCGCCCGCATCGCCGAGCGCGGCACGCGCGAGGCCGCGCCCGCGCAGCGCATCGGCGTCGCGCGGCCTGCGCGCGAGCGTCGCTTCGAAGGCCTCGATCGCCTCCTTGATCCGGCCGCCCGCGAGCAGCGCCTCGCCCTTCGCGCGCAGGATCTCGGCATCGCCGGGCCGCAGCCGCAGCGCCGTCTCGAGCGCCGCGAGCGCCTCCGCCCTGCGGCCGAGCGCCTGCAGCACGTTGGCGAAATTGAGCCAGGCATCCGCCGCCTCGGCGTTGATCCTGAGCGCGCGGGCCATCAGCCGGTGGGCCTCGCCCAGGCGTCCGGCCTGCGCCTGGGCGAGACCGGAAAGATGCAGCGCGTCGAAATTGTCCGGCATCACCTTGAGCACGCGCGCATAGAGCCGCTCGGCCTCGCGCAGCCGGCCCTGCCGGTGCAGGCCGACCGCCTCGCGCAGCATGCCGTCGATGTCCGCGGATCGCCTGGCCATGCGCGCCGCTCACCCGCGCCGGCCGGCAGGCCCGCCGCGGCGACGGGCGCGCGCGCCCGCGCGCTCCTCGTCGCTCCGCGGCCGCGGCGGGTCGGCGCGCATCACCGCTTCTGCACCCAGAAATGATACATGCCGGAGAAGGTATCCGGCGCCTCGTTCTCGATCTCGTGCCATCGGTCGAGATCATCCATCGCCCAGCCGCGGCGCGCAAACAGCGCGCGATAATGCGCCTGCGCCGCGGCGGGGAATTCGAAGCCGAGGAAGGCGAGCCCCTCGGCGGCGATGAATTCCTTGATCTCGGGAATGGACAGGTGCCGTTCGGCGACGTGGAAGAGCAGATCGCGGCATTCGCTGAGCGCGTAGAAGTCGTTGATGCGGGCAAGCCGCGTGAAGCCGTTGGCCAGCAGCTCCTCACGGCAGCGGCGCAGGTCGGCGGCGGTCGGCGCGAAGCCGCGCGCGGCGATGAAGGCGCGCGCGGCCGCGATGTCGGCGCGCCCGCGCGCGCTGTAGAGCCCGAGATGCATGAAGCCGCCCGGCCGCACCAGCGCGAGCAGGATGCGCCAGGCGGCGAAAGGGTCGGCCATGTGGTGCAGCACGCCGCTCGCGTCGACGAGGTCGAAGCTGCGGCCGAGGCCGCCGAGCGCAAGGATGTCGGCCTGCGCATAGGCGATGCGCGATGCCAGCGCCGGCGGCGTGCGGCGCCGCGCATAGGCGAGGCTCGCGAGGCTGAGGTCGACCGCGAGCACCTCGGCGCCCTTGAAGCGCCGGGCAAGGCCGATCGCCTGCCAGCCGGTGCCGCAGCCCGCGACCAGCACCTCGAGCCGGTCCCGCGGGCGCAGCGGCGCGAGGGCGGCATGCGGGAACAGTCCGCCGAGATAATCCGCAAGCGCAATAGGCTCGACGGCACCGGGCGGGACCGCCCAGCGCGGATAGGGGTGCTCCTCGTATTGCGCGCGCACGCGCCGCGAGACCGCATCCGTGATCGGCGTCAGGCGCGGGATCGCGGCGCGCAGCGCAAGCTCCGCGCGCGGCTCGCCGATCTGCTGCGCGATCACCGCCTTGAGCGCGCGCGGGAAGGGGCGCGCGGCGAGCGCCTGCGCCTGCGCGAGCGCGCCGAGCGGCCGGTACATGGCAAGCCGCGCGAGCGTCATGGGCGCGAGCTCGGCCTGCCGGCCGAGCGCCTCCTCGACCGCGGCGGCAAGCCGCGCGGCCTCGGCCTCTTCTTCTTCCGTGGTCGCGAACACATAGTCGTTGACGAAACATTGCATGGCGAGCGCGGCGGCGACCTCGAGCGCGGCCGCATCCTCCGGCGCGTTGAGGAGCGCGCATCGCAGCGCGGTGAGCGCCCGTTCGAGCCCGAGGTCGCGCACCGGCGTCGCGCTGAGGACGAAGCCGAACAGCGGATCGGCGGCGAGCGCCTCGAGCCCTGCGCCGCCGAGCAGTTCGGCAAGCGCCGGGCGGCGCGGCCAGCTCGCTTGCGCGCGCGCGATCATCGCCGACAGCGGCGGCAGCACCGCGCAGAGCGTGGCGCATACCGGCGCGAAACTGTCGAGGAGTTGCGGCATCAGCGCGAGCGCGCGCGCGAATGCCGCCGAGGCTTGCGCGCGCTCGCCCTGCGCGAGCAGCAGGCAGCCGAGATTGTTGAGCGCCTCGGCATGGTCGGGCGCGCGCGCGAGCAGGCGCCGATAGCAGCGCACGGCCTCCTCGCCCCGGCCCGCGGCCTCGGCGCGCGCGGCGGCGGCAAGGAGCGCGCGCACGGGATCGCCGGCGGGCGCCGCGGCGGCGGTGCTGGCGCCGAGGCGGCGCGCGGCGCGGCGCTCCCTGCGGTTCATCGACGGGCCCATGGTCGTCCGGTGCGGCGCGGCGACTTGTAGCGGCTCGGCGCGCGGGCGTCACGCGCGAAGGAAGGCGGGCGGAAAGGAAAGCCGGGCCGGAAGCCGCGCGCGAGCGGGCGAATCATCCCGCCGCGCCCGGGGCGAGGCCGCGGTCGGCAGGAGGCCGCGGTCGGCGCCTCGGCCGGCCGCCGCCGCGAGGGCTGGCGGAGACGGAGGGATTCGAACCCTCGATACGCCTTTGGAGCGTATAACGGTTTAGCAAACCGCCGCCTTCAGCCACTCGGCCACGTCTCCGCGCGCAGGCCGCGCGCCCCCGCGCATATACGCGGGCCCCGCGGCGCTGGCAATGCAGCGCGCCGCACGCAGGGCGGCGCCGCCCGCGCCTTGCGCCCCCCGGGCCGCGTCGCCGCATATATATTAAAGAGAGGGGCGGCGCCTTGCGCCGCGGCGGGCCTTCTCTCGCGCCGTCCGCCTTCCCTTGCGCCCCGGCGGCAGGCGTTCTCCCTGTGCCCTGCGCCGTCCTTGCGCCGCCGCGGCCCGGCCCGCCCGCGGGCGGGGAGCGGTTTTGTGTTTTTTGCGCAACAGTTGCCCGAAAAACGACGCAAGGCCTTGCGGAAAAGGCGCTTCTTCATTGCCTCGCAGGCCGCATCGGCTAATCTTCCGCTGCGACGGAGGGGGGCACCCCCTGTTGCGCCGTCCGGTTGTTCTGCGTGTCGCCCGGGCGGCGGGGAGCAAGGGGAAGTTCCATCGGCGCTGGTGCACGAATGGTGCCGTCGCACGGCGGATCGGACCCTCTCGCGAAACAATTGTCTTGGAGGTTCAAGATGAAGATGGTGAAAAGCCTTCTCCTTGGCTCCGCAGCGGGACTCGTTGCGACGGCAGGGGCGCAGGCGGCCGATCTTCCCGTCAAGGCCAAACCGGTCCAATACGTGAAGATCTGCAGCCTGTACGGCGTGGGGTTCTACTACATCCCCGGCACCGACATGTGCATCAAGGTCGGCGGCTGGGTGCGGGCGGAATATGGCTGGGGCGAGAACGGCAACTTCGCCTGGGGCTTCGCCAATAACAACGTCAACAACCGGACGACGAACAACAGCGACTTCCGCGCCCGCGGCTACATCACCGTGGATGCGCGCAATCAGACCGAATACGGCACCGTGCGCGGCTATATCGCGGTGGGTCTGAGCGAGAACGACCACGGCGGCGATTTCGGCACTCCGCCCTTCAGCGCCAACCGCGCCTTCATCCAGTGGGCGGGCTTCACCTTCGGCCGCACGCAGTCCTTCTTCGACTTCTACAGCTTGCCGGCGACGTCCTACTGGCCCGCCTTCCCGGCCTCGGATACGGGCGACGGCGGCTGGTTCGCGATGGGCTACACGGCCCAGTTCGGCAACGGCCTCTCGGCCACGATCGCCGCCGAAGCCCCGCGCAAGACGCAGATC
>JADGGK010000009.1 GCA_019689975.1 Pseudolabrys sp.
ACCGCGGCGAGACCGACTACAGCGTGGAAGTCGAGAAGACCTTCCAGAAATTCGCGCAAGGGGAAGCGGCGGATTATCGGGTGCAGTTCAAGAATACCTATGACATGAATCATATCGAGGCGAAGATCCTGGAATTCGTTGCGAGGCTTAATCCGGAGATATTTGCCGCCCTGGACGCCTATTGCGCACGAAACGCAGGATTTCCGGACCCGATCATCACCGCTTTCGACCGCGAGGTTCAATTCTACCTTTCCTATCTCGACTACATCGCCCCTTTGACCCGGGTCGGCCTACCGTTTTGTTATCCGCAAATGTCGCGCGACAAGACCGATATCCATTGTCGCGACGGATTCGACCTGGCCTTGGCGCAAAAACTCGTCGCCGACAATTCGGCGGTGATAGGCAACGACTTTCATCTCGCGGGTGCCGAGCGGATCTTGGTGGTGTCGGGCCCCAATCAAGGCGGCAAAACGACCTTCGCGCGCATGTTCGGACAGATGCATTACCTGGCGAAGATCGGATGTCCGGTTCCCGGACGCGCGGCGCGGCTGTTTCTCTGTGACCGGATCTTCACGCATTTCGAGCGGATCGAGAAGATCGACAATCTTCGCGGCAAACTGGAGGACGATCTCGTTCGACTACGCGGCATCGTGGAAACGGCCACGCCGCGGTCGATCGTCATCCTCAATGAGGTTTTTACCAGCACGACGTTGCAGGACCAGATTTTCTTGAGCAGCAAGATCATGGAAAAGATCGTCGCGCTCGATCTCCTATGCGTCTGGGTCACTTTTGTTGACGAGCTTGCGTCTTTCGCGCCGCAGACCGTGTCCATGGTCAGCACCGTTGATCCGCACGATCCGACTCGACGCACCTTCAAGATCATACGGCGGCGGGCCGACGGACTCGCCCACGCGATGGCAATCGCCCAAAAATATGGCCTCACCCATGACGCGATCAAACGGCGAATCCGGTCATGACGGCCTCGTCAGGCGCGACAGAGGATTTCGCCGCTGCCCAGCGCGGACTGCGCGCCGGTCGCAGCGACGCTTGCGACACCGGTGAGCACGAGCGACTCGCCGCGCGGCCTCGGGCGAGGAAGCGATGCCGGGTCGTCGGACCGCCGCCGCGGCAGCGCCCGACGATCCGCTTCGGCGCTGCCTGCCCTGCGGATTGACGGTCCCGCTTCCGCGGCGCGGAACATGACCCGAGTTAAGCGGGCGTCCCATCAAAATCACGGGGAGCAGGCCCGGAAAGCGGTTTGTCGATCGTGGTTGTCCGATGCCGCGTAAGCTTGCCATCATCCGCAGCGTCGAATAAGTATCCGGATGGTTACTTGTCCCGCCGGCTCCGCCGCAGCCGCGCGGATCTCCAATCAGGTTCATGCTCGCGAATGACGTCTTTGATCAGACCGCTGCCGCCCCGCTTTGCCGACGAGGACGAGCTCGACGATTTCATGACCACGCCGTCGCCGGTTCTGGCCGGCGACCTGGAAACGGTCTCCGGCGACATATTGGTTCTCGGCGTCGGCGGGAAAATGGGGCCGACCTTGGCGCGTCTCGCCAAACGGGCCGCGCCGCGGAAACGCGTCATCGGCGTCGCCCGCTTCAGCGAGCCGGGGCTGCGGGAGAAACTGCAATCCTGGAATATAGAATGCATCGGCGCCGACCTGCTCGACCGCGATGCCGTTGCCAGGCTCCCGCAAGCGGAGAACGTGATCTTCATGGCCGGACGCAAATTCGGAACCGGCGGCCGGGAGGACCTGACATGGGCCATGAACACCTACGTGCCGGCCGTGGTGGCGGAGACATTCAGGAGCTCGCGCATCGTGGTGTTCTCGACCGGAAACGTCTACGCCCATGTCAACGTCTTGCATGGCGGCGCGACTGAGACCGCGCCGCTCGACCCGCCCGGGGCCTATGCCAACTCGTGTGTCGGTCGCGAACGCATATTCGAATTCTTTTCGCGAAAGCACGGCACGGCCGGCCGCATCATTCGCCTCAATTACGCGATCGACATGCGCTATGGCGTGCTTCACGACGTGGCGCAGAAGGTATTTTCCGAGGCGCCGATCGACCTCGCCGCGGGACATGTCAACGTCATCTGGCAGGGCGACGCGAACAGCATGGTGCTGCGCGCGCTTGCTCATTGTACCCGACCGATGTCTCCCCTCAATGTCAGCGGACCGGAGACGATCAGCATCCGAAGCCTCGCGCAGATGTTCGGAAGGCGCTTCGGCAAGGAACCGCGCTTCATCGGGACGGAAGCCGCGACCGGTTGGCTCGTGAACTGCGCGGAGGCGTTTCGGTTGTTCGGATATCCGAGCGTCCCCTTGGCCGTCATGGTGGACTGGGTCGCCGACTGGATCGAACGCGGAATGCGCAGCCTTGGCAAGGCGACCCATTACGACAGCCGCGATGGATCCTTTTGAGAAGTCCACGCATGAAATTCCGGCCGCGGGTCTTCCGGAAGGACTGTCGGCCCGCGCCCTGCGGCGCAACGATCTCGACCAGGCAATCTTGCTCTCACAAGAGGCTGGCTGGAACCAGCTCCCTGCCGATTGGGAGATCTTTATGGAGCTCGGCCTGGCCATCGCCGTGCTCGACGGAGACCGCATCGTCGCCACGGCGGCCATGCTGCCTTACGGTGGTCGCTTTGCCTGGATCAGCATGGTGCTGGTGACGGCGGCCTATCGCCGTCGCGGCCTTGCCAGCTGGCTGCTCCGGTATTGCGTCGCACGGCTGGTGCATGACGGCCTCGTTCCGGTACTCGATGCCACGCCGGCCGGCCGCGAGGTCTACCTCCGGTTGGGATTTCGCGACGCCTGGGCCATGCACCGGCTCGTGCTTGAACGGCGGCATGACCGCCCCTCGTTCGATTGCCCGCACGATGTCGCGGTTCGCCCGCTCACGCATTCCGACTGGCCGGCGATCGTCGCCTATGACGGCGCCGTCTTCGGCGCCGAGCGGGAGCGTCTGCTGCGCGGTCTGGCTCGCCGCCTCCCGCACGCAGCATTGGTGGCCGAACGCGCCGGTCGCATGAGCGGGTTTCTCCTCGGCCGCGACGGCCGCCGGATGACCCAGATCGGACCGCTCTGCGCCGACGACGTCGCCGTCGCGCGCGCGTTGCTCGCACACGCCTTGGCCGATCTGGCCCCGCCGCTTGCCGTCGACCTGCCCGATCGTCATCACGCGCTCGGCGCGTGGCTCTCGGAACTCGGTTTCAGGGCGGAGCGGCCGCTGACGCGCATGGTCCATCAACGCCCAGCCGCGTTCGACGACACCGCCCGCCTATTCGCGGTCGCCGGCCCGGAACTCGGCTGAGCGCGCGGTTCAGCCCTTGAACTCAACGGCCTTCATCTTGATCGATTTGTCGAGAAATTCGTTGGTGAAATGTTGTTTGATATCAAACGGTTTCTGAATTCCCACATAATTCTTCACAAGCTCGTAGTCATTTTCCATGCGCTTCGGATCGAACCAGCCGAGGGCCACGGTCTGCGAGGTGTGGTCGCTCATCAACTGCTCGACTTCGTGCCAATTGATCATCTGATCGTCGAATTTGAGCCCGGAATTGGCGTCGACGAGCGCCTGAATGCAGGGCTTGGGATCGGCAACGCAGGCCGCAAAGGCCTTCTGCGTCACCTTGACGAAAGCCGCAATCGCCTCCTTGTGGGACTTCAAATATGCGCCGTTGACGACGATGGAATTGCCGTAGGGATTGAGGCCGGCGTCCTTCCAGGCGAGATAGCCCATATTGTCGCCGAGCTCGCGTTTGTAGCCATGGTGAAGGTTGAAGAATTCGGTCACCACGTCGACCGCACCGGATTTGAGCGATGCCAGCTTGGCGTTGGGGCTGACATTGACCCAGGTCACGGAATTGGGATCCATGCCATTGGCCTTGGCGAGCGCCGGCCAGAGAGCGCGCGCGGCGTCCCCGGGAGGATTGCCGATTTTCTTGCCCGCCATATCCTTGACCGAGCGAATTCCCGAGCTCTTGAGCCAATAGAATCCGCCGGGATAATTGGCATAAACATTCATCACGGCGACTTCGTCGGCGCCCTTGCCGATCGCCACGAGAACCGTCGTCAGGTCCGCGAGCCCGACCTGGTTGATGCCGGCCCCGGTACGTTGGGCCGCATTGGACGAACCCGAACCCTGGATCAGATTAACGTCGAGACCAGCCTGGGCATACCAGCCCTGTGCGCGCGCGAAGTAATACGGCGCGTGATCGCCGCCAGCGACCCAGTTGAGAATGAAATCGAGCTTCTCCGTTGCCAGCGCCATGCCCGCATGGCCTAGGACAACCATCACTGCCATCGCTATAATCTTCATCGCGCGGATCATGGGCCTGCTCCAGCGATCGCCTGCCGATCGATACCTCACACGGGGAAACGCCGGGACGTTCCCGCCGTGATTGAAATCTTGTAACCAGATGGTCACTTGCCAACGATAGGGAGCGGCATGAGAGGTGTCAACGCACGTTTTGGCGCACGAAATGCACCGGTCCTTCGCAAAAAGCGACAACCGGTCCTAACCCGCCGCCGCATCCTGCTCGCAGCCACGGCAGAGTTTGCCGCCAACGGTCTCGCCGGGGCCCGGGTCGACGCGATCGCCTCCCGAGCCGGAGTCAGCAAGCGGATGCTCTACCATTACTTCGGGAACAAGGAAGCGCTCTGGCTGGCGGTCCTCGAGCAGGCTTACAGCGATATTCGCGGCGAGGAGCGGCAACTCGATGTTCAGCGGCTTACGCCGCGCGAGGGGATGCGGCGACTGATCGAATTCAGCATCCGCTACTGCGCCGAACATCCCGAATTCGTCGCTCTTCTCATCGGAGAGAACCTCCATCGCGCGAAATACCTGCGCCGATCGACCCGCGTGCGCGAACTGCATACGTCGCTTCTCGGTCTCATCGACGATCTGCTCAAGCGCGGGCGGCGCGCGGGCGTGTTCCGAGATGGGGTCGATCCCGCCGAGCTCTACATCTCCATCGCCGCGCTCGGTTTCTTCTACTTCTCCAATATTCACACGCTTTCGACGATCTTCGGCCGACGGCTGAATTCGCTTGAGGCACGCAAGCGGCATCTCAAGCATTCGACCGAGGTAATTCTCGGCTACCTGAGACCGTGAAAGCGCGCCGCCCGGGGTTGACAGTTTCGGCCGGCCAAGGAGAAATGTAACCATGTAGTTACTTGCGAGATTTGCCATGGCGCTCACACCGGCCGATTGGCCGCCGGAACTGCGGGAGACGCTGCGTCGCGGCACCGTCATTCCGGCGCATCTCTTGGCGCTGAACGAACGGCGACAACTCGATGTCGCGCGGCAACGCGCGCTTTCGCGCTATTACCTTGACGCAGGTGCCGGCGGACTTGCGGTAGGCGTCCATTCCACGCAGTTCGCGATCCGCGAGGCGGGGCTGTACGAACCTGTGCTCAGACTGGCGGCGCGGACGGTTCAGGAATGGGTAAAATCACCTCGATTGCTGATCGCCGGGTTGGTCGGCGACACGGCCGCGGCACTACGCGAAGCGGAGCTCGCCGTCGATCTCGGTTATCACGCCGGTCTCCTGAGCCTCGCGGCCATGCGCGGGGCGAGCGAGGATGATCTCATCGCCCATTGCCGGGCGGTGGCGAAAGTGATCCCGCTGGTGGGATTCTATCTGCAGCCGGCCGTCGGCGGCATCGACCTGCCGACGAGTTTCTGGCGCCGGTTTGCCGAAATCGAGACGGTCGTCGCGATCAAGATTGCACCCTTCAGCCGCTACCGCACTCTCGACGTCGTGCGGGGCGTGGTCGCCGCGCGCGCCGAAAACCGTATAACGCTCTACACCGGGAACGACGATTCGATCGTTTTCGATCTCGTCGCGCCCTTTGTGCTGCGGAGGGGCGACTCCGAGGTCACGCTCCGCATCAAGGGCGGCCTTCTCGGTCATTGGAGCGTCTGGACGAGCACGGCCGTCTCGCTGCTGAGCCGCATTCAAACGGCCGTCGCCGCGGGACGAATCGATCAGGATCTTCTGGCCCTGGCCGGCAAGATCACCGATTGCAACAGCGCGTTTTTTGACGCGGCGCACAACTTCCGCGGTTGCATCGCCGGTTGCCACGAGGTGCTGCGTCGCCAGGGATTAATGGCGGGAACCTGGTGTCTGGACCCGCACGAAACATTGAGCCCCGGCCAGGCGGAAGAAATCGATCGTGTCATCCGCGACTATCCTGAGCTCGCCGACGACGCGTTCGTCAATGCCAACCTGGAGCGTTGGCTGTCATGAGCCCGCGCCGAAGTCGTGCGTTGCGCGAACGGGCGCCGTTGTCGTTTATTCTTGGATCGCCGCATTCGTTCGGGTTCGGTAGGAAAGCATAGGAGACGTCATGGCCGCCGAAAAGCTCCGTCACTATGCCTTGGGCGTGCTCGTCCATGTGGTGGTGATCGCGATCTGGTGGGCTTTCGTGGAGCTCGGTCACATCGAGCCCTACATCATGCCGTCGCCCCTGGCGACGCTGAAAACGCTGGGCGGCGAGAATTACCGCTGGATCGCCAATGCCACGGTGACGGCGGGAGAGATTTTCGGCGGCTATCTGCTCGCAGTGATCGTTGGCGTTACGCTGGCGACCGCCTTTTCCTGGTCGCGTCCCGTCGAATCGGCGGTCATGCCGCTGCTCGTGACCTTGAACATGATTCCCAAGGTTGCGCTCGGGCCGCTTTTCATCGTCTGGTTTTCCTATGGAATCTTCCCCAATGCCGTCATTGCGTTTTCCATCAGCTTCTTTCCCATCTTGCTCACAACCGCGCGCGGATTGCGCGAGGTCGAGCCGGATCTGCTTGACCTCGTGCGCTCGCTGCGCGGCTCGCGCTGGCAACTGTTCACGAAAATACAACTGCCCGGCGCCCTCCCCTATCTCTTCTCGGGAATGAAGGTCGGCGCAATCCTCGCGGTCGCCGGCGCCATCGTCGGGGAATTTCTCGGTTCCTCGCGCGGCCTCGGCTATCTGATGCTCCAGGTCCAAGTCACGCTCGATACCGCCGCGATGTTCATGGCCGTCGTTCTGATCACCCTTATCGGCGTGTTTCTTTACGGCCTGGTTCTGCTGCTCGAGCGCCTGATCGTCGTGCGCGATGCCCGGGTACAATGACGATGAACGAGCCGTTCATTCACTTGACCAAGGTACGCAAGGTTTATCGCAAGAAAGATGCGGAATTTGTTGCGCTGTCCGACGTGACCTTCGACGTGGCGGCCGGCGAATTCGTCTCTTTGGTCGGCCCGTCCGGTTGCGGAAAGACGACATTGCTGAAGATTCTTGCCGGATTGCTGCCGCATGACGGCGGCGAGGTTCGCCTCGGGTCGGCGGCACATTCGTTCGATCCGTCACGCGACATCGGCATGGTGTTTCAACAGCCTCTGCTGCTCAAGTGGCGGCGCGTCATGGAAAATGTCCTGCTGCCGGCGGAGATCCTCGGGTTGCCATTGCGAGAAAGCCGTGAACGCGCGCGCGAGCTTCTCAGCATGGTCGGACTCGCCGAGGTCTCCGACAAGTATCCCTACGAGCTTTCCGGCGGCATGCAGCAGCGTGCGGCGATTGCGCGTGCCTTGATTCATGACCCCAAGCTCATCTTGATGGACGAACCATTCGGCGCCCTCGATGCATTGACACGCGAGAAGATGAATCTTGAGCTGCGCAATATCTGGCAGACGAGCGGCAAGACCATCGTTTTCGTCACTCACGGCATTTCCGAAGCGGTGTTCCTCGGCACGCGCGTGGTGGTGCTGACGTCGGGGCCGGCGCGCATGGCCGACGACATTCCGATCGCGTTGCCGGACAAGCGGACGCTTGAAATTAAGACCTCCAGGGAGTTCGGCGACTACAATCGGCGCGTCTATCGCCTCCTCGGAATGGAATAGCGCCGGCAGGTGGAAATGGACAGGATCTACGACGCCATCATCCTCGGCGCAGGCCACAACGGCCTCATCCTGCAGGCCTATCTCGGCAAAGCGGGCCTCAAAACCATCGCCATAGAGCGCAAAAGCGTCGCCGGGGGCGGCCTGTGCACGATCGAAGACCCGCGTCATCCCGGTTTTCTGCACAATACGCACGCGTTCTTCCAACGTGCGATCACGACCATGCCGTGGTATGCGGATCTCGCGCTCGAGCGCCATGGCGTGCGCTACATCGAGCCCGAACTCAACGTCGCATTGCTGACGCGCGACGGGGAAGCGCTCGAATGGTGGACGGATGTCGAGCGCACCATCGCATCGTTCGCGGAATTCAGCCGCCGCGATGCGGCGACGCTGCGCCGCTGGCATGACGAATTCGTGCCGATCGTGCGATCGATCCTCGGTCCGGAAGGACGTTCGCCGCCTTTGTCCCCGGCAGAAAGGCGACGTCTTCTTTCGCGCAGCCATGCCGGGCAACGCTTGCTCGAGACGAGCGAGTTGTCACCGCTTGAATTCGTCGAACGGGAATTCGAACATCCGCTGATCAAGGCCGGGCTGCTGTTCTTCAACGGCCTGCGCGAAGTCGATTTGCGCGTGCGCGGATTCGGACATCATATCGCCGCCTTGCTCGCAAGCCCCGCCAAGGCGCAGATGTCGCGCGGCGGCTCCGCCGCTCTGGCACGCGCGTTGGAAGCCGCCGTCCGCGAAAGCGGGGGCGTGATCAGGCTGATGACCGAGCCGGCTCGCATCGTGGTGGAGAACGGTCGCGCCGTCGGAATCGAAACCAAGGACGGGGAATCGATCGGCGCGCGGCATCTGGTGGCCTCCTCGCTCAATCCCCATCAGACCTTTCTCGAACTCCTCGACGCCGAATTCGTGCCGCACGCCCTGCGGCAAATGGTCGAAGCCTTTCAATACAACCTGTTGGCTCCCTTGTTCGCGCTTCATCTGGTGCTGCGCGAACCGCCGCGGTATCGGGCGGCAGAGACACGACCGGAGCTTGCCAAGGCCTTCATGGTCATCCTGGGCCTCGATCACGTAGAGCAGTTTCATGACATCGTGCGGCACCATGAGGCCGGTACCATCCCGCCGACCGTGATGTGGGGCGCCTGTCCCACCTTGTTCGACGCCACCCAGGCCCCGCCCGGCGGTCATACCGCCTTCATGTGGGAGAAGCTGCCCTATCGGCTCCACGGCGACGCAACCCGCTGGGATTCGATGCGCGAACAGCACGGTCGCGCGATGCTCGCGTTGTGGCAGAGTCACGCGCCCAATCTCGAGGCGGCGGTCGTCGACGTCTTCACGCGCTCGCCGCTCGATACGGAACGCTCGCTGCCGAACATGCGCCAGGGCGATCTGCTCGTGGGTGCCTTCTCCAACGGCCAGATAGGCTACAATCGGCCTTTTCCCGGTTACGGAAATTATCGCACCCACATTCCGGGCCTTTATTTGTGCGGATCGAGCACTCACCCCGGGGGCAACATCACCGGCCTTCCGGCCTACAATGCAGCGCAGGTGATTCTCGGCGATCTCGGGATCAAGGCGGAATGGATGCCCCCGCCGATCGCGCAGCAATGGGCCGATCTCTGAAGGAGCAACCGATCAGGCTTTGCGAGCCTCCCGGAGCGACCATCTTCAGAGCGCGGCCTTCCGCCGCCGGTCGGATTCACACTTGTTTCGATCGGGCACTGTCGCCTTCGGCAGCGTCGCGGCATCCATCACGTCGGTCGGGTTGATGATCTTCGCCTGCAACGGAATAAGCGCCACAGCGCTGCGCACCTCGTCGTCGCCGGGCGATCCGGGCGACGAGAACGGTATCGCCCGTTCGACCTCGTCAAACGGCCACGTCGCGCCAGGCCGGTAACGCCCGACGGACTTGACCGGCGTGGCACGCGCAAGCCTGCCGCGACCGCCGATCCGGATCCAACAAAAAGCGCGCGACCACCGGCAGGCATCCGCGCCGGAAACATTCCCTCCTTGCGCTCACGATCCTTGCGCTCATGATCGCGCGCGGCCCAACATTGCGCGAACTCGCGCTCCTTTACGGTGACGAAAGCGTCGACAATGTGGGCCCTGCCGAATGACCCGTCGCTTGGATCGCGCCCGCCACTCAACCGAAACCCGCACAGAGATCCGTGCGATTGGCTGGGGCGGGAGGATTCGAACCTCCGCATCGCGGAATCAAAATCCGCTGCCTTACCGCTTGGCTACGCCCCAGAAGTGGCGCCGGGAAAATGACGCTCGCCGTCGCGCCCGTTGGACCATAGCGACGGCGGCCTCGTTGATCAATGCTCCCGTCGTGCTCAAGGGCTTAGGTCCATGTCCGCATCGTCGGCAACCTCGCGCGCCGTGTCGCGAACGAACAGACGTGCGCGCATCACGAGCATGCGACCATCACCCATACAGGTTTACTCATATGGGTTTGACGATCACGGTCGCCCGCGCGGGCGGCGACGCGGGCGAAGAGACGTTCCGGCCGGCGCTATCGCCCGGGCTCGAGCGCGGGAGATGCTCGGCTGCCGCCGGATGCGGGATGGCAGGGAGATCGCGACGGCATCGCCGCGGCGAAACGCGCTCGTGAGCGGCCTCGTGCCGCGCCATGCGGGAGCCCTGCGCGTTCCCTGCTCCTGCCGATCGCCGCGACCGCCGCACCGGTGCCGATCGACGACGGCGGCTTTGCCGATCCCGGGTTCCGTTCTAGATTACCCGTCATGACCTACCGGGCACCGATTGCCGACATCATCCATTCACTCAAGCACGCGGCCGGCCTGAAGGCCGCCCTTGACGAGGGTCTATACGGCGATCTCGACGAGTCCACGGTGGACAGCGTGCTGACCGAAGCCGGGCGCTTCGCCTCCGAGGTGATCGCACCGCTCAACCGCGTGGGCGATAAATTCGGAACGTCTTTCAAGGACGGAACGGTGACGATGCCGCCGGGATGGAAGCAAGCCTACACCTCGTGGGCCGCCGCCGGCTGGAACGGGCTCGCCGCGCCGGTCGCCTTTGGCGGACAGGCCCTGCCTCATGCCGTCAATGCCGCGTGCATCGAGATGTGGAACTCCGCATCCATGGCTTTCGGCATCGGGCCGGTGCTGACAATGGCCGCCGTCGATGCGCTTAACGCCCATGGCTCGGAGGAGCTCAAGCAACGCTACCTCAACAAGCTCGTGAGCGGCGAATGGATGGGCACCATGCAGCTCACCGAGCCGCAGGCGGGTTCCGACGTTGGCGCGCTGCGCACGCGGGCAACGCGCGTCGGTGACGGCACCTATCGCATCACCGGGTCGAAGATCTTCGTGACTTACGGCGAACATGACCTCACCGAAAACATCGTCCATTTCGTTCTTGCGCGGTTGCCCGACGCGCCTCCCGGCCTGAAGGGAATTTCGCTGTTCCTGGTTCCGAAGATCCTGCCGGACGGGCGGCGCAATGATTTGCGCGCACATGCCGTCGAACACAAGCTCGGCATTCATGCCTCCCCGACCTGCACGATGGTCTATGGCGACAAGGATGGCGCCATCGGCTTTCTCGTCGGCGAGGAACACAAAGGCATGGCGTGCATGTTTACGATGATGAATCGCGCCCGGCTTGCCGTGGGCCTGCAGGGCGTGGGGATCGCCGAGCGCGCGACGCAACAGGCGGTCAGCTACGCGCGCGAGCGCAAGCAGGGCGCGGCCGGCGCGATCATCAACTATCCTGACGTCAAGCGCATGCTCTTGACCATGCGGGCACTGACCGGCGCCGCGCGCGCGATCTGTTATGCCACCGGTGTCGCCATCGACCGTTCATTGCGTGGCCGATCCGAAGCGGAACGCAAGGCGGCGCATGCGCGCGCCTCGCTGCTGACGCCGATCGCCAAGGCTTATTCCACCGATATCGGCATCGAGGTCGCCTCGCTCGGCCTGCAGGTGCATGGCGGCGCGGGCTATATCGAGGAAACCGGCGCCGCCCAGCATTTCCGTGACGCGCGCATCGCGGCGATCTACGAGGGGACCAACGGCATCCAGGCGCTCGATCTGGTCATGCGGAAGCTGCCGCTCGACGGCGGCGAGGCCGTCGCTCGCCTCATCGAGGAATTGCGCGGCGTCGTGGCCGAGGTCATGGCGAGCAATGCGCCGGGCCTTAATGGCTGCGCGAGACGTCTAGAGGAGGCGGTCGGCAGCCTCGCCCGCGCCACGCAATGGCTGCTGGCGCAGCAATCGCCGGATGCAATCCTCGCCGGCAGCACCCCTTATCTGCGACTGTTCGGCCATGCCGCGGGCGGCTGCATGCTGGCGCGGCAGGCCCTCGCCGCGCGGCGAAACGGTATTGACGGCAGCGCACGGATCGCGCTGGCGCGTTTCTTCGCGGAAAACATCGCCGTCCTGGCACCGAGTCTGGAACGAACGGTCATTGAAGGGGCGGATAGCCTGATGAGCGCAATGACCGTGCTGGCGGAGTAGACGGTGTCGCTCGCCGGCAAAACCTTGTTCATCACCGGAGGCTCGCGCGGCATCGGGTTGGCCATCGCGCTCAAGGCGGCAGCCGACGGTGCCAATATCGCCATCGCCGCCAAAACCGTGGCGCCGCATCCCAAGCTCGAAGGCACGATCCACACGGCGGCCGCCGAGATCGAGAAGGCCGGCGGTCGCGCCCTTCCGCTTGCGGTCGACGTGCGCGACGAGGCGGCGGTGAAAGACGCCATCGCCGAAACGGCGGCGCGCTTCGGCAGGCTCGACATCGTGGTCAACAATGCGAGCGCGATCTCGCTCGCGCCGGTCCAACAGACCGACATGCGCCGCTTCGACCTCATGCATCAGATCAATGCCCGCGGTACCTTCATGGTGTCGAAATACGCCATTCCTCACCTCATGCAGGCACCCCAGCCGCATATTCTCATGCTCGCGCCGCCGCTCGACCTGCAGGTGAAATGGTTCGCACCGCACACCGCTTATTCCATGGCCAAGTTCGGCATGAGCATGGTCGTCCTGGGTCTTGCCGGCGAACTTCGCGGCCGGGTGGCTGTCAACGCGTTGTGGCCGCGCACTATCATTGCGACCGCGGCCGTCAAGAACCTGCTTGGCGGCGAGGCCATGATGCGTCGATCACGCAAACCGGAGATCCTGGCCGAAGCGGCCTGGCGCATCTTTCACAAACCGACGAACTTCACCGGCCAGTTCCTCATCGATGACACGTTCCTCGCCGGTGAAGGCGTGACCGATTTCGACCGGTTTCGCGTCGATCCGACGCAGCCCTTGCAGATGGATTTCTTTGTGCCCGACGACATGCCGCCGCCGGCAGGCGTAAGCCTCGCCGCCAAGGTCTAGCGCGGGCTCCGGTCGGATCGTCTCGGCGCTGTCACGGCAAGAAGCGCCGAAGCGGCGACCCGGCGCGGCCCCCTCATTGCGGGGCGGCGCAAGGGCCGCGGCAATCCGGTCGCGAGGGCGAACGGGCTCGAATGCGCCGTCATCCCTTCTCGCCGCGTCCCCGCACGCCGCCGGCTCGGGGGGAACCGATTTCCTGCTTGCCCAGCGCTTGCCCGGTGGACAGGCTCATTCGCGCCGACATACAACATGCCAATGTCAACGCTGGTCCTCAGCCATCCTGCCTGCCTCGATCATCACACCGGCGCCGGTCATCCCGAGCGGCCCGAGCGGTTGCGTGCCATCGAGCAGGTGCTGGAAGACGAGAAGTTTCAGAGCCTGGCGCGCGAGCCGGCACCCTTGGCGCCGCTCGAGGTGGTCGCGCTCTGTCATCCAATGCGATACATCGAAGCCATTCGGAACGCGGCGCCCGAGAGCGGCCTGATCCACCTTGACGCCGATACCGCCATGTCGCGCGGCAGCCTGGAGGCCGCCTTGCGCGCGGTCGGCGGCGGCATCCGCGCCGTGGACGAGGTGATGGAGGGAAAGGCCGCCAATGCCTTCGTCGCCGTGCGTCCCCCGGGTCACCACGCCGAAACCGCACGACCGATGGGATTTTGCCTGTTCAATAATGCGGCGATCGCTGCGCGCTACGCGCAGAAAAAACACGGTGTCGAAAGAGCGGCGGTCGTTGATTTCGACGTACATCACGGCAATGGGACACAGGACATTTTCTGGTCCGACAGCACCGCGATGTATTGTTCGACTCATCAGATGCCGCTCTTTCCGGGGACGGGTGCCCGCGACGAGCGCGGGGAATTCGATACCATCGTCAATGCGCCGCTGTCCCCCGGCGATGGCGGCGACGCGTTCCGGGAAGCCTTCGAGACCGCGATCCTGCCGCGGTTGCGAGAATTCAAGCCCGACATTCTCATCCTGTCCGCAGGCTTTGACGCCCATGCGCGCGACCCGCTGGCCAACCTCAGACTGGTCGAGGAGGATTTCGCCTGGGTCACCCGCAAGCTGATGGAGGTGGCCGACGCCTGCGCGGGCGGCCGCATCGTGTCGCTGCTCGAGGGCGGCTACGACCTTCAGGGCCTGTCGCGCTCGGTTGCCGCGCACGTGACGTCTCTGATGCGAGGTTAGCCGCCGTGGCGCGGAGGGTTCGCCAGGGGCGAGTGCCGCTATCTTGCCGTCAAGCCGCCGTCGATCGGCAGGTCGGCCCCGGTCACGAAAGCCGCCGCGTCCGAAAGAAGATAGACGCAGAGTGCGGCGACCTCGGAGGGCTTGCCGAGACGCCGGAGCGGGATGTCGGCGATCATCCGTTCCAGCGCGGTATCGGGATTGCGAGCGGCGCGCACGGTGGACTCGACCATCGGTCCCTCGAGAAAAGCCGGACATACGGCATTGCAGCGGATCGGCGGCTTGCAGCGCGCGCCGGCGAGCGCCACGGACTTCGAGAGCAGCGACACGCCGCCTTTCGACGCGTTGTAGGCGGCGAGATTGTGTCCGCCGATTAATGCCGATACCGAGGAAAGGTTGACGATGGCCCCGCCGCGCCGGCGCAACAGGGGAAAGGCGTATTTGCACCCCAGGAAGGTTCCGTCGAGATTGACGCTCAGCACTCGCCGCCATTCCGTGAACGAAAGCTGTTCCACGTCGCCGAGGGCGACGACCCCGGCCGCGTTCACCAGTCCGTCAAGCCGGCCGTAGGCGCGCTCGACCTCGGCCATCACTTTGCGCCACGCGACCTCGTCCGTGACGTCGAGGTTGAAGTCAATGGTCTTGCCGTCGTCCGTGCGATCGGTAGCCACGGCAATGCCGCCTGCCTCGCGGACGGCCGCCGCCACCGCGCTGCCGACCGCGCCGGCAGCTCCCGTCACCATGACGATCTTGTCGTGCAGATCCCCCATCGTCTGGCATGTTAGAGCAGGTTCCGATCGAATTGAATCGGCGCTGTCATTGCGGGGTACCCCGCACGGGGCGACCCGACGGTCGACCGCCATGACGAGGCGTCCCACAAGGGGCGGCTTGTTCCGTCATTTCGAGACGGCATTTTCCCGTCCTTGCGAGGCTCCGCAGCGAGGCGACGAGGCAATCGGGGGCCAAGGATCAGGTCCGAATGGCTTCGCTTCGCCCGCGATGGGGGCCCTATCGCCGAAATTCGCTCCGGCGGCTGGCAATCGGTTCCGCCGCCACTATCTTCGTGGGGCCGGAAACGCTTAGGATAGGCGATCGAATCAAGATCGAGAGCCGCGATGGCCGAGAATTTCGCCGATGTGAGAAAGATGCCCTTCGAAAAGGCGATCGAGGAACTCGAGTCGATCGTCAAACGGCTCGAAGAGGGCAAGGTGCCGCTTGAGGAATCCGTCGCGATCTACGAACGCGGCGAGGCGTTGAAAGCGCGTTGCGAGGAGCTGCTGCGGCAGGCCGAGGCGCGCGTGGAGAAAATCACGCTCGACGGCGCCGGCAAGCCCGTCGGAAGCGAGCCGCTCGACCTTGATTAGGCCTCTAAGGCGCCAAAATTCAGACTTGAAAATGGCGGCCTTAACCGGGTGAAATAGTCGGCCCGGCCAGCCCGACTAGGGCGCCGGTTCGTGTCCTGTGCGTGGAGCCTGTTCTTGCCCGAAACCTCCAAGACCCCTTTGCTCGATCGCGTACGTGTGCCGGCCGACCTCAAAAACCTGTCGGTCGAGCAGCTCAAGCAACTCGCACATGAGTTGCGCGCGGAAACGATCGACGCGGTCGCCAAGACAGGTGGCCATCTCGGCGCCGGCCTCGGCGTCGTCGAGCTCACGGTAGCCCTCCACTACGTGTTCGATACTCCCCGGGACAGGCTGATCTGGGACGTCGGCCATCAGGCCTATCCGCACAAGATCATCACCGGCCGCCGTGATCGCATCCGTACCCTGCGCCAAGGCGGCGGCCTGTCAGGCTTCACGAAGCGCGCGGAGAGCGAATACGATCCGTTTGGAGCCGCGCATTCGTCGACCTCGATCTCCGCAGGCCTCGGCATGGCGGTCGCGCGCGATCTTTCCGGCCAAGACCACAATGTCGTGTGCGTGATCGGCGACGGCGCCATGTCGGCCGGTATGGCCTACGAGGCGATGAACAACGCCGGCGCACACAACGAACGGCTGATCGTTATACTGAACGACAATGACATGTCGATCGCGCCGCCGGTCGGCGCCATGTCGGCCTATCTCGCGCGGCTGATTTCCGGGCGGACCTACCTGACCTTGCGCGACATCGGCAAGCAGTTGGCGCACCGCCTGCCCAAGTTCATCGGCGCGAAAGCCGAGCGCGCCGAGGAATTCGCGCGCGGGTTCTGGACCGGCGGAACCTTGTTCGAAGAACTCGGCTTTTATTATGTCGGTCCGATCGACGGTCACAACCTTGACCACCTGCTGCCGGTGCTCCGCAACGTACGCGATGCCGAGGTCGGTCCGATACTCGTCCACGTGGTCACGCAAAAAGGGAAAGGCTATCCGCCGGCGGAGACGTCCGCGGACAAATACCACGGCGTCGTCAAGTTCGACGTGGCAACCGGCGCGCAGTTCAAATCAAAATCGACCGCGCCTCAGTATACGACCGTTTTCGCGCAAAGCCTGATCAAGGAGGCGCGCAAGGATCCGCGCATCGTCGCGATCACCGCGGCCATGCCCTCCGGAACGGGACTCGATCTTTTCGCCAAGGAGTTCCCCAATCGGTGCTTCGACGTGGGTATCGCCGAACAGCATGCGGTCACCTTCGCGGGCGGCCTTGCCGCCGAAGGCTTCAAGCCTTTTGCCGCGATTTATTCGACGTTCCTGCAGCGTGCCTATGATCAGGTGGTGCACGACATCGCCATCCAACGTCTGCCCGTGCGCTTTGCGATCGATCGCGCCGGTCTGGTCGGGGCCGACGGCCCGACCCACGCCGGCTCCTTCGACGTCACCTATCTCGGATGCTTGCCCGGTTTCGTGCTTATGGCCGCCGCCGACGAGGCCGAGCTGGTGCACATGGTGGCGACGCAGGTCGCGATCGATGACCGTCCGAGTGCGCTGCGTTATCCCCGCGGCGAGGGTTGCGGCGTACCGTTGCCCGCCGAAGGCGTCCCGCTCGAGATCGGCAAGGGACGGGTGCTGCGCGAAGGCAACAGCGTGGCGCTCTTGTCCTATGGCGCACGCCTCGGCGAGTGCCTGAAGGCGGCCGACGAACTGAAGACGCTAGGGCTTTCGACCACCGTTGCCGACGCACGTTTTGCCAAGCCGCTCGATACCGAACTGCTGCTGCGGCTGGCGCGCGAGCACGAGGTGCTGATCACCATCGAAGAGGGCGCCATTGGCGGCTTCGGCGCGCATGTCCTGCAGACGCTCGCGGAGCACGGCATTCTTGATCGCGGCCTGAAGGTACGCGCCATGGTGCTTCCGGACGTCTTCATCGACCAGGACACGCCGGCCGCCATGTACGCCAAGGCCGGGCTCGACGCCCGCGGTATCGTCGCCAAGGTGTTCGAGGCGCTGGGCAAGGATGCGGCCGAGGCGACGATAATGCGGGCTTGACGACCCTGACCACGTGCCGAAGCACGAACGCATTGACCGCTTGCTTGTCGCGCGCGGGCTGTTCGACAGCCGCACCAAGGCGCAGGCCGCGATCGCGGCGGGATTGGTGGCCGCCGACGGCGTGGTCGTGCGTAAGGCGTCCGCGGAAGTCGCAATCGACTCTCTGCTCAGCGCCGCGCTCGCGCACCCCTACGTGTCGCGGGGCGGCGTGAAGCTCGCCGCGGCTCTCGACAGTTTCGGTTTCGCGCCGAAAGGGCGCGTCTGCCTCGACGTCGGCGCCTCTACCGGAGGCTTCACGCAGGTGCTGCTGGAACGCGGCGCGCGGCGCGTTTACGCCGTCGACGTGGGATGGGGGCAGCTGCACAAATCGCTGCGCGAGAGGGATGACGTCATCGTTTGGGAGAAGACCGATATCCGGTCGCTCCCCGCCGAACGACCGGATATCTATCCTGATCTGGTCACGATCGACGTGAGCTTCATTTCGCTCAAACAGGTATTGCCGGCCGCTCTGTCGTTGACAAGAGCGCCGGCGCAGCTCGTCGCGCTGATCAAGCCGCAGTTCGAAGCGGGGCGCACCGCGCTCAGAAAGGGAATCGTGCGCGATCCCGCGATTCACGCGGCAGTGTGCCGCGACATCGCCGATTTCGTCGCCTCGCTCGGTTGGCACGTTGCGGGCACCATCCCGTCTCCGATCCCGGGCGGCGACGGAAACGCGGAATTTCTGCTTGGCGCCGAACGCGTCGCGGGCGACCGCCCGCCGGCGTGACGGCGGCTGCCGCGCGGCCGGACGCAGTCCCGGCGCGGCGAGGACGAACCAACTCCGTCAACGAAAATCGTAGTCGCCCCAGCGGTCGCGCCACATCTTTTCGCCGATGGTGCAAGAGATGCGCGGCGCCGCCGCCGAAACGGGAATTTTGCGCGCCTCGTCGGACCGCCGTGCGACCTCCAACACCAGCTTCGTGCGTATGGCATCGATGAATTGCGCGCGATCGCGGATCGGTATCACGAAGGCTCCCGGTCCGCCGATCACGCAATCCTCATAGTACATGTCGAGGTTCTCGATATCCATCATTCCCGTCGGCCGCTTGAGCATGATCGGCAGACCGTTGATGGTGACGCCCGATGCCACGACGTCGTCGCGCATCGGCGCGACCGGTGGTCCGCTATTGTTCGGGCCGTCTCCGGATATGTCGATCACGCGACGCGAGCCGCGATAGGCGCCCTTGCCGAACAAACCCTTTGCGAAACGCAGGCCGCCGCTGATCGACGTCCGTGTGGCGCGCCGGTAGGGAGCCCGGCCGAGTTCGGCCGCCACCGCGTCGGCGGCTTCCGGGCCATCGATCAGGCGCCACGGCATGACGATCTTCTGATCGAACTCGCCGGCCCACTCGATATAGGTGATTGCGATCCTGCCGTAGGGGCCCTGGCGCAATGCGGAGAGAAATTCCTTCGACGTCAGCGCGAGACGGTAGCCTTCGCGTTGCAGCGCCTGTTCGTCGGGATCCATCGAATAGGAGACATCGACCGCCAGGACCAATTCGATATCAACGGGGATTGCCTCGATCTGCGTTTGCGCATGCGAGGCGGTGACCGATGCGGCCAAGGCGGTGAAGGTCAGGGTGGCTGCGAATGCCAACCTGCCCAGGATATCCGGGAAATTGAAACGATCGCTGCGCCCCATGCTGCGAATATTGGCGCGACGCGGCGGCTAAATAAAGGCATCAACCGTCGATCGGTTCGGTATCGACGATCTCGATGCCGAAACCGCTCAGACCGACATAGGTCCGTTGGCTGGACGTGAGCAGGCGGATCGACGAAATGCCGAGATCCTTGAGGATCTGCGCGCCGAGCCCGATTTCGCGCCACTGACGCGAGCGCGCCGCTTCCGTGCTGGTCGCCCCGTCGTGGGGAATTTCCAAGACCGGCACGCCGGCGGTGCCGTCGCGCAGATAGACGATGACGCCGCGGCCGGCCTGTCTGAAACGCGCCAAGGCCGCGCGGATCGGTTTGGCTCCCCCGAATACGTCGCCGACGACGTCCGCGCGATGCAGGCGCGCCGGGACGTCGCGGCCATCCCCGAGATCGCCGAACACGAAGGCCATATGGTGGACGCGGTCGAAAGGGGTCACGAATGCATAGCCCTTGAGCGGACCGATCTCCGATGCCAGCGAGAATTCGCCGACGCGCTCGACCAGCTTGTCGCGGACCTGTCGATAGGCGATGAGGTCGGCGATCGAGATGTGGACGAAACCGTGTCTCTTGGCGAAGGACGCCACGTCCGGCCCCCGCATGACCGATCCATCATCGTTCATCAGTTCGGCAAGCACGCCGACCGGGGGCAGACCGGCAAGGCGGCAGAGATCGACGCAGGCCTCCGTATGGCCCGAACGCATCAATACGCCTCCCTGGCGCGCGACCAGGGGAAACACGTGCCCGGGACGGACGAAATCGGCGGCACCGCTGTTGTCATTGGCCAATGCGCGCACGGTATTACAGCGTTCTTCGGCCGAGATACCGGTGGTCAGACCGTGGCGAACGTCGACCGAAACGGTGAACGCCGTTCCGAGTGGCGCATCGTTTTCCGCCACCATCGGATCGAGATGCAGCCTGCGCGCCACTTCGCCGCCGAGCGGCGCGCATACGATGCCGGACGTGTGACGGATGATGAAGGCCATCTTTTCCGGCGTGCAGAGCGATGCGGCCACGAACAAATCGCCCTCATTCTCGCGGTCGTCGTCATCGGTCACGACCACGATTTCGCCCTGAGCGAAGGCCTTGACGGCGGCGTCGACGCGGCTGCGGCTGTCGGACACGGATTATCCCACGCGCGGCTCGGATCCCCTGGGCGGGAACGGCCAGGCCGTGCCCTCGCCCACCTGTCCGCGATGCATCAGATAATGGTCCGCAAGCACGCACGCCACCATGGCCTCGCCGATGGGAACTGCGCGAATCCCGACACAGGGATCGTGCCGGCCCGTGGTGACGATCTCCGTATCGCGGCCGAATTTGTCGACGGTCCTCCTCGGGATGCGGATCGAGGAGGTGGGCTTGACCGCAAAACGCGCGACGATCGGCTGGCCGGTCGATATGCCGCCGAGAATCCCGCCGGCGTGGTTCGACAGGAAGACGGGTTTCCCGTCATTGCCCATTCGCATCTCGTCGGCATTGTCCTCGCCGGACATCGATGCGGTGGCAAAACCGTCGCCGATCTCGACGCCCTTGACCGCGTTGATTCCCATCAGCGCGGCGGCGAGATCTCCATCAAGCTTGGCATAGATCGGCGCACCGAGCCCGGCCGGCACGCCTTCCGCCACGATCTCGATAACCGCGCCGCAGGACGATCCCGCCTTGCGCACGCCGTCGAGATAGTCGGCAAAGAACTCGGCTTGCTTCGCATCCGGACAGAAGAACGGATTCTTTGTCACCTCGTTCCAATCCCACCGCGCCCGATCGATCTTGTGCGGACCCATCTGCACCAAGGCACCTCGGACCAGCAGGCCCGGCACGATCTTGCGCGCGATGGCGCCGGCGGCGACGCGGGCTGCCGTCTCGCGCGCGGATGCGCGACCGCCGCCGCGGTAATCATGGATGCCGTATTTCACGTCGTAGGTGTAGCCGGCGTGGCCGGGGCGGTACTTGTCCTTGATCGCGGAATAATCCTTGGGGCGCTGATCGACGTTCTCGATGATGAGCATGATCGGCGCGCCGGTGGTCACCTGTCGGCCGGTGGTTTCGTCGGTGAAAACCCCCGACATGATCTTCACGCGGTCCGGCTCCTGACGCTGGGTGGTGAAACGGGACTGTCCGGGCCTGCGGCGATCGAGCTCGCGCTGGATATCCTCCACGGTCAGCGCGATGCGCGGCGGGCAACCGTCGACGACGCAGCCGATCGCCGGCCCGTGGCTTTCGCCGAAGCTGGTGAACCGGAAAAGCCGGCCGAAGGTGTTGAACGACATGTCAATGGCGTAGCGCGCGCCTTTGCCGGGGTCAAATAAGCGGAGCGCCGGCCGAACGGGTCAAGCCGGGCCCGGTCCAGTGGATGCGCCTGCCGCCGGCGACACGGGCCGATGCGGCGGCTGCCACGCCCGCGGCGTTCGAGACGCACCCGACCGAAGGCAGCGGGAAGCACGGCGAGGGCGGTCGCAAAACCTGTCCCGCCGCTGGCGTCGACTCGCCCCGTCCGGTTTTTGGCCCCTTGCCAAGCGAAGATCCGGATACGCGCCTCGGGGACCCGACCGTCAAGGCAACGGAACGGTTCCCGCCCGGGGGTGTTCCTTGCGCCGCGCTGCGCGTGCGTCTCAATCGTCGACGGAAATGTCGGGAGCGTCGGGCCGCTTGATGCCGACGATATGATAGCCGGCATCGACATGGTGGATCTCGCCCGTCACCCCGCTCGACAGGTCGGAGAGAAAATACACGCCCGTTCTGCCCACGTCCTCCAGCGTGACGTTGCGCCGCAACGGCGTGTTATATTCATTCCACTTGAGAATATAGCGGAAGTCGCCGATGCCGGAAGCCGCGAGCGTCTTGATCGGGCCCGACGAGATGGCGTTGACGCGGATGTTCTTGATCCCGAGATCGGCGGCCAAATACCGTACCGAGGCCTCCAGCGCCGCTTTGGCAAGGCCCATCACGTTGTAGTGGGGCATCCATTTTTCGGCACCGTAATAGGTCAGCGTCAGCAGCGAGCCCCCGTTGAGCATGAGCTTTTCGGCGCGCTGGGCGACGGCCGTGAACGAGTAGCAACTCACCACCATCGTCTTGATGAAATTGTCGACGGTGGTGTCGATGTAGCGGCCGTCGAGCTGGTCCTTGTCGGAGAACGCGATGGCATGCAGCACGAAATCAAGCGAACCCCAGGCCTTGTGCACGGCGGCAAACACCGCGTCGAGCGTGGCCGGTTCGGTGACGTCGCAATGGCCGACCACCAGTCCGTCGACCTCTTCCGCCAGCGGTTCGACCCGTTTCTTGATCGCCTCGCCTTGGTAGGTGAAGGCGAGGTCGGCGCCGTGGTCGCGGCACGCGCGCGCTATGCCCCAGGCGATCGAGCGGTTATTGGCGACGCCCATGATCAACCCGCGTTTGCCGCGCATCAAGTTGGAAACTTCCGGCATCACTGACCCATCTCGGCCGGGCACATGCCGGCCGCCTCCCTATGGCACAGGGTGTTGAGGCCAGCAAGCAAAGCCGCGGCGAACGGACCCGCCCGACCCATTCGATTCGGGGAATATGTTTGGAATCGGGGGGTTCTCATGGCAACTGGCTGGCGACGAAACGCGCGACCGAGGAGAGCCGTTTGCCCACGTTCCGGCAGAAAGTCGAGGCGACAATTCCCGCGCTTCGCCGCTATGCCAGGGCGCTCACGCGGGACGCCGATGTGGCCGACGACCTGGTACAGGACACGCTGGTCCGAGCCCTGCGTTCGGAGCACCTGTTCCAGGGCGACGAGGTTCGGAGCTGGCTCTATACGATCCTCACCAACCTCAACCGCAACCGGCTGCGCGCCCTGGCCCGTCGTCCGTCGCTGTCCCCGATCGACGACAGTGACGCGCCGGCTTTCGCCGGACCCGAATCGGGCGGACGCGATATCGAACGGGCACTGGCCACGTTGGTCGAGGACCAACGCAATGCCCTGCTGCTGGTCGTACTCGAGGGCCTCACCTATCGCGAGGTCGCGGAGGTGCAAGGAGTCCCGATCGGAACCGTGATGTCGCGTCTGGCGCGTGCCCGCGCGCAGATCAGGTCGTTTTTAGACGGCGGGCGCCCCGCGCTACGCCGCGTGAAATGAAGGACAGGTGCACCGATGACCGACCACCGATCCGGCGTGACAGAGGAAGAATTGCACGCTTATGTCGACGGAGAACTTCCGGCTGATCGCCGCGAAGCGGTCGCCGCCTGGCTTGCCGATCATCCCGAGCAGGCGGCGATCGTGTCCGCCTGGCGTGCCCAGGCGGAAGCCATTCGCGCCCGTTTCGGCAGCGTTGCCGATGAACCGGTGCCCGCGCGCCTGGCGATCGACAGGGTCATGCGCAACGGCGGCGTGAGCCGGCGCATGGTGGCGGCGATCGCCGGCGCGGCAGCGATCGTCGCCTTCATCATCGGCGGCGGCGCGGGTTGGATGGCGCGCGGCGCCTCGGTGATGCCGAGAAACGCCGGCGCATTCACCGCCGACGCGCTGGAAGCCCACAAGCTCTACGTGGTCGAGGTGCGCCATCCGGTTGAAGTACCGGGCGACGAACGCGCCCACATGACCCAATGGCTGACGAAGCGGCTCGGTTACCAGCAGCGCATCCCCGATCTCGGCGTCATCGGCCTGAAGCTGGTCGGCGCCCGGCTCCTGCCGGGGCCGGACGGGGCCGCGGCGTTCTACATGTATGAAGATGCCAACGGCGATCGTTACACGCTTTACAGCTCGCGCGTTCGAATCGGCGATACCGCGCTGCGTTTCCACGGCGGGAAAAATTCGGCCGCATTCTATTGGGTCGACAATGGCGTCGGCTATGCGGTGAGCGGACCGGACGACCGCGACAAACTCGAGCGGATAACCCGGCAGATCTACGAGCAGATCGAGCCGAACGGCCCGCGCAAGTCGTGACGCGTCCCGCCTCAGCCCAGGTGGCCGCGCGGGTCGTAGGGCTTCTTGTCGCGCCAGATTTTCATCAGCGCTTTGAGATCGTCGTCGGAGCCCGGCGGTAGTACGATCCGTACCGTCGCCAGCAGGTCCCCTACGCCGCCTTTGGTCTTGAGACCCTTGCCCCTGAGGCGAAAGGTGCGACCTGAACTGGTGCCCGGCGGGATCGCCAGTTCGACCGCGCCGTCAAGGGTGGGCACGCGTACCTTGCCGCCGAGCACGGCCTCATAGAGAGTTACCGGTAGATCGAGCCGCAGGTCGCTGCCGTCGGGCTTGAACAAGGGATGCGGCGCGACGTTGACCGTGATCAGCGCATCGCCCGCTTTGCCTCTCGCGCTCGGCCAACCCTGCCCCTTGAGCCTGATGGTCTGACCGCTGGCGATGCCGGCGGGAATCTTGACGTCCACCTCCTTGCCGGTGGGCAGGTGCACGCGTGCGGTGGTGCCGCGCGCGGCCTCGGGCAGCGTGATGGTTATGGCCGCCTGCAGATCCTGTCCGGTTGCGGTCTCGGCGAAGTCCTCGGCTTCGAACGTGCCGCCGAAGCCGCGCGCGCCGCGCGCCGCGCCGCCGAACATGCCGCGCAACAGATCTTCGAAGGGTCCCGTGCCGAATCCGGACCCGCGGCTTGAGCGCTGGAAGCCGTCGGGGCCGAAGCTGAAGCTCTCGAAATGCATCCCGCCCGGTGAAAATCCCCCGGGGCGAGCGCTGAAACCTTCGAATCCTTGGAAACGGGGCTTGCCCTCGGCGTCGATCTCGCCGCGATCAAATGCCTGGCGTTTCCTGGCATCGCCGAGGATCTCATAGGCGGCGTTGAGTTCCGCGAAGCGCGAGGCTGCCTTGGGATCGTGCTTGTTGGCGTCCGGATGCAGCCGCTTGGCAAGCTTGCGATAGGCCCGCTTGATCTCCTCTTCGGTCGCGGTCTTCGATACCCCCAGAATGTCGTAGGGGTTGCGCATCGGTCTCCGCTCCGTGAAAATCCCCAGCCGCCGAAGACATCGGCGCCTCACGCGGTCAATGTGGGGTTCGACCGCAGCGGATGCAACGCGGGCAGGTCGACCTCAGGAGTTCTTCCAGGGCCTGAGACTGCGTACCTGCCAGGTCCCATTGTCCGGTTTGCAGGCTTCGCCCTGTAGCCAGGCCTGCGAATTGCCTTGCACGTAGCTGGCAAGAAAATCGCGGCAGGTCTTGCCGTCCTGAATGTAGGCCGAGGCGATGGGCGTGACCGTGCCACGCGCGCCGGTCGCGGGATTTTCCCAGGGAACACTCGCATCCTTCGCGCCGCGGCTGAGGACTTCGCTCGCCGCGGCACGTGCATAGGCGAGATCGGCATCGGGGGGGAGCGCCTCGGCGCTCCGGGAGCCCGGCGGGGGCGTGATCGAGCCGGTGGCGTCGCTCTTGTCGCCGCCAAATAAGGAGTCGAGCTGGTAGGAGACGCTGCAGCCGCCAAGGAGGACGGCGAGCGCCAGCGCCGTCCCCGCCCCGAAGAGGCGCCATAGGCGCGGGCGCAAAGCTCCATTATAACAGCGCGAACGGAGCTGACGGGTCGCGACCCCGATCACACGAGCACCCCGAGTCATGTCCGATACGGTACCGATTGAACACCCGAGCTGGTTAACGACTGGTGATTTCACTGCGGCCGATGACCCTCTGCGGTTGTTTTCGGCTTGGCTCAAGGACGCCTCGGCCTCGGAGCCGCGCGATCCCACCGCCATGACGCTCGCAACCGTCGATCCCGAGGGTGCACCCAATGCCCGCATGGTGCTGCTTAAGGGCGTCGACGAGCGGGGATTCGTTTTCTACACGAATATGGACAGTAAAAAAGGGCGTGAATTGGACGCACACCCGGTGGCCGCGCTTGTGTTCCACTGGAAGTCGCTCAACCGCCAAGTCCGCGTCCGAGGGCCGGTGGAGCGGGTCAGCGACGCCGAAGCCGACGCCTATTTCGCCACCCGCCCCAAGCAGGCGCAGATCGGTGCCTGGGCCAGCAAACAATCGCAACCTTTGGAGAGCCGGCTCGCGTTCGAAAAAGCGGTCGCCCTTTACGCGGCCAAATTCGCGGTCGGCGCCGTGCCGCGGCCGCCAAATTGGTCGGGCTATCGCGTCCTGCCGCTCGCGATGGAATTCTGGCACGATCGGCCGTTCCGCCTGCACGATCGTATAGAATTCCGCCGCGCCGCGGTCGATGCGCCGTGGGTGAAAACACGGCTTTATCCGTGAGTAAGGCCATGCACCTTCGTCTTTTCTGCCGTCCTCCGCGCATCCCGGCGCCCGCGGGCCTGCCCCTGTCGCCTCCGGCCGAGAGCGCCCGTTTCGCCGCTTCGTCTCATGGGCGGCCTTGAGCAAACGGACCGACGCGAGATCGCTCCCATGTCGCCCAACCAACCCCGCCGCACGCTGCTGCTCACCGGCGCAAGCCGCGGCATCGGGCACGCAACGGTGAAGCGTTTTTCCGCAGCCGGCTGGCGCGTGATCACCTGCTCGCGCCACCCCTTTCCGGAGAATTGCCCGTGGGAAGCCGGACCCGAGGACCACATCCAGGTCGATCTCGCCGACGAAGAGAACACGCGCTCGGCGATCGCCGAAATCAAGCGGCGGCTCGACACGCGCGAGCTCCATGCCCTGGTCAACAACGCCGCGATCTCGCCCAAGGCCGAGGGCGGCGGGAGACTGTCGACGCTCGACACCACCAACGAGGACTGGCACCGCGTCTTTCAGGTGAACTTCTTCGCCCCGATCATGCTGGCACGCGGACTGATCGACGAACTCAAGGCCGCCAGAGGATCGGTGGTGAACGTCACCTCGATTGCCGGCTCGCGGGTCCACCCCTTCGCCGGCGCGGCCTACGCGACCTCGAAGGCGGCGCTCGCGGCGCTCACGCGTGAAATGGCGAGCGATTTCGGACGTCTCGGTATCCGCGTCAACGCCATCGCACCCGGCGAGATCGATACCGCGATTCTCTCGCCGGGCACCGAGAAGATCGTCGAGCAGATCCCGATGCGCCGTCTCGGCACACCGGACGAGGTCGCCAAGATCATCTACGTGCTGTGCACCGACACGTCGTCCTATGTCAACGGTGCCGAGATTCACATCAATGGCGGGCAGCACGTTTGAGCATTCCCTGGCCCGGTCTCCGGCGAGTCCGACTCGCCAGACGGCCGACATTCTTGGTGCCCAATACCGGCATGCGGCCGTCAGCCGATGTGCTCGAAGTCGCCGTGCCGGCCGAGGCCGGCCTTGAACCGGTTGGCCCCGGCGATGCCGTCTTTAACGAGCGCCTCGCGGCCGTTGTACCACTCCTGGATGAGCGCCTCGCGCACGCTGAGCCCGTGACTCTTGATTGCCGAGCGGCGATCGGCGCGCACGCAGACCTGCGGGAACCGCGCAATGTCCCGCGCAAGCTGTTCGGCCTTCTCGCGTGCGCCTCCTTTGGCGGTCACGTATTCGCACAAGCCAATGGCAAGACACTCTTCCGCCGGCACCTTGCGTCCGGTCAGGATGATCTCGAGCGCGCGGCCAAGACCGACGATGCGCGGCAATCGCACGGTGCCGCCGTCGATCAGCGGCACGCCCCAGCGCCGGCAATACACCCCGAAATAGGACTCCTGCGCCATCACGCGGAAGTCGCACCACAGGCCGAGTTCCATGCCGCCGGCGACCGCCGGTCCTTCGATCGCCGCAATCACGGGCTTGTCGAGTTCGAGCCGCGACGGGCCGAGCGGACCGCGCGGAATCTCGCCGCCGTTGCCGCGGGGTGCGGCGGGCGGAATATCGAGCTCGCCGAGCGGGTAGTCGGGATCGAGCGAGCTCACATATTTGAGGTCCCATCCGGCGCAAAACGCCCCGCCGGCGCCCCAGAGCACCGCAACCGCGGCCGTCTCGTCGGCGTCAAATTCAAGGAATGCCGCCGTGAGCGCGTCGGCGCTTGCCGGATCCATGGCGTTACGCGCTTCGGGCCGATCGTGGATCACCGTCCAGACCGCGCCGTCCTTTTCGATTCTTACTGTCATGACCGGAACCCTTGTCGAATCGTGTTCGCCCCATCGGCATCGTCCCTGCCGCGAAGGGGAGACCGTGCCGGCCGGAGAGTCATCACGAGCAATGAGGGAGCAAGAGCCCATCGGAGCCGGCAGCGCAAGCGCATCATTCGTCTTAAAGCCACTTGCGCCACTTGAAATAGACGTAAGGCAGAACCGCCGCGAGTATCATCAGCACGACCGCAAGCGGATAGCCGTAAGGCCATTCGAGCTCCGGCATGTGCTTGAAGTTCATGCCGTAGATCGAGGCAACCAATGTCGGCGGCATCAGCACCACCGCGGCCACCGAGAAGATCTTGATGATATTGTTCTGTTGGACGTTGACCACGCCGAGCATGGCGTCGAGCAGAAAGGTCACCTTGTTGGTGATATAGCTGGCGTGGTCGGTGAGGGAGACCACGTCGCGCTGCATCGATTGCAGTTGCGCGCGCGCATCCTTCGGCCATTTCATCGCTTCCGCTTCATTGGCGAGAAACGACAGCAGACGCCCGATTGAGACCAGACTTTCACGCACTTTCGACGTCAAATCTCCCTTGCGACCCAGCGCCTTGAGCACCTCGTTATAGGAAGGAGGCCCCTGCTCCGCTTCGTCCGGCTCGAAAATCGTGTGGGAAATTTCGTCGACCTCCGACCCGATGCGCTCGAGAATGTCGGCAGAGCGGTCGATGATGGCATCGAGCAGATCGCGCAGCACGCCGTCGCCGCTCATGCGCGGAACAGCGCCGCGCACGAGCTTGTGGCCAACGACGACGAAGGGACGCGGCTCGTCGTAGCGGACCGTGGCAAGCCGATGCCCGATCAGGATGAATGTGACCGGTGTAGCTTTCGGCGCAGCGGTGTCGGAGTTGCACATCAGCGTCGCGGTCATGTACCGCGCGCCGTTTTCGACGTAGAGCCGGCTGGAGATCTCGATTTCCTGCATCTCTTCGCGCGTCGGGACCGCGATGCCGAGCAGTCTCTCGACGAGCCTGTCTTCCTCGGCGGTGGGAGACATCATGTCGATCCACACCGCCGCATCCGGCGGCGCGCACCCCGATTCGACCGCGACGCGCTCGAGACTCGCGCCCCGCGGCACATAGACCGAAAGCATGCAATCACCCTCCGCCGGGTTTTATCTCTCACGACCCGAGCGGTGCGGCAAGCGCAAGGATGGGCGGGATGACGGTGGGTCCCGACGCAGACCCGCGGCCGCTCCCCCTGACGGGGTTCGCGTGCAAGGAAGCGAACGGGGGAAGCTCCTGGCAACTCCGCCCGGCGAAGGGGCAACGGCGCCGGCGGCACCGTCACGGCACCTCAATGCTTTCCCACGCCGATGCGCGACGCGTCGAAAAGGTGGACGACCGCGGGCGGTTGCTCAGAGGTAGTCGTCGTAACGGAAGCGGTCATGGCTTGCCGCAGCCGGCCGCTGCGGCGGTGCCGGGCGACAGCGTGCCGCCGCCGCCACTGCCGGGATGCCGATCTCGCCGTAGCGGCGATCGAGGTTCGGCGCCTGACTCTCCGCCGAAGGGTTTTCGGTCTTCTCGTTCCGCTCCAAAGCTTTCGGCGCGGTCATCGTTTCACTCCGATCGTTCCTTGAATTTTTCCTTGGGGCTCTCAAGCCCGGCTGTCCACCGGCCGAGGGCGGCTTTATCACCGCCAACTGAGGCAGAATTGCGCAGGTTTTCGTGTGCTATCGTGACAATTGCCGCTCCTCTCGCGCTGCATCATGATACCGCCCGGCAGGGTAAAGTTTTTGTTAACGCCAGGCCGAACCTCTCCCTTCTTGTCGCGTCGGAAGCGGGACCGGGGCGGCTGCCGGCAAGTGCGGCATTCTTGCCACAGGTGCACAGGAAGCTGTGTTGCCAACGGCGGAAACCATGGCGAAGCGGCCATGACTTGGATTAATTGATGGCGCGGACGGCCGCGGCGCGGCCTTCCCGGACGAACAAAAGAATGAGCTCCGCAACGAGGGCGGTAATGGCGGCCAGGGAATTATGGATCATTCTGCTCGGTATCGGGGTGGTGCTCGGCGGTTGCATGCAGTCGACGCTTGAGCCCTCGTCCGAGGCCAATTTCACGGCGCGCGACAGAAAGCTCCTGGCCGCGGCACCCTACGAAAAAGTCACGATTCCCGAGCCTTATCGACGGCACATCGTCGACTATCCGCGCAAGGAGGAGCCCGGCACGATCGTGGTCGATACCGACAACCGCTATCTCTACTACGTGCTTCCCGGCGGCAAGGCGATCCGCTATGGGGTCGCCGTGGGCGAGGAAGCATTGGCCTGGTCGGGCGTCGCCAGGGTCGGACGCATGACGGAATGGCCGTCGTGGACTCCGACCGCGGAGATCAAGAAACGTCTCGACGTGCCCGATTATGTCGGACCGGGGCCGCAGAATCCGATGGGCGCCCGGGCCTTGTACCTGTTCGAGGGCAACAAGGATACGCTTTACCGTATCCACGGCACCAACCAACCCGAATATATCGGGCAGGCGATTTCCTCGGGCTGCATCCGCATGACCAACGAGGACGTCATCGACCTATACAAGCGTGCGAAGATCGGCACCGTGGTGGTGGTGCTGGCGCCGCATCAGGGCACGTCGCGCGTCGCAGCGAATAGTGGGCTGTTCAACTGACGTCGTTGAACAGAATATGCTGAGACGAAACGGCGCCCACCACGGGCGCCGTTTCGGTCTGTGCCGGCCTTGCGACTCCAGTCCGCCTCGCTGCGCGCCGGTCGATCACCGCCTCGCGATCCCGCCCGCGCGGCCCTTTGCATGCGCTCGCGGATTGCGGCGACTTACGCTCGGTCCACCTCGTCGCCCCTTCCGGCGCTTCTCACAATGACGGGGCGGGTCAAGTCGCCTCTTGCGCGGTTCCGCGCCATGACGGCGTCCCATATTGCCGCGACCGGCGGGCGTTTCGGAGTGCCGCCGCCGGCATTCCCGCGCCCGCATCGGTGCGGCGCGAAACCGCGCCTGTGAACCAGGCTCAGCCAAGCTCCACGCGCAGAATTTCCGGCGGTACGCCGAGGCGCAGCGGCACGCCGCTGCAGCCGAGTCCTCCCGACACGATCAGGTGCCGCCCCCGTTCGACGATATGGCCGTAGGCATAGCGCGCGCCGTAGGCCGATGGCGTCCACACCGGGGGGATGAGCGGCAGGCGGATCTGGCCGCCATGCGTATGGCCGGCAAGCGTCAGCGACACGCGGGCGGGTACCCTGGGGAAAATGTCCGGCTCGTGCGCGATGAGGATCACGGGCTCCTCGGTCGCGACCTGCGCGAGCGTGCCGGGCAGATCGTCGACGCCCGCAAACCGGTGCGGTCCGATCCGGTGTGCCAACTGATCGCCGAGCCCGGCGAGCCAAAAGCGCCGCCCCGGCGGCCCAAGCCGCAGCGCTTCGTTTTCCATCGCGCGGATGCGAACATCGGCAAGCGCCTTGCGCACGCCGCCAATGTCGAACCACCAATCGTGATTGCCGTAGACGGCGTAAACGCCGAGCGGGGCAGAGAGACGCGCAAGCTCACCCGCCCAGACCGGGGGCGCGAGGTGCTCGGTCACGAAGGGATGGGTGGCGAAATAATCGCCCATCAGCACGACGAGGTCGCAGGCCAGCGCGTTGCTGAGGTCGACCACCTGGCGGATGCGGCCGCGCCCCATGTTCGGGCCGCCGGCATGCAGATCGGCAATCACGCAGATCGACAACCGATGTCCCGCCGGCCAGCCCGGCGGCACCAGGCGGTAACGGGTCACGACGAGCTGCTCGGCGGCCTCGCTTGCGGCATAGGCGGTGGTGGCCGGCAAGGTCAGCGCGCCCGCCCCCGCGAGACCGAGGCCGGACCTGATGAGATCGCGCCGCGTGAATCGGGGGCGCGCAGCGGGCCGGTCCGGAAATGGCTTGAGCGAAGTCATGACGCCGCGTTGGCTAATCCGCAACTGTGGCCCAAGGAAGATCGCCAAGCCTAAAGTTTAGGCGAATGATTAATGCGTTCCGGTGGCGGAGCGGGACGCGGCAACGGTAACGGCGCCGGAAAGGCGCGCGACCGCATCGTCGAGGCGGTTTCCTCTCCGGAGCGCCCGGCGCTCGCCGCCGGCGGGGGTCGGCGGAGGTCCCATTCGCAGATGCGGTAGCCGCCGCGGCGCGCGAGCATGTCGAGATGAATGTGACCATCGTGGCGGTGATCGGCGCTCGGACCCAGCACGGTGCCGAAGCGACGGCAGGCCGACTCCCTAAGGGCAACGCGCATCGGCAAAGCGAGCGCGACATCGGTCAGCTCCAGGCGCCTTCCGTCGGCCAAACGGAGAGCGCGCAGGTCGATCGCATTCCCGCGCGCATGTTCGGAGAGCGTGGCGCCGCGAACCCCGTTTCGCGTGCGACACTCGTACGAATCGTCGTTTTCGATCGCGTGCAGGGGGCTGCCGAGGCGAGCGGCTTGCGGCGCGACGTCATCGCGCAGCCAGGAGGAGAACGATTCCGCCATTGGACACCGCAGGAGCGCCGGCGGCATGACGGCAACCTGCGTGCCGTCCGCCAGCAGCACCGCCCTGAGTTCGACCGCGTCCTCGATGCCGCAAACGCCCGGCCCCGTCAGGCGCGGCATGAACGCGACGACCGCCATCGTGAGGAGCCGCGCGTCGCACTCGGTCGGACGGTCGGTGACCGTCGTCAAACCGGAATTCGGGCGCCCGCGATCGCCAAGGCCCTGGGACGGCTGTGACGCGGCAACGAGGGGTCGCGGGCGCGGCGAAGGTGCCGTCTCGGCCCAGCCCCCCGTGCAGGCGAGGCCCAACCAGGCCAGCAAGATGCCGAACAGCCGCATGGACTGAAATATAATCCCCGGATTGCGGCATTTTGGCAGGCGTCACATCGATTGTTCGCAGCCGTTTGCGAGCGCATCGAGCGCCCGTTAAATTCGTCTCCGGTCGGGCGAAGCCGCCGGCCCAAATACAAACCGACCAGGAGGAAGGAGGGAAACGCCATGCTCGGCCTGATGCAGGACTGGCCGCTTCTGTGCCATCGCATCATCGATCATGCAGCAAAATTTCACGGTTCGCGCCGAGTGGTGAGTCGATCGGTCGAAGGACCGATCGTCGAAACCAACTATGCCGCAATTCGCGCGCGGGCGCTCAAGGTCGCTCAACGGTTGGAGAAGGACGGCATCAGGCTCGGCGACCGCGTGGCCACCATGGCCTGGAACACCGCGCGACATCTCGAGGCCTGGTATGGCATCCTCGGCATCGGCGCGGTCTATCACACCGTCAACCCGCGGCTTTTCGCCGAACAGATCGTGTGGATCGTCAATCATGCGGAAGACCGCATGATGATGGTTGATCTCACCTTCGTGCGGCTGCTCGAGTCTATCGCCGACAAGCTTCCCTCGATTGAACGTTACGTCGTGCTCACCGATAGCGCACATATGCCGCAGACCCGCCTGAGAAACGCGGTCGCCTATGAAGAGTGGATCGGCGAGGTCGACGGCGATTTTGCCTGGAAGCAGTTCGACGAGAATACTGCCGCCGGCATGTGTTACACGTCCGGTACGACTGGCAATCCGAAAGGCGTGCTCTATTCCCACCGCTCCAACGTGCTGCATGCCTTCATGGCCGCGCTTCCGGATTGCAAGGGTCTTTCCTCTCGCGACGTCGTGATGCCCGTCGTGCCGTTGTTCCACGCCAATGGTTGGTCGCTCGCATTCTCGACACCGCTCGTCGGCGCAAGCATGGTGATGCCCGGGGCGAAGATGGATGGCGCCTCGATCTATGAGATGCTCAATACCTACAAGGTCACCTTCACCGCGGCGGTGCCGACGGTGTGGTTGATGCTGCTGCAGGATCTGGAGAAGACAGGGCAGAAGCTCCCTTACCTGAAGCGGGTGGTCATCGGCGGCTCCGCCTGCCCCCGCGCCATGACCAAAACCTTCCAGGACGTCTACGGCGTGGAGGTCATTCATGCCTGGGGCATGACCGAGATGAGCCCGCTCGGCTCGCTTTGCACCATGAAGCCTGAATACGCGCAACTCTCGGGCGAGGCAAAGCTCGACATCCAGCAGAAACAAGGTCACCCGCCCTTCGGCGTCGACATGAAGATCACCGACGACCACGGGAAGGAGCTGCCCTGGGACGGGAAGACCTTTGGCCGCCTGAAGGTGCGCGGGCCGGCCGTGGCCAGGAGCTATTACAAGGTCGCCGACGATCCGGTGTTCGAGGAAGACGGATGGTTCGACACCGGCGACGTCGCCACAATCGACCCCTACGGCTACATGCAGATCACCGACCGCTCGAAGGACGTCATCAAGTCCGGCGGCGAATGGATTTCGTCGATCGACCTCGAGAACCTGGCGGTCGGCCATCCCAAGGTCGCCGAAGCGGCGGTCATCGGCGTGTCGCATCCCAAGTGGGCCGAACGGCCTTTGCTGGTGGTCGTGCTCAAGAAAGGCGAGAGCGCGACCAAGGAGGAACTTATCGACTTCATGCGGGGCAAGGTCGCCAAATGGTGGCTGCCCGACGACGTCGTTTTTGTGGACGAAATCCCGCATACCGCGACCGGAAAGATTCAGAAACTTGCGCTGCGGCAGCGGTTTCGGGATTACAGATGGCCGACGGCCGAAGCAGCGGAATGAGAACGCCATGACGATCCTGCGCCGACATCTCCTCCTTGGTGCTGCCCTTGCGCCGGCACTCGCCTGTTTCCCCTCCGCCGCCTGGGCCGCCTATCCCGAACGACCGATTCACCTGATCGTGCCTTTCGCCCCCGGCGGGAATGCGGACGTGGTCGGGCGAGTGGTGGCCGAGCAGATCGCGAAGGCTCTCGGCCAGCCGGTGGTGGTGGACAACCGCGGTGGCGCCGGCGGTTCGATCGGCGCCGAGCAGGTGGCGCGCGCGGCGCCGGACGGCTATACGCTGCTCGTCGGCTCGAACGGACCCCTCACCGTCAATCCGTTCGTTCAGGCCAGACTCGGCTATGATCCGCTCAAGGATTTCGCGCCGATCGCGCTTACGAGCTATGTGCCGCACGCAATCGTGGTCAATCCGGGCGTGCCGGCAAGGACGATTGCCGAGCTCATCGCCCTGTCGAAGACCCAGGCGATCAATATCGCGACCAGCGGCATCGGCAGCGCCACGCACATGACGTTGGAGCGCTTCAAGGCCGCCACGGGCGCGAATCTGACCCACGTGCCGTACAAGAGCGGCGGTCAGCTTCTGCCCGACCTGTTGAGCGGTGCCGTCCAGGCGGCCATGACCGAGTTCTCCATCGCCTTGCCGCTGCACAAGAGCGGTAAGATACGCATCATCGCCGTCGCCGCGGCGCAGCGTTCGACCCTTGCACCGGAAGTCCCGACCTTCATGGAAAGCGGGGTGAAGGATTTCACCGCCGCAAGCTTCATCGGCATCGTCGCACCCGCGCACACGCCGCCGGAAGTGGTGGCGCAACTGCAGAAAGCGATCGCGCAGGGACTTACGCGCGGACCCGCACCGGACAAATTGCGTGCGATGGGTTCGGAAATCGCAACGGCCGAGGAGATGACGCCCGAGGGCTTCGCCAAATTCATCCGCGCCGACTACGAACGCATGCGCGCCGCCGCCCGGCTCGCGGGCATCGTGCCCAAATGATCGGTTCGGCGGCAGCCGACGCCGCGCCAGGCGCGCCATAACGACACCGGGCGCGTCGCGGCGCACCGCATTCGGGGTTCGCCGTCGCGGTTACTCCGCCGCCTGCAGCGGCGTCTGCAGCTTGTCCTGCGCCGCCACGAGGCGCTGCATGACCTTCAAGTCGCGTTCGCGCAGCGACAGACACGCATCGGCCCAGATCTGAACGATGCGGTCAAGCTCGGTGAGCGTGATGTCGTTCACCACGCGGCCGGCCGCGTAGACGGCACGAGCGCCGACGTGCCGCCGCTTGTTCCGCTGCATGTAGTCGCGCGCGGCGTCGATGCCTTGGCCGTCGTCCACCACCATGTGAATGAGACCCGCGTCTTTCATCTCCTGGGCGGTGTAAATGCGGCCGGAAAGCATCATCTCTTCGGCGAAGGCCGCGCTGGTGCGGCGCGACACGAGACTGTAGGCGCCCATCCCGGGAAACAGACCGAACATGGTCTCGGGAAAGCCGAACTTGGCACTCCGTTCGGCGATGATGACGTTGAACGACAGGAGCGACTCGAACCCTCCGCCCAGCGCATCGCCCTGGGCGAGCCCGATCGTGATGAGCGGCAGACCGAGGGTCTGCATGTTTCGATAAAGTATGCGCACGCAAGATTCGCCATAGGCGACCAGTGCCGCCCTGTCACGGGCTCGGATACGGCCGAGAAAATGATCGAGATCGCCGCCGAGGCTGAACACGCCGGGCGTACGCGACCCGAGCAGCAAATAACGAATGTCGTCGGGACGATCGGCGAACATGGCCGCGATGCCGCGCTGCCATGCGTGAAAATCCTCGAGGAAGTCGGGATTGTAGCTTGGCCGGCCGCGCGGCCGCATGAATGTCCAGAGCGCTCCGGCCTGTTCGTCCCAGGACACTTCGAGCTGCTCGAGCTTGAACAGCTTCCGAACCGCGGCCCCTTTCATAAGGTCGATCACCGGGGCTGCAGGCTCCGCCGAAACCGCGGACAAAGGTTCCTCAGCTCCCGAGACCGCCGGCGCAACGTGCGACCACGCAAGGTTTGTCATTTTCTGTCACCGGATTCTGTCACCGGATTAACTCTTTCTTTACCCTAACAGAAAGTTGCAATTTCGACAACAATGCACTTGCGCGTTAACCAATCTTCGGGATCCACGGGTCAATGTCCGCGGCCGCGATCCGTCGAAAAAAGCGCGAAAATACTCGCCGCCTTCAAATTAACTACGAACGAAAGTCGCGCTTCCGCAGCCCGGCGGCAAATCGTTTGCGCCCGCCGCGGCGTCGCCTGTTAGGAGCATGCTCCCATCCGGCGACCCGCGCGGGATCATCGGATTTTAAGAAAATCGCCCCGGGCGATTTTAGCCGTCGTTCATCAAGACCGGCGATAGGCGGCGCGATTTGCCCCCTGTTGAACAATGGCCGCTAGGATCGTCGGCTGAACAAGGCCGCGCAGAACCAATGATCTTTAGGAAGCTGATGGAGATCCGCCGAGCGGATGCGGAGCTGCCGCCCGAAATCCGCGCCGCGCTGGTCGAATCGCTCTTTGCGCCGATCGCCTCGCTTACCGTGGGGGCCATCGCCTGCTCCATCACCGGGGCGGCCGTGGCTCTGCGCGTCGGCGATGATTGGATTTTGGCGAATTCCGTCGCCATTTTCGTGATTGGAATGCTGCGCGTCGCCTCCGCAGTTTTCTACCGCCGTTACAAGCAGGCCGCGGATCAGCCGAAAGTCATCAGGCGATGGGAGCTCATCTACGAAACCGGCGCCTGGGGATTTTCCGCTTTGCTCGGATTGTTGTGCTGGCTCACGCTCATCGACACAAGTGACGGCGCGCTGCAGCTTGCCGTGACCACGACCGCGGCCGGCTATGCCGCGGGCATCTCCGGTCGCAATGCCGGGCGCCCCGTGATCGCGCTCGGCCAGCTCACGCTTACCGCTTTGCCGCTGGCGGTCGCGCTGTTCACCTATCCCGACTGGGTGCACAGATCCCTGGGTTTCGTGGTCATCCTGTTCATCTACGGGATGATCGACATCACGCTTTCGATTCGCGACGTCATCATCCAGGCGCTGATCATGACGCGCAAGGAAGCCGCCCTCGCCGCCCGCTTCGAGGAACAGGTCCGGCGCTTCGACATTGCCCTCAACAACATGTCGCACGGACTGTGCATGCTCGACCAACGCGACCGTCTGCAGGTCTGGAACGAGCGATTCCTCGAACTGCTGCACTTGCAGAATGCTCCGGTGCGCGTAGGCATGACCATTCCCGAGCTCGTGCGACATAGCCTGCGTGCCGGCAATCTGAAGGGTCGACGCATCAAGGAGGTATTCGCCGAGATCACGCGTGCTCTACAGCAGAACAACTTCGATCAGATTCAGGTCTCGCCCGACGGCGAGCGCACGCTGGCTCTGTCACGCCAGATGATGGTCGACGGCGGCTCGGTGGTGATCCTCGAGGACGTGACGGAACGGAAGCGCGCGCAAGAACGCATCGCTCACCTTGCGCGCTATGACGAGCTCACCGGATTGGCAAACCGCCGCCAGTTCCATGAACGCATCAATGCGATCTTGGCGACGCTCAATGAACGCGACAGCTGTCTTACCATTCATCTTATCGATCTCGACCGATTCAAATCCGTCAACGACACGCTCGGCCATCCGATCGGCGACAAGTTGCTGCGTGAAGTCGCGCGTCGGCTGAGCGCCGTGATCCGTCCCACCGACATGATCACGCGTCTCGGTGGCGACGAGTTCGTCGTGCTGCAGACTGGAACCGAGCGCCGACAGGACGCCCAATGGTTGGCGCAAAGGCTTGTCAAGGCCCTGGCCGAGCCGTTCGACATCGACGGTCATCGCATCGACCTCGGCGCCTCGATCGGCATTGCCATGGCCCCGGGCGACGGCGTGGATGCCGACGAGCTGCTCAAAAAAGCGGATATGGCGCTCTATGCGGCCAAGAGCGAAGGCGGGGGCGGTCACTGTTTCTTCGCCTCGGAGATGGAGGAGGCCGTGCAGGCGCGACGCGCGCTCGAGCTCGACCTGCGCGAGGCCATCGGGACGGACCAGTTCGAGCTGTTTTTCCAACCGCTCGTCGATCTGCGCAGCGGCCGGATCACGACCTGCGAGGCGCTCGTGCGCTGGGTTCATCCCATCCGCGGCAACGTGCCTCCGGCCGTGTTCATTCCCATCGCGGAAGAGACCGGGCTCATCATCAGGCTCGGCGAGTGGGTACTCGAGCGGGCCTGCCGAGAGGCGGCAAGCTGGCCGCACGGCGTCAAGGTGGCGGTCAATCTCTCGCCGGTGCAATTCCGCGACCGCGGACTCGCACTCACCGTCATCTCGGCCTTGGCCAAGTCGGGCCTCAAGGCGCAGCGGCTTGAGATCGAGATCACCGAGCGTGTGCTCCTCGAGGAGAGCGACTGCACGTTCGCCGTCATGGAGCAGCTTAAAAATCTCGGCATCGGCATCTCGCTGGACGACTTCGGCACGGGTTATTCGTCGCTCAATTACCTGCGACAGTTTCCGTTCCACAAGATTAAGATTGATCAATCTTTCATCCGCGATCTCGGCGAGAAAGGTGAGGCACGCTCGATCATCTCCGCCGTCGCCAGTCTCGGCGCGAGCCTGGACAAAATTGTCGTCGCCGAGGGCATCGAGACGGAAGAGCAGTCGGCTCTCGCGCGTGCACAAGGATGCCACGAGGGGCAGGGACATTTCTTCGGCGAGCCGGTGACGGCCGACGCGATGCGCCGGCGGCTTGAATCCTGCCCCGCGATGCGCGTGACCGACCAGGCTCCGATGGTGGCCTGAACAATAGTTGCGGCACCCGCCGCCGAACTTGATTGCCAAGACCACCGGGGCCGGCAATAGATGGCCCGGCATGGTGCCGCGACCCCCCTTCCACGAACCCTTGTCGCGACTGGCGACCTGGTCAGGCCGGCTGGCGCTGTTCGCGTTGGCGGTCGCAGGTCTATCGGTCGTCGTCGTTCGGTCCGATCTGCTGGAGGTTGGCCCGGCGCTCGCGGCATTCGCGGCCGCGCTGGCGCTGGCCGGACTTGCCGTGCTTCTGGCGTTCGCCGCATTCGTACGCATTTGGCAGCATGGGCATGCCGGTTTCGGTCGTGCCCTGGGCGGGTTCGTCCTCGGTTGCGCGCTGCTTGTCTATCCCGCCTATCTCGGTTACCGCGCGATCAGCCTGCCCGCATTGACCGACATCACGAGCGACCCCGCCGATCCGCCGCCCTTCGTCGCGCTCGCGGGCCAGCGGCCGCCGAACCGCCGCGCCTATCCCGGACCTGCTGCCGCGGCGCGTCAAAAGACCGCCTATCCCGACCTTGTGCCGTTGGAAGAGGACATCGCCCCCCAAGAGGCCTATCGCATCGTGCTCGGCCTCGTCATCCGCCGCAAATGGCAGGTCGTCGACGCGCATCCCCCGGGGGGAGCACGTCGGGACGGTACCGTGGAAGCGATCGCGCGCTCGCCGATCATGGGATTGCGTGACGACGTCGTGATCCGCATCCGCCCCGCCGCGGGCGGCACGACGATCGACATGCGCTCCGCGTCCCGCTTCGGGCCGCACGACTTTGGCGCCAATGCCGCGCGCATCCGCAGTCTGTTCGACGATATCGACGACGCCGTCGGCAATCTTCCGCCCGAGTCCGCGGCGCCGGAAAAGAAGCCGCCGGCAAAACGCCCGACGCCTCGCACGCCGCCACGCTAACGCGAATCACACCGATTTCGTGCCATTGGCCCTCTTCGCGAGCGCGCCACAGAGACATCATCGGCAAACCTGCTCGCGCGCCCGATGGGGCGACGACTGATCGGTTTTCCGTCCGGAGTCGCGCGCGCCGGCGACCCGGGCAGGCACGACGAGAGGAGATCAACGCAGCGCGCCGCGGCGGCCTATGTTTTCAGGCGATACACCTTGTCGATTGCGGGTTCGCCATCCGTTGCCACACGACCGCGGGCCACCAGATCTTCGAGATGCGCAAGTACCGACAATCGCGCGGCACCGGAGAGACGCGGGTCGAGCCCGACATAGATCGAGTCCACCAGCGATGCAATGCTGCTCGCGCCCTTGGCGAGCTGATGGAGAATCGCGGCCTCGCGCGCCTTGCGGTGAAGAATATAGGCATTGACGAAACGCGGGGCGTTGGCGACGACCGGTCCGTGACCGGGGAAATAAATCTGCTCGCCGCGGCGCGCGAGCTTGTCCAGCGAGGCCATGTAATCGTTCATGGCGCCGTCGGGCGGCGCCACGATCGATGTCGACCAGGCCATCACGTGGTCGCCGACGAACAAGACGTTCGCCTCGCGCCATGCGAAAGCCATGTGATTGGCGGTATGGCCGGGCGTCGCCACGGCCTCGATGGTCCAGCCGTGGCCGGAGATCGTTTCGCCGTCCTTGAGTGCAATGTCGGGTCTGAAATCGCGGTCGGCGCTCGCGTCCAGAGGGTTGTGTTCGCCGATATGCAAAGGCCGAGCCGCGCGATGCGGGCCTTCGGCATAGATCGCGGCGCCGGTCGCCGATTTGACCGCGGATGCGGCCGGTGAGTGGTCGCGGTGCGTGTGGGTGACAAAAATATGCGTCACGGTTTCCCCTCGCACCGCATCGAGCAGCGCCTGGATATGCCCGGGATCGTTCGGCCCGGGATCGACGATCGCGACCTTGCCGCGGCCGAGGATGTAGCTCACCGTGCCCTTGAAAGTGAAGGGACCCGGATTGTTCGCCATCACGCGGCGCACGCCCGGCATCGGCGCATCGAGCCTGCCGGGAACCAGATCTAGCGTCTTGTCGAAGGGAATGTCGTCGTTCATGGCAAGGGAGCGGGTCGACCTCGCGCCCGTGTCCGTACCGTGGGCGCCGATTCCGGGAAACTGACCGCGCGCCGGAGGAGCGCCCGGCAGATGCGGCGCGGCACTCTAGACGGATCGCACGTCGATGTCACACGCTTCCATCGCCGGCCCGGCGGCGAGAGGTCGCGCCGCCTTTTCGAGCAACCGACCGGACGCCCGGCGCGGTCGTCGTTGCGTCGATCAAGCCCCGCAATCGAGGCTGGGGAACGACAGCATGCGCATTCCTAGCGGCCTGATCAACGTACCACCAGAACGCCGTTCGTCTCCTGGTGGAAATCGTCGAAAAAACGGTAGCGCCCGGGCGCAAGCGGCCGCAAGCGAACGATGCCTTCGCCGTTACCCGTCACCACTTTCTCGACGCGCAGGCTGACGCTCTCGAATTCCATCGGTGTCGGATCAAGGTTCCTGATACGCAGCACGATCGGCACGTTGGACGGCGCGCTGATCTCGGCGGGGTGGAAGCGGTGATCCTTGACGCTGAGCGCGATATTCACTGCCTGCTGCGCATGCACCGCACCGATCATCGAAAGCAGCGCGACCGCCGACACAATAGCTCTCATGGCACGAACTCCTTCAGAACTCGGCGGCAACCTTCAACTTGAAACGATGGTGCGAGAATTCCGAGAGATTGAGCCTCGCCGCGGGCACCTCGACGTCGCTGCCGCGCAGTTGCACGTTCCAAGCGGCCTTCACGAACATCTTCGGATTGAGTTGAATGAAAAGCGTCGGGCCGGCATAGACCGCATCGCCGGTGAAACTGTTGAACCAGGCGCCGTCATAGTGGCGCAGGTACCACAGCTCGCCTCCCGCCAGCACCGAGGGCAGGACCCGATAGGCAAGCGCAGCGGAGAGGCCGGCTTTCGATTCCATTTCCCATCCGGCCCCGACGTGATCCGGATCGCGGGTGCCCTCCGGCTCGTAAAGCAGATTGGCGGCGAAATAAAGCCGCTGCGGCACCAGCTCGAGATCGGCATTGAGTTTGAGCTCAAGTTCGACGTTAGTGACGCGCTCGCCGCCGGTCTCGTCGACGCGCCGCCACTCGGGCTCGGCCGACAGGGTCACCGACCAGGGAGAGGAAGGACCGCGTTCGACGAGCAGGTAGCGCAGCTCCCCGAATAATCCCCCGAATTCGAACCGGCTGCGGTCGTCGAGACCGGGCACGTCGCGGATGCTGTGGGCGGAGGCGAAAGGACCGAACTCGAATTGCACGTATTGGTTGGGCGTGAACTCGAACTCGAGTTTGGTTTCGCTTCCCCAATAACGTCCGCCGCCTTTGCCCAGACGTGCTTCCGTATCAAGCGACACTTCCTTTTCCCCTTCGAGACCGATGCCCGAACCTTCGGTAAAGCCGAAAACATATTTCGTCTCGATATCGCGCAACGTGGAAGCGTCGTCCTGCGCATGGACCGCCGAAGGCGCGACGAATAGCAGCGCGGCGACTTGCAGACTCGCCGCAGCGAGGTAACGGAAGGACATGGGTCATGGCTCCGAATGCGAGGATTGCCTTCGCCCACGCGAACACGCGTGTCCATAAAAAATTTCATTCGCAGCAAAGATTGGAGCGATTCAAATTCTGAGTTTTTCTAATTTCAAATCGGTGCACGGCGATGCGCGTCTTGCCGTGCACTGATCAATGGATTTCCGGCTCCGGCACCACGCCGTGCGGCCCCAGAAAGTCGAAGTCGCAGCCTTCGTCCGCCTGCCCGATATGCGCGGAATAAAGCGCGCCGTAACCCCTCGGATAGCGCGCAGCGGGCGGAGTCCATCGCGCGCGGCGCCGCGCGAGTTCTTCCTCCGAGACGTGCAGGTGAATGCGACGCGCGGGCACGTCCACCTCAATCTCATCGCCGGTCTGCACCAGCGCAAGCGGTCCCCCGACGAAACTTTCCGGCGCGACGTGCAAGATGCAGGCGCCATAACTGGTGCCGCTCATGCGCGCGTCGGAGATGCGGATCATGTCGCGCACCCCCCGCGCCAGCAGACGTCTGGGAATCGGCAGCATGCCCCACTCGGGCATGCCGGGACCTCCCTTGGGGCCGGAGTTCTTGAGCACCAGGACATGGTCGGGCGTGACGTCAAGATCCTCTCGCTCGATCTCGCGCAGCATGTGGTTGTAGTCTTCGAAAGCGATCGCCTGGCCGCGGTGCTTCAGCAAGCGCGGATCGGCAGCCGAGGGCTTGATGACGCAGCCGTTGGGCGCCAGGTTGCCCTTGAGCACGGCCGTCGCGCCGCCGGGATAGACGGGATCGTTCAGCGAACGGATGACGTCGGGGAGATAGACCCGTGCGCCTGCGATATTGGCCCCGATGCTCTGGCCGGTGACGGTGAGACAGTCGAGATCGAGCACCTCGCGCAGGTTCTGCATCAACGCCCGCAATCCGCCGGCATAGAAGAAGTCTTCCATGAGATATTTACCCGACGGCCGCACATTGGCGATGACCGGCACCTCGCGCGATAGCTGATCGAAGCGGTCCATGGTCAAGGCAATACCGGCACGCCGCGCCATGGCGATGACGTGGATGATCGCGTTGGTCGATCCGCCCATGGCCATGTGCACCCGGATGGCGTTGTCGAAGGCGGCGCAAGTCATGATCTTGCCGGGCACGAGATCTTCCCACACCATCTCCACGATGCGCCGGCCGGCAAGGCTGCACATGCGAGGATGGTTGGAATCGACCGCCGGGATCGACGACGCGCCCGGCAGCGCAAGCCCGAGCGCTTCCGCAATCGCCATCATGGTCGCGGCCGTTCCCATGACCATGCAGGTGCCGAAGGAGCGGGCGATTCCGCCCTCGATCTCACTCCACTCCGCGTCGCCGAGATTGCCGGCGCGCTTCTCGGTCCAGTATTTCCACACGTCGGAGCCGGATCCGAGATATTCGCCGCGCCAGTTGCCGCGCAGCATGGGGCCTGCGGGAACGTAGATAAAGGGAATTCCCATGCTGATCGCGCCCATGATCAGGCCGGGCGTGGTCTTGTCGCAACCGCCCATCAACACCGCGCCGTCGATCGGATGACTGCGCAAGAGTTCCTCGGTCTCCATCGCCAGCAGGTTGCGATAGAGCATCGTCGTCGGCTTGACGAAGATCTCGCCGAGCGACATTGCCGGCAGTTCGACCGGAAAGCCGCCCGCTTGCAGGACGCCGCGCTTGACGTCCTCGGCGCGGGCACGCAGATGGCCGTGACAGGGGTTGAGATCGCTCCAGGTATTGATGATGCCGATGACCGGCTTGCCCTGCCAATCCTTGGCATCGAAGCCGGCCTGGCGCAGCCGCGAACGGTGACCGAACGCGCGCAGGTCTTCGACGCCCAGCCAGCGATGGCTACGCAGCTTTTCGGTCTTACCGGTCATTTCGTTGCAACTTTGACCTTCGGCACCGCCCGCCTGGCGAATACCTGCGCGGCAATCACGAAAGCGGCGATTACCGCGCCGATCACGTCGGTGATCACGTGCGGATCGATCAGCAATAAACCACCGATTACCAGCAACACGCTCTGCCAGTGTCGCGAATGCGTCCAAAAATAGCCGTGCAGGCCGGCCGCGAAGATGACGACGCCGCAGCTTGCGGTGAGGCTCGCCCATGCGATTTTCGGCCAGTCCCCGATCATCAGCAGTTCCGGCGCATAGACGAACATGAAGGGAACGATGAAGCTCGTGGCCGCGATCCGTACCGCCGCCCAGCCGGTGACCCACAGATCGGACTTGGCGAGACCGGCCGCCGCATAGACGGCGAGTGCGACCGGCGGGGTGATGGCCGAAAGAATCGCGAAGTAGAAAGCAAACATGTGCGCGGCCGGCAGCGGGACGCCGAATTTCACGATGGCCGGTACCAGCAACGCCGTCATGATGATGTAGGCGGGCGTCGTTGGCATGCCCATGCCGAGCACGATGCCCGCAATCATCGTGAACACCAGTGCAAGCAGAAGATAATTTTGCGACAGATGAACGACATATTGGGTGAACACGATGCCGAGCCCGGAAAGCGTCACCACCGCGATGACGACGCCGGCCGCGGCGCAGGCCATTGCCACCGGCAGCGCGTTGCGTGCGCCGTCGACGCACGCCGCGATAATGTTTTCCACCGTGACATAGTGACGGGTCGACCTTCGCAAGGCAGCCACCGGAAAACAGGCGAGCACGCCGGCCAAGGCCGAGAGCGGCGCGCTGTAGCCCGAATACATGACGACCAGGATGGCGATGACGGGAATGAACAGGTGCCCGCGCTCGCGCATTACTTCGCTCAGCCGCGGCAGGTCCGCACGCGGCACGCCGACCAGACCGCGCCGTTTGGCTTCGAAATGCACCGCCGAGAAACAGGCAAGGTAATAGAGGATCGAAGGAATGAGCGCCCAGATTACCACCTGGCCGTAGGAAACCCCGAGAAATTCCGCCATCACGAAGGCGGCAGCACCCATGATCGGCGGCATCAACTGTCCGCCGGTCGACGCGACCGCCTCCACCCCGGCGGCGAAATGGGGCGGGAATCCCGAACGCTTCATCAGCGGAATGGTGATCGGGCCATCGACCATCACGTTGGCCACTGCGCTGCCCGAGATCGTGCCGAACAGTGCCGAAGAGACGCAGGAAACCTTGCCCGGGCCTCCCGCGGTGTGACCGGTCAGGCTCATCGCGAAATCCATGAATAGCTGACCGGTGCCCGTGCGCTCCATGAAAGATCCGAACAACACGAAGATCAGCACATAGGCCGCGGAGACGGACAGAGGAATGCCGAATATGCCCTCGACCGTCATGTAGAGCTGATCGATCATGTTCTGCGCCGACAGATGCGCGACGAACATGCCATAGACGAGGAAGGCCAACGCGGTGAGCGGCAACGCCCAACCGATGACGCGGCGGGTGCCCTCCAGCACCATCGCCGTCATGATCACCCCCATGGTCATGTCCGACCAGCTCAATTCGTCGACATAAAAGATGCGGTTGACGACATAGTCGTAATTGACAAACAGATAGATGATGGGCGCCACCGCGAGTACGAGCAGAAGATAGTCGAGCGGTTTCGGCAAACCTTCGGCTTTACCCGATCCGCGATAAAGCAGGAACACAAGGGTCATCGCGAATGCGAGGTGCGTGCCGCGATACCAGATCGCCTCCGGAGAACCGAACGCGATCGCCCACATGTGATAGAGGGCCATCGCGACCGATATCGCGGTGATCGCCAGACGAAATAACCCGGCGTAGGAAAGATCGATCCTGCTCACGGCGTGCCCCTGCGACTCTGATCGAACGGCGCAACGCGGCGCTGCAACCCGTCCCTCGCGTCGTCCCGTCAGTTTGTCTGAACGTCGAGTCCCGCCTCCTTATAGAATTTTGCCGCGCCGGGATGAAACGGCACGCCGATATCGGCTCCCATGCCTTTCACATCCAGCTTGCCGATATCCTTGACGATGTTGGCGAGAGTCTGGGTATTGGCGGCAATCTGCTTGGTCATTTGATAGACCTCGTCGCCCGGCAATTTGCACGACACCACGATGTGGGTGAAGAATCCGATCACCTGCACATCCTGGTCCTGCTTGGGGTAGCTGTTCTTCGGAATCGTGATCAGTTTATAGCCGGGATTGAGTTTCCGCATCTTGTCGATGCTGTCGGACTGGTCGATCAGCTTGATGTCGCGCGCGGCGGCCAGATCCATGATCGCACCCGCCGGCACGGCGGTATTGAGTCCGAACGCGACGGCATGACCGTCCTTCATCTGGTTGACCGAGTCGCTGTAGCCGACGAAGCTCACCTTCACGTCGGCATAGCTGATGCCGTTCACCTCGAGCAGCTGGCGCGTGATGAGTTCCCCGGTATTGCCTTTCTGCTGCGTCGTGATGCTCTTGCCCTTCAGGTCGGCGATCTTGTTCACGCCTGAATCGGCGGTGACGACCAATTGATAGTATTGCGGGTAGAGGGTCGCGACATTGCAGACGTTATGATGCGGCTTGTTGAACGGCGGCTTGCCGGCGATGGCATCGACCGCCGAGATCGAGTTGGAGAATCCGATATCGGCCTTGCCTTCCTCGATGGCCCGCACATTGGCGATGCCGGCACCCGGCGACTGCTGCACCGCGAGCCCGGGAATCGCCTTTTCCCATAAATCCTTGAGCTGGCCGCCGAGCGGAATCCATGAGCCCCCCTGGGGGCCGGTCATGAATTTGAGCTCGGAGGCCTCGGCCGGGGCCGCAAGGGCCAGAGCAAGGCCAGCCGCGAGGCTGAACGTCCGGATGTGCGCTGTCATGGGCTCCTCTCCCTCGCCCGCTTGCATTCGAAGGCGCGGGCTTGTTATCGGCGGCAAGCCTACGCGCCGGCGGCCGCGGCGCACAAGACCTCCCGATCGATCGACCGGGGCAACCGCGTCGTCGGGACCCGACGACCGGATTTTGCCGCGGCGTCGCGGCTGAATTCCTATCCGCAAGCCGGCGAGCGGCGCCAAGGCGAACGATCTCTTAACGATGGCTGCCTTAAAGTGCGCGGCTCGAGCTTGAGGCACGCGGCCGAGGACCGAAACCTATCGGCCCGCATGCTCCCCGGGGTGATTGCCCATGGCCGTGCATCGCGTGTCGCTTCACCGCCGCTGGCTCCTGCGCGACATCCCGCGAACCGCGGTGCTGCTGGCCTGGCTCGTTGCCGGCATCGTCGCCCTCATTGTCCTGATAGACTGGCACGCGATCCGGCGCTCCGCGCTGCAAAACGCCTCGCCGACGGCAGCGACGATCGACCAGCAGCAGCTCAGGAGCGGCTCGATCATCGTCGCGCCCATGGAGGGCGACCAGTGCTGGCAGCGCACGCTTGACAACCGCACCGGGCAGATGTGGGACAATGGTTACGTCAGCTGCGAAAAAACGCTGACGCCGTCGCGCATTGATCCGAGCGTCAACATGAGCGCCGCCCGCCTCAACGCGATCGGCAAGGCGTTCCGGTCAGACCGAGGCAATTGAACATCCCTGCTCGGGCTTTCCCGACCAAAACCGGCGGATCATCGCGGGTCTGGTCGGAGTGGCAGGATTTGAACCTGCGACCCCCTCGTCCCGAACGAGGTGCGCTACCAGACTGCGCTACACTCCGACCGGCAGCGGTCTTATAACCATGGGGCCGAGAAGGCCGCAAGCGCGAGGAAGCCCCCTTTGACCGCCGAACCTGGAACCCGCGTCGTTATGGCCTCCGCCGCAGGTATAGCGGCTGCGGGGCGCTGTCTTGCCGCCGGCGGCCTTGCCGCCTTCCCGACCGAGACGGTCTACGGGCTCGGCGCCGACGCTCGTCACGGCCAGGCGGTCGCCCGGCTTTATGCAGCCAAGGGGCGCCCGGCCTTCAACCCCTTGATCGCGCATGTCGCCGATCGAGCGGCGGCGCGACGCCTCGGCATGTTCAACCCGGTGGCCGAGCGGCTGGCGGAAGCGTTCTGGCCCGGCCCGCTCACCTTGGTGCTGCCGCGTCGGAAGGACTGCCCGGTCAGCGAGCTTGCGCTTGCGGGACTCGACAGCATCGCGGTCCGGGTGCCGGCGCACCCGGTGGCGCGGGCGCTGCTCGAGGAGGTCGGCGCGCCGATCGTGGCACCATCGGCCAACCGTTCGGGCCACGTGTCGCCGACCACGGCAATGCACGTGCTGCATGACCTGCGCGGCCGCATCGACCTCGTCGTCGACGGCGGCCCATGCACGGTCGGCCTTGAGTCGACGATCATCTCCTGCCTCGGCGAGCCGGCGCTGCTGCGTGCGGGCGGCCTGCCGCGCGCCGAGATCGAGCGCGTGCTGGGAAGCGCTTTGTCGGAATCGGCTCCCGGGCGGGCACCGCGGGCGCCGGGAATGCTTGCGTCGCACTATGCGCCCAAGGCGCGGTTGCGACTCAATGCGGAAGACGCTCGCGACGGCGAGGCGCTGCTCGCCTTCGGTCCCGCGGTACCGGCAGCGCGCGGACCCATGCTCAATCTTTCCCCGCGCGGCGACCTGGTCGAGGCCGCCGCCAACCTGTTTGCCCACCTGCGCGCGCTCGATGCCTCGGGCGCCGCAAGTATCGCGGTGATGCCGGTGCCGCACCACGGCTTGGGCGAGGCGATCAACGACCGCCTTGCGCGCGCCGCCGCGCCGAAAGTATGAGTGGCCCATGAACCTGCAGGCCAAGCCGCAACGGACGGCGACGATCGCGCCGCAATTGCTCGAGCGCTTCGTCGCGATCGTCGGCGAGAAATATGCGCTCACGGATCCGCAGGCACAGGCGCCTTACCTTGTCGAGATGCGCGACCTCTATCGCGGCTACACGCCGGTCGTGCTCCGACCCGGGTCGGTCGCGGAGGTCTCCGCCATCCTCAGACTCGCCAATGAAACGCGCACCGCCGTCGTCCCGCAGGGCGGCAATACCGGTCTTGTGGGTGGGCAGATCCCGCTTAACGGCGAAATCGTGCTCTCGCTCAATCGCCTTGATCGAATCCGCGAGGTCGACCCCGTCTCCAATACCATGACGGCCGAGGCCGGCGTGACTCTGCAGCGGGCACGCGAGGCCGCGGCGCGCGCGGGTCGCCTGTATCCGCAGCTGCTGCCGTCGGAAGGCACGTGCACCATCGGCGGCAACCTTGCCACGAATGCCGGCGGCACGGCGGCGCTTGCGTACGGCATTGCCCGCGCGCACGCGCTCGGGCTCGAGGTCGTGCTGGCGGACGGGCGCGTGCTCAACAATCTGAACAAACTCAAGAAGGATAATACCGGCTACGATCTGAAGGATCTTTTCATCGGTGCGGAAGGCACGCTCGGCATCATCACCGCCGCGGTATTGCGACTGGTGCCGCGACCGCGCGCGGTCGAAACCGCCTATGCCGCCGTATCGTCGCCGCAGGCCGCGGTCGATCTTCTGGGCGTCGCCGCCGAGCGCACCGCCGGGGCGGTGACGTCGTTCGAGCTGATGGCGCGCGCCGGCGTCGAGGCGGTCTTCCGCTACGATGCCAAGAGCCGCGATCCCCTCGGCCGGCCTTACGGCTGGTACGTTCTGATCGAGCTCTCGTCGCAGCAAGAAAGCGGGCTGCGCGATGCACTCGAAGGCATCCTGGCCGAGGGTCACGAGAGGGGCCTCGTGCTCGACGCCACGATCGCGGAGAGCCTCGAGCAGGCCAAGGCGTTCTGGCGCATCCGTGAACTATTCGGCGAGGTGCAGCGGCATATCGGCGCTTCGATCAAGCATGACGTTTCCGTGCCGGTCGCCGCCATACCCGCCTTCATCGCCGATGCCGACGCCGCGGTCACGCAATTCATCCCGGGCAGCAAGACGCTTCCGTTCGGCCACCTGGGCGACGGCAACATCCATTACAACGTGATGCAGCCCGCGACGATGGCCAAGGCCGACTTTCTCGCGCAATGGCACGCGGTGAACAAGGTCGTGTTCGAGGTGGTGCGCAAGCACGGCGGCTCGATCTCGGCGGAGCACGGCATCGGCGTGATGAAGCGCGACATTCTTCCCGACTACAAGGATCCGGTGGCGCTCGACCTCATGCGCGGTCTCAAGAAACTGCTCGATCCCAACGGTATCCTCAATCCCGGCAAGGTACTGTGAGACGCGCTTCAGAACAGATCCTGCTGCCCGTCGTCGGGCTCCGCGACGATTGATCCGGATTTGCCGCGCGTTGCCTTCGCCGAGCTGCGCGGGGCGTCGTGCTCCCCCACCGGCCGCAGCAGGCTTGCATCGTCGTTGGTCACGCGATTGACGGCGGTGGAAATCGCATAGGCCTCGAGCAGATCCTCGGGCGCCGGCGCGAGCAGCGACCACGCGCTCGCCGCATCGACCGCCGCGCAATCGAGCCAAGGCTCGAACGCCTCGGGCGGCAGAATCGCCGGCATGCGCGCATGAACGTGAGTCAAGGTCCGGTTGGACGCGGTGGTGATGATTGCGGCGCCGTCGAGCTCTTCTCCATTCGGTCCGACCCAGCTATCCCAGAGGCCGGCGAAAGCCATTAGCGCGCCGGACCTGGCGCGCACGTAGTAGGGTTGCCGGCTCCCCCGCCCGGCCTGCCACTCGTAGAAGCCGTCGGCGGGAATAAGGCAGCGCCGCCGCTTCATCGCGGCGCGGAACGCTGGCTTGGTGAGGACCGTTTCGCCGCGCGCATTGTATAGAAGCGACAATGCGCGCGGATCCCTCGCCCATGACGGGATCAAGCCCCACCGCATCAAGGCAAACCGCCGCCGGCCTTCGCTGATCCGGACCACGGCGATCGGCTGGCTCGGCGCGATGTTGTAGCGCGGCGGAAACACCGGTTGCTCGCAATAGCCGAACCGGTTCCTGATCACCGCAGGAGCAGAGACGAGCGTGTAGCGGCTGCACATGGGTCCGACCAGCCGATGGCGGGCGCCTTGCCGCCCCGCGGCAGGACCGGCGCCGCGCCCGTGCGGCGCGAGCATGCCGCCGCAGCGGCACCGACTTCAAGGGGCTGCCGCCCGTCCGCCGCGCGCAGGCGATGCCTGCGGCCGGGCGCGGCGGCATGCGGGGGCGCCGTCCCTGCGCAACCGCGGCGACATTACCGCGGTCCGACCGTAAGATCCGGCGCGTTGCGGGCCGCCGGCCATGGCCGGCCCGCGGTCGTGACGATAAAAGACTTGCATGGATGCACGGACCTACCCAGGCCGGCCGATTCTTGCGGTCAGCGCCGCCATCGTGCACGACGGCCGGGTGCTGGTGGTGCGCAGGGCGCGCCACCCTGCGTTCAGACTATACACGCTTCCCGGCGGCGCCGTCGAAGTCGGCGAAACCTTGCACCAGGCGATCGTGCGCGAGGCGCGCGAGGAGACCGCGCTCGAGATCGCTCCAGTCGCGCTCGCCGGCTACCGCGAAGCCATCGGCAAAGACGCCGCCGGCCGGATCGAACGGCACTTCGTCATTCTGAGCTTCGCCGCGCGCTGGCTCGGCGGCAGCCTCCGGCTCAACGAGGAGCTCGACGATGCGCGTTGGCTCGCGCCGTCCGAACTGGCCGGATTGAGCACGACCGAAGGGCTGGAGGAGATCGTCCGGGCGGCGATCGCGTGCATGGCCGACTGAGGCGCTCCTTGCCCGCGCCTTGCTGCGGGCGCATAACGTGGCGAAGAAACGCCGTGGATCATTGATGAAAAGGCTGTTCGCACTCTTGGTGGTTCTGGGTTGTATCGGTGGCGGACCGGCGCGCGCCCAGAGCGATACGCCGGCGCCGTTCGATCCGGAGCTGCAACGCCTCGCCGAGATCATGGGAGCCCTGCATTATCTGCGCGGGATCTGCGGCGCCAACGAAGGCCAGAAATGGCGCGAGCAGATGCAGGCCCTGATCGATGCCGAAGCGCCGAGCGGCGAGCGGCGGCGCAGGATCGTGGCGAGCTTCAACCGCGGATACCAGGGATTCCAGCAGACCTATCGGACCTGCACCCCCGCTGCCGACGTCGTCATACGGCGTTATCTCGACGAAGGCGCCAGGATTTCGCGCGACATCACGGCGCGCTACGCGAATTAACCTTTTCTTAACTTGCGGTCTATCGGCGCGGCGCTTGCGTGGTAACTTCCGCCGCGGCGACGGGATGTTCCCGTCGGAACCGGGACGCGGGCGTCAAGAGCAACGAAAAAACATGAGCAATATCGGGCCCACGCCACATTTGCGGGCGCCGGTCACCGACCACGAGCAGAAGCGCGTGGCGCTCGGTTATCTGCAGGAGGCCTGGGCGGAAGCGCGGCTGGACGGCGTCGACGGCGATTGCCTGGCGCAGGCGTGTCTGTTCCTCGCGCTCGCGGAGTTCGTCTCCACCTACGGCGAAGAGGCCACGGCCGTCCTGGCGGAAGGTCTTGCCGCGCGCATCCGCCATGGCGAATTCTCGCTCGACCAGCCGCGACAATGACCGGGCGCAAACCGCGAGCGCGACCGGGACTTCAGCTGCGCAGGCCGAAATAGCGTTCCAATACGGCGTCGATATCCGCCGGATAGAAAGGTTTTTTCAGGAAGGCGAGCGCTCCGGCCAACTGTGCGCGCGTGGCGACGATGCTGTCGCTCACCGACGTCATCATCACGACGGCGACGTTCGGACAATCCCGGCGGATATCCGACAAGGTCTCGATGCCGTTCAACCCCGGCATATTATAGTCGAGAAAGACCAGGCCGAACTTTTCGCCGCGCAACCGGTCGAGCGCGGCACGACCCTCGCTCGCTTCGTGAAGCTCAAGGGGAAAACGGCTGGCGGACAGGATCTTGCGCACGATGCTGCGCATCGTGCTGGAATCGTCGACGATCAAGACCGGCGTCGGAACTTTCAGGCGGATGCAGATGTCGACGAGTTTGCGCGCTTCCTCGATTCCGGTCGGCCGCGGCAGCATGCCGTCGACACCCTCGAGGCGCGCCGCCCCGCGTGGCGCCGAAATCACCAAGAACGGCTTCGGGCGAACCGCGGCCGCAGCCGCGGCAAGCTTCGCGCGATCGCCCGCCGGCAGGCGGGAATCCACAATGCAGACGTCGATCCCCCCGCGCGCGAGCTTGTCTGCCGCTGCCGTCGCATCGGCCACTTCAACGTCCACGGGCGCCGAGGCCAAACCGGCGCCGCGCCGCCACAGCGCCTGCTCGCTCGGCGTCATGAGCACGCACAGCAGGCGAATCGAGAGGAGATCGAGGTCCATCCTTCCGACCCTTCGCGACCGGCGGCGTCCAAGGAAGAAAACGAAGGGGCACCTGCAGCATCGTTGATACCGAACTGTCGCGACAATGCAATTGCTTCGACGCGGCGGGGCGAGTTTGCAGGGGAAAACCCGGCGCGCGCTCCCGCGCGGCTCACGCCGGCTTTTGCCCCCTGGGCGGCATGCCGGACGGCACGGGCGCGACGCCGGAGCGCCGCGTCGGGAAGGTTGCCGGCCGATGCTGGGCCGATTGCGCCTTAGGCGCCGAGCGTTTCAATGAAGCGCACGCGCTCGCCTTGCGCCGGCGCGAGCAGCGATCCTTCCCACATGACCCGCCTGCCGCGCACCACCGTGCCGACCGGCCAGCCCGTGACCGTGAGGCCGTCATAAGGCGTCCAGCCGGCGCGCGTGGCCATCGATCGGTGCGTGATCGTTTCGCGCCGCTTGAGATCGACCACCGTGACATCGGCATCGTATCCCACCGCGATGCGGCCCTTGCCGGCGACGCCGAAAATACGCGCGGGTCCGGCGCTGGTGAGATCGACGAAGCGCGCGAGCGTGAGTCGCCCGGCATTCACGTGGTCGAGCATCAGCGGCACCAAGGTCTGCACGCCGGGCATGCCGGAATGCGACCGCGGATAAGGCTGCGCTTTTTCCTCGCGCGTGTGCGGCGAATGGTCCGAACCGATGCAGTCGATCACGCCCTGCACGACGGCCGCCCAGAGACCGGCGCGGTGCTCGGCATCGCGAATCGGCGGATTGAGCTGCGCGAAAGTGCCGAGTTTTTCGTAGCAATCCGGCGCAGCCAGGGTGAGATGCGCGGACGTCACCTCGGCGGTGGCGATGTCCTTGTGGCCGGCAAGAAACGTCGCCTCATCCTTGGTCGTCACGTGCAGCACGTGCACGCGCTTGCCCGTTTCGCGCGCGAGCTTGATCAGGCGCTGCGTGCATAGCAACGCCGCGGTCGCGTCGCGCCAGACCGGATGTGAACGCGGGTCGCCCGCAACGCGCAGATGCTGCCGTTCGCGCAGCCGGTACTCGTCTTCGCTGTGCACGGCCACGCGGCGGCGCACCACCTTGAGCACGTTGCGTACGCCCTCGTCGTCCTCGATCAACAAGTCGCCGGTGGAAGAACCCATGAAGAGCTTGACGCCCGCCACGCCCGGAAGCGCCTCGAGCTGCGCAAGCTGGGGCGTATTCTCGCGGGTTGCCCCCACATAGAACGCGAAGTCGCAATGCATGCGGTGGTGCGCGCGCCTGAGCTTGTCGGCGAGCGTCTCCACGGTGGTGGCGGCGGGATCCGTATTTGGCATCTCGAAGACGGTCGTGACGCCACCGAGCACCGCCGCCCGCGAGCCGGTTTCCAAATCCTCCTTGTGCGTGAGACCAGGCTCGCGGAAATGCACGTGACTGTCGATGACGCCCGGCAAGACGTGCAGACCCCGGCAGTCGACCACCTCACCGGCCGAAGCGCGCGCCAGATCCCCTATGGCCGCAAACCGGCCTCCGCGGATGCCGATATCCCGCGGTCGTTCCCCGTCCTGGTTGACAACGGTGCCGCCCCTGAGGATCAAGTCGTAGGTTTCGGCCATGGTCGAGCCGTTCCCAAATCCTTGTGCCGCCGTCAACAGCGCTTACGTTTCGCGGCAGTTTCTGGCAAGACAATATGGGCAAGAGACTGGTCATGCAGGCAGCCATTCTTCCCGACCGTGGCGTTGTGAAGGTCGCCGGCGAGGATGCCCGGCGTTTCCTCAACGGCTTGGTGACCATCGACATGGCCTCGGTGGCGCCGGCGACCGCTCGGTTCGCGGCCCTGCTCACCCCGCAGGGCAAGATCGTCGTGGACTTCATCGTGGCCGAAGCGCCGGCCGATGACGGAGGCGGATTCTTCCTCGACGTGCCGAAGGCCCTGGCGACCGAACTCGTCGACAAGCTCAACTTCTACAAGCTGCGCGCCAAGGTCCTGGTCGAGGACCTCTCGCCAGTCCTCGGCGTGATGGCGGCCTGGAATGGCACGGGACGGACGGAATACGGCCTGTGCTATGCCGACCCCCGGCTGCCGGCACTCGGCCTGCGCGTCATGCTGCCGCCGCATCTTGCCGCCGCCGCCGCGGCCGACCTCGGCGCGAGCCTGGTCGAGGCGGGTGCCTATGAAACGCATCGGATTGCGCTCAGCGTGCCCCGCGGCGGCGAAGATTTCATCTATGGCGACACGTTTCCGCACGAGGCCGACATGGACCAGCTCGGCGGAGTCGATTTCGACAAGGGCTGTTACGTGGGACAGGAAGTGGTCTCGCGCATCGAACATCGCGGCAGCGCGCGCAACCGCTTGGTGGGGATCGCTTATGACGAATTTGCCCCGGTCTCGGGGCTGCCGATCATGGCCGGCGAAAAGCCGGTCGGCACGCTGGGCTCCGTCGCCAAAGGCCGCGGGCTCGCGCTCCTGCGACTCGACCGTCTGGCCGATGCCGGCGACGCGCCGCTCACCTGCGGCGGGATCGCCATCCGCGTCGTCAAGCCCGACTGGGCGCGTTTCGCCGTGCCGGGAGCGGCGGCGGTTGCCTCATGAGCGCCGTCGCGCAGCATGCCGACGGGCGCGAGCGCTGTCCCTGGCCGAAGTGCGACCCGCTCTATGTCGCCTATCACGACGAGGAATGGGGGGTGCCGGAATTTGATGACCGCGCATTGTTCGAGAAGTTGATGCTCGACGGCTTCCAGGCCGGGCTGTCATGGATCACCATCCTGCGCAAGCGCGACAATTTCCGCGCCGCCTTCGACCATTTTGATCCGGAAAAAATCGCCCGCTACACCGCCAAGAAGATCGAGCGGCTCATGAACGATACCGGCATCGTGCGCAACCGCGCCAAGATCGAAGGCACGGTCGCCTCGGCGCGGGCCTATCTCAAGATTATGGAGAGCGGCCCGGGGTTTTCCGCGCTGCTGTGGAACTATGTCGACGGCAAGCCGAAACAGAACGCGTTCAGGACCATGCGGCAGGTCCCCGCCGAAAACGAGATCTCGCGCAAGATTTCCAAAGAGCTCGCGGCGCGCGGCTTCAAATTCGTCGGCCCCACGGTCGTCTATGCCTTCATGCAGGCGGTCGGCATGGTCAACGATCATCTGACGATCTGTTTCCGCCATGCCGAATGCGCCGCGCTCGCCTGCGCGCGATGAATCCGAAATCCGCCGCTCCCCGAACATCGCGCACGGCGCCGCGTGCATGGCAGCGAATGCTGTCGGGCCGCCGGCTAGACCTGCTCGACCCCTCCCCGCTCGACATCGAAATCGAGGACATTGCGCACGGCCTCGCTCGCGTCGCCCGCTGGAACGGGCAGACCGAAGGGCCGCATATCTTCTCGGTGGCCCAGCACGCCCTCTTGGTCGAAGCGCTCGCGCGCCTCGAGGTGCCCCGGCTCGACGCGGCGGGCCGACTAGCGGTCTTGCTTCACGACGCGCCCGAATATGTCATCGGCGACCTCATTTCGCCCTTCAAAGCGGTGATCGGCGACAGTTACAAAGCGGTGGAAAAACGCCTGCTTGCCGCCGTGCATCTGCGGTTCGGCCTGCCGGCCAAACCGCCCGACAGGCTGCAGGCATTGATCAAGACCGCGGATCGGGCCGCCGCCTATCTCGAGGCGACCCGGCTTGCCGGCTTCGACCCGGCCGAAGCGCGCCGGTTCTTCGGCGCGGAGCCGAAGCTTCCGCGCGCCATCGAACGCGATTATCTCGAGTCCTGGCCGGCCGCAAAAGCCGAGCAACGGTTTCGCGATCGCTTCGATCGGCTGATGCGCGACCGGGGGATGGGGTGAACGTCCCGGCGTCATAACGCGCCATAGATATGACGCAAGCGGCATCTTAACTCGTCCCATGATCCATGTCTGTCCGCTCGCGCGCCTCTATGAGACGATCGACGCGACCGGCGCGCGCCATGTGGTCACGCTGTTGCGGCTTGCCGACCGCGTGCAAAGGCCAAATCACATCGCGCCCGAGAATCACCTCGTGCTCGGCGTCGACGATATTTCCGCGCCGCTCGACGGCTACACGCTTCCCGGCGAGGAACACGTCGAGCGGCTGATCCGGTTCGTCACCGCCTGGGACCGCAAGGCGCCCATCGTGATCCATTGCTTCGCCGGCATAAGCCGCTCGACCGCCGGCGCCTATGTGGCCGCCTGCGCGCTCAACCCGGGACGCGACGAGATGCAGATTGCCTGGGCGCTGCGGCGCGCCTCGCGCACCGCGCAGCCCAACATGCGCATCGTGTCCCTCGCCGACCGCCTGCTTGAACGCAACGGACGCATGATCCGCGCCATCGAGGCGATCGGCCCAGGCGAGGTGGCCGCCGAAGGCCGTCCGTTCCGCCTCGCGCTCGATTGACTCGCGTCGGAGTTCACGCTGCGCCCTGGCCGCGCGATCGCCTCAAGCGGCGGCACATCGGTTACTGGCTGTCCGCCGTCAACGAAGGACGCAGCGCCAGCGGAGCGGCCGCGCGCTCCTCGCGGCGCGGGTTGTGATGCACCAGGCGGGCGCGCACATGACCGCGGGTGAAATCGCAATAGGCAAAACCCAGGCCGGCGATCGAACCACGGAAGCTGTTGGCGTCGATGCGCTCGAGATTGAAGCAGGGCTGGATCGGCAAACCGCGCAACGATGCGCATACCGAGTCCCCCCTTACCTGGATCGTGCCGGGGGGTAGCGCGGCGTAGCGCACTTGCCCCTCGCCGCGAATCTGGATCGATCCCACCACCGAGCCGTCGGCATTGACGCGTCCCGAACCGCGGGTTCCTTCGAAACAGGTGTAATGGAACACTTTGCCGACCACGAAGCGCCGCGCCTCCTCGACGCTCATCTCGCCCGCCACGGCCGGCGCTGCTGCCAACAAGCCGACCGCCAGCAATACGCCCCGCACCATCCGATTACTCCCCGAACGCCACCCGACTCGACACACCGCGCGCGCCGCCCGTGCCTTCCGGATTATGTTATGCCCGGCCTTCGTCGACAAATCCTGAACGCATTTACCCGATCTTGACCACGATGCGGCCGCGCACCGCTCCCTTGAGGATGGCCGCCGCGGCATCGGGCAGCCCATCCAGGCCGATTTCCGAGGTCATCATGGCCAATTTCCGGCGATCCGGATGGTTTTCCAGCCTTTTCCAGGCTTCGCGGCGGCGCTCGAGCGGGCACATCACGGAATCGATGCCGTAAAGACACACGCCGCGCAAAATAAATGGCGCGACCGTGGCCGGCAGGTCCATCCCCCCGGCTAGGCCGCAGGCCGCGACCGCGCCGCCGTAGCGGATCATGGACAGGACGTTGGCAAGCGTCGTGGAACCGACGGCGTCCACTCCGCCGGCCCAGCGTTCCTTGGCGAGTGGCCGCGGCGGAGAGGCAAGCTCCTTGCGGTCGATGATCTCGGCGGCTCCCAGGCTCTTCAGATAATCCGCCTCCTGCGGTCGCCCGGTGACCGCATGCACGGTGAACCCGAGTTCCGCCAGGATGGCGACGGCGGTCGACCCCACGCCGCCCGCCGCGCCGGTCACCACGACCGGGCCGTGCGCCGGCGTGAGCCCATGACGCTCGAGCGCCATGACGCAGAGCATGGCGGTGTAACCCGCGGTGCCGATGCTCATGGCCTCGCGCGCGCTCAGTCCGGCCGGCAAACGGACGAGCCATTCGCCTTTGACGCGCGCCTTCTCGGCATAGCAACCAAGATGCGTCTCGCCGCAACCCCAGCCGTTGAGCACCACCTTGTCGCCGGGCTTCCAGGCCGGGTTCGTCGAGCTTTCCACCGTGCCGGCGCCGTCGATGCCGGCAATCATGGGGAAACGACGCACAACCGGGGCCTTGCCGGTGATCGCGAGCCCGTCCTTGTAGTTTACCGTTGAATATTCGATGCGGAACGTGACGTCCCCGTCCATCAGCTCGGCCTCGTCGAAATCGGCCAATGCCGCCGTGGTGCCGCCATCCGTTTTTCTGATCACGAATGCTTTGAACTTGGCCACGCGTCCCTCGCCGCCTCAATGCGCCAACCGCACCTTCATGGCGCCTGGCGCGAGGAGGCGCAAGCCCGTTCACGCCGGCAAAGGCACGCGCCGGGCGACCGGCTTCTCGATAATGGGCAGATTGATGACGGCTGAAGCGATGCCAAGCGCGATCGACAGCCACCAGATCACGTCATAGGTACCGGTACGATCGAACAGGAAGCCGCCGAGCCATACGCCGAGAAATCCTCCGACCTGGTGGCTGAAGAAGGCGAAACCGAACAGCGTCGCCATCCAACGCGTGCCGAACATCAGGGCAACCAGCGCCGACGTCGGCGGCACGGTCGACAGCCACAACAGACCCATGAATCCACCGAATATGACGGCCGACGTCGTCGTCACCGGCAGCGAAATGAAGGCCAGGATCGCAACCGAACGCAATGCATAGAGCGCCGACAAGAGATAGCGCTTCGGCATCCGTTCCATCAGCCAGCCGGCCGACACCGATCCGATGATATTGAACAGCCCGATGGTGCCAATGGTCCATGCGCCGGCATCGACCGAAAGACCGCGGTCGACGAGGTAGGCCGGCAGGTGAACGGTAATGAACAGCAGCTGGAAACCGCAGGTGAAGAAGCCGAGGACGAGCAGCACGTAACTGCGATGCGCGAAGGCTTCGGCAAGCGCCTGGACGAGCGATTGCTTATCCGCCTCGCCCGGGCCACGCGATACGTCCATCGGTGGCGTGCGCACGGCAAGCGCGAGCGGCATGATCAGGAGAACGATGAGGCCGAGCGCGGTGAGCGCATTTTGCCAGCCGAGCCAGGCGATAAAACCGACCGCGAGCGGGGAGAACAGGAACTGGCCGAATGAACCGGCCGCCGTGCCGAGGCCGAATGACAGCGCGCGCCAATCGGGCGGCATCAGCTTGCTGAAGGCGGCGATCACCAGCGTGAAAGACGTGGCGCCGATGCCGAGACCGGCGAGCACGCCTGCCGACGCGTCGAGCATGCCGGGCGTCGTCGAATAAGCCATCAGCACGATGCCGGCGCAGTAAAGCAGCCCGCCGGCGGCCAGAACCGGGAGCGAACCGAAACGATCGGCAATCGCGCCCGCGAAGGGTGTCACCGCACCCCACGCCAGCACCTGAATGGCAAGGGCGAGACCGAACACGTCGCGGCCCCAGCCATAGGCCTGCGACATCGGTGTGAGGAAGAGTCCGAGCGCGGCACGCGGGCCGTAACCGATCGTGCCGATGAGACAGCCGCAGATCAGGATGACCAAGGGCGTGCGCCAGGGGAAGATCGCCGTCGCCTCGCTCGTCGTTTGTCGGGCCATGCGCGCGGCCTCCCAACCCTGCGGATCCCGCGCCTCGCGCGCGGCGGAAGCGCGACCATATAGGGTCGGCCGGCGATGCCCAAGCGAATATTGTTGATCCGAGCCATTGCGCCCACAAATTGGCGCGTCGACGGGGCGGTCGCCCGAGCGGGCGGCCCGATCATAAGAAAACCCGCTCCGTCTACATCTTATCGATTGCGCGGGTCTCCGCCGCCGTGGTCTTGGGGTCGCCCCAGCGCGGTTCGTCGGAACCGTCCCCCCATGCGCGCGGGCGATAGAAGGTATGCACGCCGAGCCTGTAAATGCGGTTCATCTCGTTGACCCAGTCCGGATGCACCCAATAGGCATGGTAGTGGGTGGACTTGCCGACCTCCGGCATCCACAGCTTGCCGTCGAGCATATCGGCGGCAATGCGCTTGGCCCGCGCCCAGGCGTCGGGCTCGGTCACCACGTCCGGCACGCCATCGCAGGCGAAGGTGAACTGGCAGGCGAGATGCCGATCGGCGTTCTGGTAGACCACGCCACATACCGTCTTCGGATAAAAGGGCGAAAACACGCGGTTGAGAACCACCTGCGCGACGGCGATCTGGCCGCGCACCGGCTCGCCGCGCGCCTCGAAATAGACCGCGTTGGCTAGACACTTTTCCTGCTTCTCGCGCTCCTTGCCGGTAAGACCGAGACGCTCGGCCGGCGTCTTCGGCCGCGCCTGCGGTCCCGTCACCTCGCCTTTTGCGGCAAGGCTCAGGCCGCCCTCTTCGGTGCCCGCACGCGCGGCGGGAGAAAGCGCCGCGAGCGTGAATTCCGTCGCGCCGGCGAGGCCGCCCGGCCGGATCACCGGCGCTTCACCGGGCGCATAAGGGACGAGCGTCTCGCGCGACGCAGCCAAGGGACGGCCGACAAAGAATATCTCGTCATCATTCGTCGGTCCCGGCGCCGTTACGGCCACGTCCCTTCGGGTCCTGCCCGACGCGCGTGGCGCCGGCTCGGCCGTCACATCGGGCATGGTCGCGAATTCATACTGCGTATAGGGATCGAACCGATCGAGCGGACCTTCCGTCGGCAGCAGGGCGTCGGTCTGCGATCTCGGAACCGGCTCGATCGGCAACAGAGGCGGCAAGGGCGGCAGCGGCGCGCGCGGTCGATGGAGCAGGGAGTCGCGCTTGTCCCTGCGATTGACCCTGGGGAATTGCAGCGGCGCGTCGGGATCGACGAATATCTGCCTTCCGATCGGGCCGGAAATGCCGAGAGGATCGAAATTGGCGAGCGCATAGACCGGCGGATGCGGCAGCGCGGTGCCGAGAGGCCGCGACATGCTGAACGTGGCGGCATGAATGGTCCCGAAAGGCGAGTTCAGGACGAACTGATGCGCGCGCCTGGCCACGCCCGGCTGGTGGGCGAGCAGCGCTCCGAGATCCTGAAACGCCGCCTGCCGCGGAACAAGCGTGACCATCATTGCGATGAGGCCGGTCTGCGCCCATCGTCGCCGCCGATGCCAGAGCCTGTTCACGCGCAACCTACCGCAAACGCCTGTCGCCACCGCGGCACAGCGGTGACAATGCGACCGGTTTTCTTATGGGCCGATTAACCTTGCGAAGCTGTTAAGCCGCGTTTGTGGGGCGCGCGACCGCGTCCTATTGGTAAACGGTTTCACAATGCGACGTGACGCCGCCGCGATGGCCTGGCGAGGACGCCGACACCATTAACCATATCGCAATGGGCGCGCCGCAATATCACGAGCCGTTCCACGACCGACAGGCCCATCTCGCAATGACCTTTTTCGCGACCTTCGCGGGGCAGGCTGTGCTGGTCGGCACTATCGCGGTTCTCACCGCGACGATGTTCCTGCACCGACGTCAGCAAAAGCAAAGCCGGCGACTCGCCACTGCCCTCGACAACATGACGCAAGGCTTGTGCATGTTCGATGCGCAAGCGCGAATTGTGGTCCGCAACAGACGTTACATCGAGATGTACAGCCTCTCGCCCGCCATCGTGCGCCCGGGATGCACGCTGCGCGAGCTGATTCAGCACCGCAAGGATACCGGCCTGTTCTCGGGCGACGTCGAGTCATACTGCCGCTCGATCATCGATGGCGTTCGTTCCGGCAAGAGCCGCAGCTTCTACGTGCAGGCGAGCGACGGACGCGTCGTGCTTGCCAAGAACGAGCCGCTGCCGGACGGCGGCTGGGTTTCGACCCATGAGGACGTCACCGAACAGCGGCGCGCCGAGGAAGAGCGCGCCGCCGCGCGCGATCAGGACCGGCGGCGGTCGCTTGTCGAGGCCGCCGTCGCTTCGTTTCGTCCGCACGTGGAGACGCTGTTGTCGAGCGTCGCCGACAGCGCTTCAGCCATGCGCGCAACGGCGGGCAAGCTGTTCGGCTCGTCGGATCACACCACGAAACGTGCGCAAAGCGCCGTCGAGGCTTTCAACGAGGCCTCGGCAAATGTCGAGACCGCGGCGGTCGCCGCCGACGAATTATCTCGGTCGATCGCGGAGATCAGCCGGCAGCTCAGTCACACGAGCAATGTCGTGAAGCTGGCCGCCGAGGACGCGCGCGCGACCAACAACGAGATCGCCGGCCTCGCCAGAGGAGCGCAGACCATTGGCGACGTGGTCAAGCTGATCCGCACCATCGCCGGGCAGACCAACCTGCTGGCGCTCAACGCGACCATCGAGGCGGCCCGCGCGGGCCAGGCCGGCAAGGGTTTCGCGGTGGTGGCGTCGGAGGTGAAATCCCTTGCGGTTCAGACCGCCGCGGCGACCGAGGAAATCGCCAAACTCATCCTGGCCGT
>JADGGK010000135.1 GCA_019689975.1 Pseudolabrys sp.
CGGGCTCGCAATGACGCGGGAAGGCGTGCGGCGGCGCGATGACGGGGAAGAGGCGCGCGGGCGCCATGACGGGTCAGGAGCGGCGAGGTCAGCACCGGTCGCCGAGCAGCGCGGCGATGTCGGTGCGCACCTCCTCGATGGCGGCGGCGAGATCGGCGATCGCGAGCTGGCGGTCGGCGGTGCCGGCGGCGGGAGCGGCGGCCCGCTCGACGCTCATCGCGGCGCGCGCCACCTCCCAGGCGCCGACGCCGATGGCCGATCCCCGCAGCCTGTGGGCCAATACCGCCATGGCCGAAGGCGGCGCGCCGCACATGCCGCTCAACAGCATCGCCGCCTGGCCGTCGAACAGGCGCAGGACCTCCCGCGCGAGCGCCGCGTCGCCGCCCGTCATCCGCTCCAGATGCGCGCGGTCGATCGCCGGTCGAGCCGGCGCGCGGGCTGGCGAGGCGGGCAGCCCCTCTGCCATGGCGGCCTCCCGGGGGACTCTGGCGGTCCCTGATGCGGAGAGGATCGCCCGGCGCGGACCAATGCGAGGTAAACGGAAACCGCAGGCGCAGGGCGCCCGCGCGCCGTGGTTAACGGTGCCGCAAGGCGCCGGCGCCGGGTTCCATCGCCCGGGACATGGTTACCAATCGGTTAACGATGACGCGAAAGTCCCGCGCCGCATAGTTTCTTTCGTTTGGCCAAGCCGATAGGATAATGCGCGGTGGATCAGGCGCCGGCGGGATCCCGGCCTTAAAGTTACCGCGAAAGGTTACCGCGCGCCGCACCTCCGTTCTCGGGCCGGGAACGGGAGACCGGAAACCTGTGCAGGGACGAGGCGACCGACGCAATGGCGAATATTCCTCAGAAATCCCCCGACCCGACCAAGGAAGCGCTCGACGCCATCCAGGAAGCGCTCAAAGCCGCCGACAAGGACGCCGCGCCGCCCTTGAACCGGCCGAATCCGCCGCCGGCCGGGGACCCGGCGGCGACGCCGCTTGCGGTCGACCTGTTCGGCGAGGAGCCGCGGCCGCCGGCATGGAGCACCGACGAGCCGCCGCTGCGTCCGGCCAATGACGATCGCGCCGCGATCGGGCAGATGCTCCAGGCGCTGCGTCGGCGTCCGGCGCGAGCGCCCTATGTCGCCGCCGGCATCGCCTCGCTGCTGTGGCTCGCGCTGCTTGCTGCCGCCGCCTATCTCTTCCGCGGCGAACTGCAGGCGCTCGTGGTCAGCCCGCGCCTGGGCATCGCCGCGGCCACGGCGGCGATCGGCGCCGCGCTCGTGCCGGTCATCGCGCTCTTCGTGCTCGCCCATGTCGTGCGCCGCGCGCAGGAACTGCGCGTGGTCGCCGAATCGATGGCGGAAGTGGCGATGCGCCTCTCCCAGCCGGAGGTCGCCGGGCGCGACGCGGTCGTCACCGTGGGCCAGGCGGTGCGGCGGGAAGTCGCGGCCATGGGCGACGGCGTCGAGCGCGCGCTCGCGCGCGCCGGCGAACTGGAAGCGCTGGTGCACAACGAGGTCGCCGCGCTCGAGCGCGCCTATACCGATAACGAGGTGCGCATCCGCGATCTGCTGCGCGAGCTCACCAGCCAGCGCGAGATGCTCGTTGCCCAGGCGGAACAGGTGCGCAACGCCATTTCCAGCGTCCATCTCGACCTCTCCCACGACATCACCGCCGTCGGCGACCTCGTCGCCGACAAGGTCAACGAGGTGGCGCAGCGCGTCACCCGCTCGCTCACCGAGAAAGGCGAGCACATCACGCTGGCGCTCGGCCACGCCGGGGACTCCATGATCGACGCGCTGAGCGAACGCGGCTCCACGCTGCTCGAGCGCCTCGAGTCGACCGGCGAGCGGACGACGCAAGCGATCGCCGCCGCCAGCCAACGGCTGACCGAAAGCCTCACCTTCAAGAGCGAATCGATCCATGACGAGTTCGCGCAGCTCGCCGAGCGCGTCCAGCAGGTGATGACGACGCGGCTCGACCAGGTGGCGCGGGATTTCGCGCAGCGCACCGCCCAAACCATCGACGAGATGGCGAACCGCTCGCAGGTCTTCACCGAGGCGCTCACGCGCACCGGCACCGCCATGAGCGAGACGCTTGCCGCGCGCGCCGAGGAAGCCAACGCCAATCTGCGCAAGACGGGCGAAGCGCTGGCGATCGACCTGTCGCTGCGCGGCAACGACGTCGTGGCCAAGATGGATGAAACCGGCGCCCGCATCAGCGAGACACTGGCCGCGCGCGGCGAGCGTGTCGCCGCCGACTTCCGCGCCGGCGCGGAGGCGCTGATCGCGGCCGTCGACAACCGCGGTCAGGCGATGCGCGACATGCTCGCGGCCCGGCTGCAGGCTTTCGAAGACATGTTCCAGCGCGGCGGCACGGAACTCACCGAGAAGGTCTCCCGCGACACCGCCACGCTCGGCAACCTGATCACCCGCCATCTCGCCGAATTCGACCGCACGGTGAAGACTTATGGCGGCGAACTCGTCGAACGGCTCGGCGCGCGCACGCAGGACGTGGCGCAGGCCATGCGCAACTATATCGATACCTTCGACCAGCGCGTCGGCGACCGCTCGAACGAACTGGCGGGCGCGCTCGACGAGCGGATGTCGCGCTTCGACGCCCTGCTCGGCGCGCGGATTTCCGGGCTGAACGAGGCGATCGCCACCGGCGGCGCCGACATGATCGGGGCGCTCGACAAACGCATCGGCGAGATCACCGGCCTCATCGACACCCGTGCCAATGCCGCCGCGACCGCCATCGGTGCCAAGGCCGGCGAAATCGACGCGACGCTCGGCCGCCGCGCGCAGGAGCTCGCCGCCAATCTCGACAGCCACATCGCCCGCTTCGAGGAGCTGCTCGTCGGCCGCGCCGAGGCGGTCACGGCGCAGATCGAGAGTCGCACCAAGGCGGCCGCCGACGCGCTCAACGCCCGCACCGAGCAACTCGCCGCAACCATCAAGACCAACACCACCGAGGCCGAACGCGCGCTCGGCACGCTGGCGATCTCGGTCAGCGACGCGATCCGTCTTTCCGCCGGCGAGGCGGAGCGCAAGCTCGCCGGCGTCGGCGAGGAGGTCGCGCGCGGCTTCACCGGCAAGGTCGCGGAGATCGCCGGCGAGCTCGCCCGCCACACCGAGGCGATGAACACGCTCCTGTCGCAGAAGAGCGGCGGCGTGGTCGACGCCATCGCCCAGAAGGGCAGGCAGTTCGCCGAGGAGATCGCGACCGCCGCCGAGCAGGCCATTCGCGCGATCGACGAGCGCGGTCTCACCTTCAGCCGCGCCATCCTCGACAACGGCACCGAGATTGCGCGCATGATCAACACCGCCGGCGACAATGCCGCCGGTGCCGTTTCCCGCACCATGCGCGAATTGCACGCCGCCGCGCTCGAGGCGATCGAGCGGTCGCAGACCACCGCCAACGCGACCGTCAAGGAGATGCTCGAAACCCACAACATGCTGCGGAGCGACACCACCGCGCTGTTCGAGCGGCTGCGCGAGGCCAACATCATGCTGCAGGAAGTGCTCTCGGGTTCGCACGAAAACATGAGCGCGCTCGAGAACACGCTGATGCAGCGCGTATCCGAGTTCGTTGCGGCGATGCAGGAGGTCACCGCGTCGACGGGCGAAGCGACGGGACGCGTGGAGACGACCATCAACAGTTTCCGCGAAACCACCTCGCGCGTGGTAGCAGATCTCACCGGGCTCGCCCGCCAGTTCGACGCCCACGGCCGCGAACTGGGACAGGCGATCGCGATCATCGACGACAGCAACCGGCGCAGCGAGCAATCGATCAGCGAGCGGAGATCGCAGCTCGAACAGCTTGTCGCCAGCCTGGATGCGCGCAGCCAGGACATCGAGCAGCGGCTCGTCCGTTTCGCCGGCCTCCTCGACGAGTCGCTCGAGGCCGCCGCGACCCGCGCGCGCGACGTCGCCCGTCTCGTGTCGGAGTCGAGCGCCGAGAGCATGCGGGCGATTGCCGAGCAGCATGAGCGCATGCGCGAGCATGCCGAGGACGAGCGCCGGCGCACCGCCGAGGCGATGCGCTCGATCTTCACGCAGACCGCCGGCGATACCGGCGAGATCTTCCGCCAGGCGAGCGAGCGGTTTGCCGAGGTCGTGGCGGGCATGAAGCAGATGGCGGCGGAAATGCGCAGCGAACTCGAGGCCACGCGGGCGGAGCTGCGCCGCGGCATCTTCGAGCTGCCGCAGGAGACCGCCGAAAGCGCGGCGCAGATGCGCAGAGTCATCGTCGACCAGATCGAGGCGCTGGCCGAGCTCAACCGCATCGTCGCACGCCATGGCCGCTCGCTCGACGCGGCCGAACCGACCTGGCGCGGTCAGCGCGAGGAGACGCCGCCGCTGTCGCTTTCGGCCGGCCGCGGGGAGCCCGCGTCGAGTCGCGACGGCGGCAACGCGCGCCCGGCGGCGCGGCCGGATTCCGCTTTTGCGCCGCGTCGCGGCGGCGAGGCTCCCGCCGCCGACGGCAGCCGAAGCTGGCTCAGCGACCTGCTCAGCCGCGCCTCGCGCGAGAGCGACGAGACCGCGCATGATTTTCCGCGCGAGCCCGCGCGCAACGACGAGCGCACGGTGCGGCACACGATCGAGTCGCTCGATTCGCTGTCGGTCGACATCGCGCGGATGATCGACCACGAGGCCGCGGTCGACCTGTGGGACCGCTACAAGCGCGGCGAGCGCAACGTCTTCACGCGGCGGCTCTACACCATGCAGGGGCAGAAGGCCTTCGACGAGATCCGCCGCAAATACCGCTCCGACCGGGAATTCAAGCAGACGGTCGACCGCTATATCGAGGAATTCGAGCGGCTGCTCGAGGAGGTCTCGCGCGACGATCGCGGCCAGATCGTCGCCCGCACCTACCTGACCTCCGAGAACGGCAAGGTCTACACCATGCTCGCCCACGCGGCCGGCCGCTTCGACTGAGTGCGCCGCGCACGCGCCACGGCCGCCGA
>JADGGK010000136.1 GCA_019689975.1 Pseudolabrys sp.
CCGCCCCCGAGCGAAGTCCGACCACGTGCCATCGCCGCCCTCGCGGCGGAGACCCCGCCGCAGCGCCGGCATTCGCGTTCACCGTCGACCGCGCCGCGAGCGGCTCATCGCGGATAGGCTTGGATGCCGGCCGCAACCGCGTCGGCGACGTGTTCTTTGGTGATGATGCCGAGAATGCGGTTTGGACGCGGTATGCGCAGAGGCGGATCGTCTCCGCGAACGACGAGTGCCATTATGGCGTTCTTGCGCCACATCCGCTTGATGACGTCGAATGCGACATCGGTCTCACGCACGATGATGAAGCGTCGGTCGGCGATGTCGCCCAGCGTGACGGTCGATCCGGTGTCGGCGATGCCGGTGCGAATACGGGTATTGATCCGTACCGCGCCGTGGATGCGACCGTCTTTGGTGACGACGACGTGGCGCATGCCGTGGCGACGGTCGAGTTGCCGTAGAAACGCATCGAGCCGCGTCTCGGCGGGAATGAGCAGGAACTGCGTCTCCATGACATCCTTGGCGGCACGCACAAGAAACATGTTTGCATGCAGCGCTTTCGGAATCACGTGGCCGCGGCCGATGAGCTTGGCCGTATATATATTCTCGCGCGACAGCGCCCTGCGCACGCCGAGCCCGGCGGCGACTGAAAGAATCATCGGAAGGACGATGTGATAGTCGAGCGTCATTTCAAAAATCATCGTGACGGCTGTCATTGCAGCGCCGGTCGCGCCGCCGACCATTGCTCCCATGCCGACCATTGCGAAGGCTGGAACGTCGAGGGAGAAGCCCGGCAGCAACGGCGCCGCCAAGGTCGCGAATGCTGCGCCCAGCGTCGAACCCATGAAAAGTGACGGCGAGAAGATGCCTCCCGACGACCCGGCTCCGAGGCTGGTCGAGGTGGCAAAGAGCTTGCAGGCAAAGAGAAGGACAAGGAGCGGACCGGCCGCATTCCAGCCGTTCAGGATCGCCTGAATCGTCGCGTAGCCGACTCCCTCGATAAAGTAGTGGCCGAACGTCTCGTGCAGGCCGTAGATGAGGCCGCCGATCATCAACATGCCGAGAGCGTGCCTTGTGTAGCGCCCGGGTATCTTCTCGAACACATTCTCGGCTAGGTGCAACGCTTTGATGAACAGCGCGCCGGCAACGCCGCAAACCGCGCCGAGCAGCACGTACAGGAAGAGAGTGGTCACCGCCTGCGATGGACGCGTCAGCGGCAGCGCGTCGATCGGGGGCACCTTGAATGCCGGCTGCGGGCCGAAGATGAGGCGGCCGATAAACGTTGCGGTGCCGGTGGCGGCGGCGACGGGCAGAAATGTATTCACACTAACCTCCGGCAGCATCAACTCGATCGCGAACATGACGCCGCCGATCGGCGTATTGAATGTCGCTGCTATGCCTGCCCCGGCACCCGCGGCGACCAAGGCGATGCGTTGTCCGGCCGGCATCTTGATCAATTGTCCGAGAGTTGATCCCAGCGCCGAACCGATTTGAATGATCGGCCCTTCGCGGCCCACTGCCGCGCCGCTTCCAATTGCCAACGCCGAGGCAAGCGATTTGGCCACCGCAACGATCGGCCGGATGCGGCCGCCGTTGTAATAGATGGCGTCCATGACCTCAGGGACGCCATGGCCCTTCGCTTCCGGCGCGACGTTGGCAATGATGAAGGTGACCGCGATTGCTCCGGCGACCGGCACAAGAACTACCCAGGGTCCCCATGGGTTGAACGGCGTGAAGACGCTGCTGTCATAGACGAATGAGAGTTGCTGCAAAAAAAGCAGATTGTGGACGAGCCCGATCAGTTCGCGGAACAAGTAGGCGCCGATGCCGGTGATCACGCCGACGCCGACGGCGAACAAGGTCATCGTCAGCAGACCGAAGGGAGCGACGCCGACCTCCCACCCGGGAAGCGCGGATGCGGGCGCCGCCGGCGCCGCCACGGCGGCGACCAGTCTCTCGGTGGTATCGCCCGCCGAAACTTTGGGAGTTTCGTGCATGATATCAGTCACTCATTGATCCACGAACACCCCCTGTGCGCGTTCGCGACCGCGTCGCGCATCGTTGCGTGCGATCGTATCCGAGAATCGCGCTCGGTTAGGAACGCGACGCTTGCAGCTCCTCGGCGCCAGCCTAATCAAGAAGAAAAATTGCAGCTTGGCAACCGGGAATGTCAGAAGTTTCATGTAAGAGATTTCTGTGAATGTGGATGTTGGTTTTGATACATCGAGAACTCGGCATCAAGCGGGAGCAATCGCCGTTTCTTGGTGGCGGCGGGGATCGGGCGGCAGCGGTTTGAGCCTCTGAACTGACGACCTCCATACCGTCGCCGAACTTTACTCCGCGGATCACCTTGGGCAACTGGTTGTGGCCGCGCAGGCGGTACCAGCGCTTCTCGGCGGCCTGCGCCAGCTTGAAGATCATGGCGAGCGCGGTCTTGTTGGAGAGACACCCCTTCGATCGGACCGTTCGGTGCCGCGCGGTCGCAAACGTGCTCTCGATCGGATTGGTCGTGCGCAGATGCTTCCAGTGCTCGGCCGGGAAGTCGTGGAAGGCGAGCAGCGTATGGCGGTCCTTGCGCAGGCAGTCCGCCGCCTTTTCGTATTTGCGCCCATAGCTGTCGGTGAAGGTGTGGAAGGCGGCCTCGGCATCCTTCCGGGTCTCGGCCATCCGGATGTCGTGCAGCGCGCGCTTGGCCTTGCCGTGCAGGCTCTTGGGCAGCATGTTGAGGACGTTGACGGTCTTGTGCACCCAGCAGCGCTGCACCCGCGTCTTCGGCCACACCCCGTCGAGCGCCTTCCAGAAGCCGAGCGCGCCGTCGCCGGCCGCCAGTTCCGGTCCGACCGAAAGGCCGCGTACCGCTCCGGCGCTTCCGTTACGACGCCGGGCACGACGTCTTTAAGTGCCCTCGAAAGGACGCATCTTGCGCCCCGCACGACCCATCAAACATGGCCGTTTCTTCTATTCGAAGGCGAAGGATCGTGCCCGATGTCCGCTCAAGGGCGATTGTCTATCGAAGCGGCGGGTCAACATGGCACTCGTTATCGGTGACGATGATCCCGCATTGCTCCGCGCCCGCCGCCGTCGCGCGCGATGGAGCATAGAGGATCGACGGATCTACCAGCGCCGTCGCCGACAGTCTCGAGGAGGCCGGAGAGCGCCTCTTCACCTTCGCGCGGCTGCCGCCAAATCGGTGGCGCGGCGTTCGCACCGCCAACGCGATCGAGCGGCTGCACGAGGAATTCAAACGCAGGATCAAGACGCAGACCGCGCTGCCATCGGCCGACACCGCAGCCATGTTGTTCTGGGCTCTGCTCGCTTCCGGCCAGAGCAACATGCGCAAGGTCGATGGCTGGCAAACACTCCACACCATGCTCATCGACAAGCCGATTGACCTTACCGCCTGATCAGATAGCCTCATCCCGCCCGGAATCACGCCATTCCGAATTCCAACCACATGTCGGACGGCACCGGGCTCATTCTGCCCTAATTCTCTCACGGTCTCGTGTCACTCCGGCAATGGGGCGGCAGGGCCACGAGCGTCGCCGTGCTCGCGCGTCTACTTGGAGAATGGTGTACCAGATGACCTGCCGATTTTCGCGGCCCCTCCGCTTCCTGAGTGCCGCCGCCACGCTGCTTGCGTTGTCGCGCCCCGCATTCGCCGATGGCGGCGAGTACCTCGCGTCACAGGCAAAGATTGCCATCGCGCCAGATCGCCCTCGCGGCTCATCCGGGAACGGTGACGGATGAAGAACCCGAGCACGGGCACGGTGGCAGCGGTCTCCGCTATTCGTTCGCCATCAAGAATGCGTCGGCCGCTCAAGAGATCGAAGTCGACGCCGTCACCGGCAAGGTGCTCGAGAACAAGGCGGAAGGACCGGACCCCGACCGATCGGATTTCACGAAGAGACCGCGCACCTTGCAGACGCAAGACGCTCAACATGCGAACGCCGGAGCGCGGCGCTGAACACCGCGATCCGGCAGTCTCCCGGCACTCCCTTCCCCAGAATCGGATGGCATGATGAACGACGAACAGAGATTTGCCCTCAGCAAAGTCCCGGAAGTCACCTTCGCCTTCTGGATCATCAAGATCCTGGCGACAACGCTCGGGGAAACCGGAGGCGATACCGTCACTATGACCATGCTCCATGCCGACAAGAATGCTCAAAATGGCGGCTACCTGATCGGTACCGCGATATTCCTGGCCATATTTGTTGCGGCCGTGGTGGCGCAAATCGTAACGAAAAAATTCAATCCCTGGATCTATTGGCTGGCCATCGTGGCCTCAACGACGGTGGGCACGACAATGGCAGACCTTTTCGATCGCTCATTCGGGATTGGCTACACCGGCGGCGCTTCAATTCTCTTCGGCCTCGTTTTGGCGTCCCTTGCGCTGTGGCATTGGGCGACGGGCTCCATAGACGTCCAAACCGTCTCTTCTCCCAAAGTCGAGGTATTTTACTGGGTGACGATCACGTTCTCGCAGACTCTCGGCACCGCGCTCGGCGACTGGCTCGCCGATACCGGCGGGCTCGGCTATGAGGGCGGCGCGCTTGTCTTCGGAGCCGCGCTGGCGGTGGTCGCCGCGCTCTATTGTTGGACGACGGTCTCGCACGTGCTCTTGTTCTGGGCCGCATTCATCCTGACACGTCCGCTCGGCGCAACAGTCGGCGACTTGCTCGACAAACCCGTCAGCAGCGGCGGGCTCAATCTGAGCCGCCCTGTCGCATCGGCGGTCATCGCGGCCTTCATTATCGCCGCCTTGGTCCTGGTTCCACAACGGGCGGGCCGACATCCGGAATCGGCCATGGCGAGACCGTAACGCGCTGAAGCCGGCCCCGATCCAATCGCATGCCACCGACCTGCCGGCTACGATCGACGCCTGTCTTTCCACATCGGTCGCCGGTCCGTACGCCGGTCCATCCCTGAGCATCCGTTGGGATACCGCCTTACTCCCACTC
>JADGGK010000137.1 GCA_019689975.1 Pseudolabrys sp.
GATCCAAAGACTGGGTCCTTGCTTTCGCGGGGACGAACGGACGATGGGCTACGGCGCTTGTTCGAACGTACGGATGTCGATCTCCGAGGTCAGCGTGCGGTGCACCGGGCACTTGTCGGCGATCTCCAACAGCCGCTTGCGCGCGGCGGCGTCGAGATCGCCTTCCATCGTGACGTGGCGGTCGATGCGGTCGATCACGCCTTCCTTGGTCTCGCAGTTCTCGCAGTCCTCGGCGTGGATCTTCTCGTGGGTGAGCCGCACGGTGACGCGCTCGAGCGGCAGCTTCTTGTTGTCGGCGTAGAGTCTGAGCGTCATCGAGGTGCAGGCCCCGAGGCTGGCGAGCAGCAGTTCGTAGGGCCCGGGCCCGCTGTCGAGCCCACCGTAGGACACCGGCTCGTCGGCGAGGAAGCGGTGCGGCCCGCTCGACACCTCCTGCTGGAATTTTCCGGCGCGCGTCTCGCGCACGGTCACCACCCCGGCCTCGCTTTTCGCCGTCGCCGTGCTCGCCGGCTCGTCGAGATAGCGCCCCAACCAGGCCGCGATCACGTTCGCCACGTATTCCGCATCGTGCCGGTCGCCGAGCAGATGGTCGGCGCCGGCGAGCGAGACGAAACTCTTGGGATGCTTGGCCGCGGCGAAAATGCGCGAGGCGTTGTCGATCCCGACCAGCGCATCGGTCGGCGAATGGAAGATCAGCAGCGCCCGGCGCAGCTGCGCGACGCGCTCCGTCAACGCCTGCTCGGCGACGTCGTCGAGGAATTCGCGCCTGATCCGAAACGGCCGTCCGGCGAGCACGACCTCGACCTCGCCCGTGTCGCGGATGTCGCCGATCCGCTCCTTGAACAGCCCAGTGACGTGGGCTGGGTCGGCGGGCGCCGCGATCGTCACCACGCAGCGAGTCTCGGCGATCCGGTGCGCGGCGGCGAGCACCGCGGCGCCGCCGAGGCTGTGGCCGATGAGGACGGCGGGCGCCCTCCGCGTCCCGCGCAAGTGATCGGCCGCCGCCACCAGATCGTCGACGTTGGAGGAGAAATGGGTATTGGCGAACTCGCCTTCGCTGCCGCCGAGGCCAGTGAAGTCGAAGCGCAGCACGGCAATGCCATGCAGCGCCAGCCGCTCGGCGATGCGCCTGGCGGCAAGATTGTCCTTGCCGCAGGTGAAGCAGTGCGCGAACAGCGCGTAGGCTCTCGCTTCGCCCAGCGGCAGATCGAGCACAGCGACGAGCTTCTCACCGCGGGCGTTGGGGAAATCGAACCGTTCGCTGCGCATGGCATCGTCTCCTTGGCATGACGTGGCGACAGATTCCCTCTCCCACAGGGGGAGAGCGTGGCGGCGGCGCGTGGCGCGTCGCCGACTACTCCTTGCCCGCGATATGTCGTCGCCTGACCCGCCGCACGACCCACCAGATCGAGACCACCGCGACCGGCACGAACAGCGCGGTGGCGAGCGAAGTGTCGACCGGCACGCCCTCGTCGTGCAGGCCCTTCATCAGATAGCCGAACAGGCCGACGATGTAATAGCTCACCGCCGCGACCGAGAGACCCTCGACCGTGGTCTGCAACCGCAATTGCAGCCGCGTGCGCTCGTTCATCGACTTGAGCAGGTCGCGGTTCTGCCGTTCGAGCTCGACGTCGACGCGCGTGCGCAGCAGGTTCGCCGCGCGCGCGAGCTTCTCCGACAAGGTTTCCTGCCGCTCCTCGGTGGTGACGCAGGTGCGCATGGCCGGCGCCATGCGCCGCGCCAGGAACGACGTCCAGGTGGGGAAGCCCTCGACCTTGCGCTCGCCGATGGTCTCCAGGCGCAGTCGCACGATCTCGTTGTAGGCGCGGCTGGCGCCGAAGCGGAACAGGCTCGCCGCCGCCCCCGCCTCCAGTTCGGCGGCGAGCTCGGTCAACTCGTCGAGCAGGCGGTGATTGTCGACGAGCTCTTCGGTGCGCCGCATCTCCTCGGTCACTTCGGCGAGCCGCGTCTCGATGCGGCCAATCGAGGGGGCGAGGCGTTGCGCCTCCGGTAAGCCGAGCAGCGCCAGCGTGCGGTAGGTTTCCACCTCGATCAGCCGCTGCACCAGCGCGCCGGCGCGCTCGGGGCCGAGCCCTCGGTCGACCACGAGGATGCGCACGAAGCCGCCGGCGTCGACCTGGAAATCAGTGGCGAACAGCGCGTCGCCCTCGGCGTTTTCCGCCACCGCGAGGCTGGCGCGGTCGAACAACGGGGCGGGCGCGATCTTCGGCTTCTTTTCGCCGACGAGGTGCAGGTCGATCGCGACCAGAAGCGGGCCGGGCTGCGGCAGGCCGGCCATGGCGCCGGCAAGCGACGCCGCCGAGGGATGAAACGGCGCGCTGCCGTCGGCCGCCATCTCCCAGGTATAGGTGGTAAATTCGGAGTGCTGCTCCCAGCGCAGCGCCACCCCGCCGAGGGTGACGCGGTGATGCTTGACGGCTTCCTCGAGCGGGTCGAGCCCGCGCCGCCGACAGAAGTCGGCGAAGGCGGCGCGGTCGCGCCTAGCCGCCTCGCCGGTGGTATCGAAGGCGAAGTGCAGCACGCGGCGGGGGGTCTCCATCGCCGTGAACGGGCGGGCGTGCACCTCGCCGAGCACGGCCGCCCGCAAATCGTGCGGCCTCAATGGCGCGCCGCCTTCGATTCTGACCTCGGCCGTCATGGCCCTTCGGGTCGCACGCGCGGCAAGTTTTTTCAAGCGGGCCGGTTTGGTGCGATACTTGCATCGCCGGCGTCGGGGCCGTTGACACAAGGGAGCGGGACATGACACGGGCCGAATTGACCGAGAAGCTGCTCGACATCAAGCGCGAGAAGGGCTGGAGCTGGAAACATATCTGCGGCGAGATCGGCGGCATGTCGCCGGTGATGATCGTCGGCGCCATCTTGGGCCAGCACAAGATGACCAAGCCGATGGCAGCCAATGCCGCCAGATTGTTCGGGCTGTCCAAGGCGGAGGAGGCGCTGCTCAACGAGGTGCCGATGCGCGGGACCGGCACGCCGATGCCGCCGACCGATCCGTTGATCTACCGTTTCTACGAACTGGTGATGGTCAACGGGCCGGCCTGGAAGGCGCTGATCGAGGAGGAGTTCGGCGACGGCATCATGTCGGCGATCGATTTCGACATGGAGATCGCGCGCCAGAGCGATCCCAAGGGCGACCGCGTCCGGATCGCCATGAGCGGCAAGTTTTTGCCGTTCAAATATTACGGCGCCAAGGGCAACGAGCTGGCATACGGGGTGAAGGAGGAGGAGTAGGGGCCGCGGCAGATGTTTGAGCCAAGGTGGGCCGCAATTAGCCTCGTGCGGAGGCGCGAGCGCCTTTGGAGGCTGACAATCCTGCGTTTTTTTTCTATGATTCCTGTATGAGCGCCAGCCACACTAGGAGTGCCGCATTCGGCCGTGACGCTCCCGCCTATACCATTCCCGAAGCGGCCCGCTATGTGAGGCTGCCCGTCGCCACGCTGCGATCGTGGGTGCTTGGCCGGCACTATCCGACGGCCGAAGGGAAGGCGGAGTTTCCGCCGCTGATCCGGCCGGCCTCTCGCCAGCCGCTCTGGCTTTCGTTTTCCAACCTGATCGAAGCGCATGTGCTGCGTTCGCTGCGCACCGAGCACGGCGTGCCAGTCAAGGCGTTGCGCAGCGCGCTCGCCTATGCCGAGAAGACACTTGGTATCGACCGGCTGCTGCTCCGGCAGGAGCTGCGCACAGATGCGGGCAAAGTTTTCCTCGACCGCTACGGCGAGCTGATCGACCTCACGGCATCTGGACAACTTGCCATGCGGCGGCTGTTCGAGGAGCATTTGAAACGGATCGAATGGGATTCCTCGCACTTCCCTGTGCGGCTCTATCCGTTCCCGTCGGCGGCGGCCCCGAGCGGGGAGCGTCCGATCGTCATCGACCCGCGTGTCGCTTTCGGACGCCCGGTGGTGGCGAGCAGGGGCATCGCCACGTCGACGATCGCCGAACGCGTGGATGCCGGTGAGAAGGTTGCCGACATCGCGGCCGATTACGATCTCGCTCAGTCGGAGGTCGAGCAGGCCGTCATCTATGAGCGGGCGGCTTGACGCGCTGCTATTTCACCGACCGCGACCTTGGCAAGCAGTTCGGCGAGATTCTGAAAGCAGGCGGCCTGACTGTCGAGCGCCATAGCGATCATTTTGGTCATGACACGCCGGACGACGTGTGGCTCGCGGAGGTCGGTCGGCGGGGCTGGATCGCGCTGACCCACGATAAACGCATTCGCTACAAACCGAACGAGCGCAACGCGGTCATGCGGCATGGCGTCGGCCTGCTGGTGATTGTCGGGACGGCGCCGTTTGCGGATCTAGCGCGCGCATTCTTGGCGACGTTGCCGAGTGTCGAGCACTTTCTCGATCGGCACGCGCCACCCTTCATCGCCAAGGTCTATCGCCCCTCGCCGAGCGAGGCGGGGCGGCGCGGGGCGACGCCGGGGCGGGTCGAGCTTTGGTATCCAAGGTAATGCCGCGATTAAGCGCCGTATCCCGTGTGGAGCGAAGCGACATTCGGGGGTGGCATCGCAACGGAATGGGAAGCCCTGTATTTAGTTTCGTTCCATCCGGACTAGAGCAGAATCCGATCAGGTTGGAGCGTATCCGGCGTTTCTGAAGTAGTTGCGGAATTCGTTGGGCTGGAACGTGCCGAGCGCCTGTCCGATGCAGTCATAGAGTGCGGGGATCGTGCGTTTCTTGGCTTTGCGTAGGTGCGCCTTGAGCTTGGCGAAGCTCTGCTCGATTGGGTTGAGGTCGGGGCTGTAGGGCGGCAGGTAGCG
>JADGGK010000138.1 GCA_019689975.1 Pseudolabrys sp.
TCCTCAACCTGCCTGTCCGAACGTATTCGGCGGGCATGATGGTACGCCTCCTGTTCTCGATCGCGACCAGCGGGCCCGCAGATATCCTCCTTATGGACGAGTGGATCGCAGCTGGCGACCAGGACTTCATTGATAAGGCGAACAAGCGGCTGCACGAATATATCAACGAGGCACAGATTCTGGTTCTTGCCTCGCACAATCCCGAGTTGCTTCGGACCATTTGCAACCGCGCGGTGCTGCTCGAGGCCGGCAGTATCATCAGAGAAGGCTCCGTTGAAGAAATACTGAGCGCCTATTCTCATCGAGGAGCGGCATGACCGATGGCGCTGATGGGATTCGTCATGCGCTTCACCGCCAACTCTGGCAGCGCCTGCCGCGCTCGTGGCGCCGCGAGGGCCTGTTCCGGGTGACGGCTCTGCTGGCGCAGCGTCCGACGCCGCGAGCACGGCCGACCGCACCGGTCATCGTCGCCGGTGCGCTGCGCACTGCCTCGGGCCTCGGCGAATCGGCCCGGCTCTGTCACGACGCGCTCAAGGTCTCCGGACTGCCTGTGTTCGGGATCGACCTCACCGCCGGGCTGATGCAGCCGCTCGACACCTCCGATTTCGGCTTCGCAGATGGCGGAACCCTCGAAGGACCAGCCACGCTCATCGTGCACGTCAACTCGCCCCTGGTGCCGCTCGCGCTGTGGCGCCTCGGGCGCGTCGCGCGGAACAAGTACGTCATCGGTTATTGGGCGTGGGAGCTGCCCGACGTCCCGCCCGACTGGCGCCACGGCATCCCCTTCGTGCATGAGATCTGGGTGCCAAGCGCCTTCACCGCCGACGCCGTGCGCCAAATCGCCGGCGACCGGCCGGTCCGCGTCGTGCCGCACCCGGTCGCGCTGCGTGGGCCGGCGGCGGGACCTCGCGTCCCTCGGCCCGATCGCCCGTTCACAGCACTCCTCATCTTCAATATGGCGTCGAGCTTTGCGCGCAAGAACCCGCTCGCGGCGATCAACGCCTTCCGCAAGGCCTTTGGTGACGATGTCTCTGCCCGTCTCATCGTCAAGACCTCGAACGGTAGGCAATTCTCAACCGGCATCAGTTCGATTAAAGAAGCTATCGGCACGGCGCATAACATCGTGCTCATCGATCGAACGATGTCCGCCGGCGAGATCGAGGCGCTTTATCACGAAAGTGACATTGTCATGTCGCTGCACCGTTCGGAAGGGTTCGGCTTGACCCTTGCCGAGGCCATGCTGCGCGGCCTGCCCGTGGTGGCGACCAACTGGTCCGGCAACGTTGATTTCGTCAACGCCGAGAACGGCATCCCCATTCCCTACCGCCTGATCGCTGCGGAGGACCCGCAGGGCACCTATCACCATCCCGGCATGAAGTGGGCCGATGCCGACGTCGAGGCGGCGGCGGAGGCCTTGCGGCGCCTGCGCCGTGAGCCTGAGCTGGCACGGACCTTGGGCGAGGCAGGCGCCGCTTACGCCGCACGCGCCTGGAGTGCGCAATGCTATGCAGAAAGTGTGCGCCGGCACCTAGGCCTATGAAGGAGAAGCCGATATGGGGGGCGTGCGCAGCGAGCAAGTGCGGGTGATGTTCCTCTATTGGGGGAGGCGCGGATTGTCACGGTTTGCCCTGGGTGTTGCGCGCGCTGCGTTGGAGAGCAAGAGCCTCAGCGCCAGCATTTCGGTATCCCGTCAGAACGAGAGCTTCCCCGCCTTCGAAGATCTGGGGGAGGCGGTCGTTCCAGTCGATACCTTCTCGAGCAATCTCGGCGCTCTGCTGCAGACGTGGCGGATTCCGCTCATTCGCAGGCGACTTATGCGGCATATTGCCGAGCATCGACCTAGGGTCGCCGTTGAGCTGATGCCGCACGTTTGGTCATCATTCGTTGCCCCGGTCATCAAGGGTGCAGGCGTGCGCTATGTCGCCATCATTCACGACGCAAGCGCTCACCCAGGAGATTATCGTTCGGCTTTGGTCGAGTGGCTAACTAGGCGAACGCTCTTTCAAGCCGACCTGATTTTGACCCTGAGCGGAACCGTCGCCAGCCGGATTGAGACCTCGGGGCTGGTGCCGCATAATAAGATTTATCCGCTTTTTCATCCGGATCTCGACTTTGGCTGCCGGTGCGCTTTGGACCCGCCGCAGCCGGGCGAGCCGATGCGGCTCGCTTTTTTCGGCCGCATCATGCCCTACAAGGGATTGCCGCTGTTCCTTGACATGGCGGACGAGTTGCGCGGACAGGGCATTGCCGTCGAAGTCGGCGTGTTCGGCGAAGGGGACCTTGGTGCGAGCCGAGCGCGACTTAAGGCCATGGGGGCGGAGGTCATCAATCGGTGGCTAACCGAGGCCGAGATCGGTACTCTCCTGCCCCGCTTCCATGCCATCGTGCTGTCGCATATCGAAGCCAGCCAATCGGGCGTGGCCGCGGTTGCGTTTGGCGCCGGCCTGCCGGTGATTGCGACCCCAGTCGGCGGCATCATTGAGCAGGTGCAGGACGGAATCACTGGCGTACTCGCCGCGCGAGCGGATGCCACGGCACTCGCCGAGGCGGCTAAGCGGCTTCGGTCCGACCCCGGGCTCTACCGTCAGATCTGCCAAAACCTTGTTACCCTCAATCGCGAACGCTCCATGACCCGTTTCGTGGAGGAGTGTGTCTCCCATGCACTTTTGGCGGGCTGAGGCCTGTCGGGTCATCGTTGGCAAGGCTAGGTTAGGGCTCGCGAGAATAGAGGTCTGACGGGTGATAGACGAGGTGGCCGCTGCAGGCCGATAGGGTGTCGGCCAATGCGGCTATCGCCCGACACGCGAGCAGATCGCTTTCCAAGCTGCATTGTGCTCCTTCACCTGCCGGATCGTCTCCTCCGTATCCCGCTCCGACCACCGGATCGGCTCGAACGCCGTGCAGGCGACGGCATCAGTCCCGACGGAAGCCGTCGTCATCGCGCAGCCGGGCAGGATCGGAAGCAGCGTCAGCAGCAGCGCGGCGCGCATCGCGCGCCTTGCGGATGAGATCGAGCGCATGGGTGGCGGACTCCGCGATGGCTTCGGCCCTGCCGGCGCCCTTCGCCCGCCGTTCGGGCGCCATTTCGAGGATGGCGAGAACGATGCGGGCAAGCGCCAACAGGACCGTGAGCCAGTTCATGTGGACTTGCCTTTCATCGCCGGCGTGTCGGTCATGAAGCGGAGCACGGCGCCGATGATGCCAATCACGGTGACGGCGATGCCGGCGCGCTCGGAGCCGAGGAGATCGACCCAATCGGCCGCCTGAAGGACGCCGAGCACGGCCAACGCGGCGTTGAAGGCAAGCGTCTTCCAACCCTTGAGCATAGGAGCCTCCATGAAGAAAGCGCCGCATTCACGGCCGGGCGCATTGGCCGGTTCACGCGCGGATGACAGCACCGACGGCGCCGCCAACCGCAGGCGGAAAGGGGCGGAAACGGGCGGAAACGATCAGGCTTCGTTCAGCGACAGCGCGCCGGTTGCTTCGAGCTGGATCGGCCGCACGTTGGCGGGCTGAACGCGATAGAGCGGCCGGCGCGCGGCATAGAGGCGGGCCTTGGCGATCCGCGTGATGCAGACCCGATCGGACTGGTTGCCGCCGAGCACATGAAAGGCGGAGGCGTCCTCGCCGACATAGAGGCCGACATGGCCGCCGCCGTTGCGCGTGAAGACGAGCACATCGCCCAGCGCCGGCGCCGGCGATTTGGCGCCGAAGGCGGACCACGATAAAGCCCAGAGCGGATGCTTCGGCGGTTCCTTGCCGGCGCGCTTGGCGACCACCGCCATGAACAGGCCGCACCACGGAATGCTATCGGCCTTGTAGACATCGGCGACTTCGCCGCCGACCTCCTTTGCCCAAGCGATGATGGTCGGGTTGTTCGCCGATCCGGGCTTCTCCATCGTGCCGAAGAGCTTCAGCGCCTCGACGATCATCTTCGGCCCGGGCTCGCGGGCGAGCCAGGCGTAGCGGGATGGCAGCATGGGATGTCTCCTGAAACGACGAAGCCCGCCAGGATGGCGGGCTTGTTGGCGGGCCGATCCGCGGCGCCCCGATCAGGGGCCGTTGCCGAACAGCTTCAGCTTGATGGCGATGCCAGCGAGCAACGCGAGCAGGATGCCGGTGGTGATCAGGCGCACCGTCGTCTGGACCGCCGTGCGGCGGACGAAGCGGATGCACTCGATCAGAGAGCGCAGATCGCGGATGTCGAGCGCTGCCTCCTTGCCTTCGAGGCCGACATCGGCGAGCGCCCTGCGCGCGCCGCGTTCGGCGGCGCGGGCGAGCAGCTCCTCGAACTCGGCCTCGGCCATGCGGACGTAGCCGTCCTCTGACTTCGGAGGAGTCATTGCCATTTTCCTCGTGTTTTCGGGTTCTATGCGCGCCGGCGCGCGTCTATCCGACTTTGCAGCCCCAGAAGGCCGTGTGGTCGGCGGCGAAATAGCCGTCCTGGGCGCGGAAATAGCCTTGCAGCTCGACGGTGTCGCCTTCGGCGAGAAGCGCCATGGCGTGCAGCCAAAGCGCGGTGGCTTCGGAAACGTGCTCGCCGGAAATCTCGCCGAACGATCCCCGGATCGCGGTCGTGCCGTTCAGCACGAGCCGGCCGCGCATGCGCGCGGCGGTGCTCGAATTCATCTTGTAGAGGAGCGAGGCGCCGAAGAGATACGTACCGGCCGCCGGCGCCACGAAGCGATTGTTGCCGGCGTCGAAGGCGTTCTGATCGTTGTATTCGGTGTTGTTG
>JADGGK010000139.1 GCA_019689975.1 Pseudolabrys sp.
GAGCCCCGAAGGGGCGACGAAGCAATCCAGGCCTGGTCGTGCCACATGCCCGATGCCGGCATTCGTGGCACGGCCGCTTCTGGATTGCTTCGCCCTCGCTTCGCTCGGGCTCGCAATGACGCGGGAGAATGCGCTCGGGCTCGCAACGACGGGGAAGGTGCGCGCAGGCGCGCCATGACGGGGGCGGGCGCGCCCGGACGCGCAATGTGGGGCCGCGAGCGGCGAAATCCGCGCTGTGGCGGTCTTAATCTTCTCCTTCGGCCGTCAACCTGTATCTTCTCCTTCGCCCGTCAACCTATGCGGGGCCCACGAGTTTGACGTTCTTGAGCGGAAGCGCGCGCACGCGCACGCCGGTCGCGGCAAAAACCGCATTGGCAACCGCCGGCGCGGTTGCGGCCGTGCCCGGCTCGCCGATGCCGCCCCATTTCTTGCCGCCGGAAAGCGCGAGATAGACCTCGATCTTGGGCGCGTCGGCAAGCCGCACGACCTGATACTGGTCGAAATTGGTCTGCTCGACGCGGCCGTCCTTGATGGTGATCTCGCCATACAGGGCGGCCGACAGTCCGTAGATGACGCCGCTCTGGATCTGCGCTTCCACGATGCCGGGATTGACGACGTGGCCGCAGTCGACCGCCGCCACGATCCTGTCGACCTTGAGCTCGCCCTTGCGCGAGACCGTCACCTCGGCGACCTGGCCGATGATCGAGCCGTAGCATTCGTGGATGGCGATCCCGCGGCCGCGCCCCGGCCCCAGCGGCCGGTTCCAATCGCTTTTCTCGGCAATGGTGTCGAGCACGCCGAGAAAATCCGGACGGTGGGCGAGCAGCGCGCGCCGGAACCGATAGGGATCCTGTCCGGCCGCGTGCGCGAGCTCGTCCACATAGCTTTCGACAAAGAACGCGTTCTGCGAAGAGCCCACCGAACGCCAGAACATCACCGGCACATGCGTATTCTTCAGCATGCAGCCGACGCGCAGGTTCGGGATGGCATAGGGGATATTGGCGATTCCTTCCACCGCCTGCGCCTCGACGCCGTTTTCCACTTTGCTGATGCCGGTCGAGCGCAGGATCGAGCCGACGGCGATCTTGGCGTCGAAGGCGATCGGAAATCCGTCGTCGCCGAGCGCTGCCTTCATGCGCACGGCCGCCTGCGGCCGGTAGCGATCGTGGGTCATATCCTCTTCGCGGGTCCAGACGAGCTTGACCGGCTTGCCGACCTGTTTGGCGATGAGAATCGCCTGCCGCATCTCGTCGTTGATGGACCGGCGACCGAAGCCGCCGCCGAGGAAGCAATTGTGCACGATGATCTGCTCCGGTCTGAGGCCCGAGGCGGCCGCCGCCTGACGGATAGTGCCCATCGGCGTCTGCGACCCGAGCCAGACTTCAAGTCTGTCGGGCTTGAGATCGACGGTGGCGTTGAGAGGCTCCATCGTGGCATGCGCAAGATGGGGCGCTTCGTAGAGCGCCTCGACGATCCTGCCGCCCTTGGCCATCGTGCCGTCCACGTCGCCGGTCTCGCGCGCCGTCACCATCGGCCCGTCGAGCGCGTCGCGATAGAGACGGGTGAACTGCGCGCTGTCCGTCGCGCCGGCCGGGCCGACATCCCATTCGGGTGCGAGGAGCGACAGCGCCTCCTTGGCGCGCCAGAATCGATCGGCGACCACCGCCACCGCGTCCGCGAGCTTGACCACTTGCAGCACGCCGCGCCGGCCCAAGGCCGGGGAGTCGTCCACGTGCCGGAGCCGCCCTCCGAACACCGGGCAGGCGGCGATTGCCGCATAGACCATGCCCGGGATGCGGGTATCGATCGCGAATTTGGCCGTTCCGTTGATCTTCGCCGGCGTATCGACCCGCGGCAACCGCTTGCCGATGAGCTTGAAACGGTCCGGCGTGCGGGTTTCGGGCTCCCGTGCCAGCGTGATTTTCGCCGCCTCGCCGGCGAGCTCGCCGTAATCCAGCGAACGGTTCGACGCCTTGTGGATCACCCGGCCGTTCTCGGCCGTGCATTCGGCAGCCGGCACATTCCAGCGCCGGGCCGCCGCCTCGATCAGTCGGGCGCGCGCGCTGGCACCGGCCTGCAGCAACATCTGCCAGGAGGTGCGCACGCCACGACTGCCCACCGTGGCCATCTCGCCGTAGACTCCGTGCGCGCGCAAATTGCGTGCCGGCGAGGCATATTCGACCTTTACCTTCGACCAATCGCATTCGAGCTCCTCGGCGACGATCATGGGCAGCGCGGTGAGCGGTCCCTGCCCCATCTCCTGGTGCGGCGAGCGGATCAGGACGGTCCCGTCGGGCTCGATCGCGACGAAGGCGTTGAGTTCGCCCGCTTCGACATCGGCGCCGAACGGCGTGGCGCCGGCGATCGCGGCGTCTGCGACGGCGGGAAATGCAACGCTGACGGCGAGGCCGCCGGCGGCGGTCGCGGAAGCGACGACGAAATGGCGGCGTGTCATCATTTGGTTCATGGTGCGCCTCCTCACTGCCTCATTTCATCAGCGCCGCCGCGCGGTGAATTGCGGCGCGGATCCGGACATAGGTTCCGCAACGACAGATATTGGTGAGGTTGGCGTCGATGTCCGCATCGCTCGGGTTCGGGTACTGGCGAAGAAAGGCGGCCGCCGCCATGATCTGCCCCGATTGGCAATAGCCGCATTGCGGCACATCCTCGGCAAGCCAGGCCCGCTGCACGGGGTGACTGCTGTCGGGCGAAAGACCTTCGATGGTGGTGATGCTCTTGCCCGCGGCATCCCCGACCTGCAGGCCGCAGGAACGCACCGCTTCGCCATCGAGATGCACCGTGCAGGCACCGCATTGACCGATGCCGCAGCCGTATTTCGTGCCTGTGAGGCCGAGTTCGTCGCGGATGACCCAGAGGAGCGGCGTTTCCGGCTCCACATCGAGCCTGTGCACCGTTCCGTTGACCGTAAGCGAGATCATGTTGTCCGACCCGATGGCGCCGGAATGCATCCGGGGCGGACCGGTCGGCGCCGCAACCGGATCCACCTAACGGTCGCGGATTTTAACGCCGCTTCGCCGTTTGCCGTTTTCAAAGTTTGTTGTGTTTACGCCGTATTAATCGACGTGCGGCTCCGGCCCCGCCGGCGACAGGCGCAATGCCCCCGCAAGCGCATGGCCAATCTCCCGAAAACGGGCTGGATCGCGGGCAGGTAGCGGTGCATAGTCCGCCGCCTGCCGGGAACCTCAAGGCATGAGCCAGGCGACCCAGATCCTCGGCGCGCGGCGTCCAGCGCATGTTCGCGTGGTAACGGCCGTCAGCGCGGCGCATTTCGTGTCGCATTATTACATCATCGTGCTGGCGCCGCTGCTGCCCTTCGTCCGCGCCGATTATGGCGTGAGCTATACCGAGATCGGGCTTGCCTTCGCCGCCTTCAATATCGTCTCGGCCGTCCTGCAGACCCCGGCCGGGTTCCTGGTCGACTGGCTGGGAGCGCGGACGCTGTTGCTCGCTGGCCTGCTCGTCGGCGCGGCGGCCTTCGCGGTGGTCGGGCTCACGCATTCCTTCTGGCTGCTGATTGCAATGTTCGCGCTCGCCGGGGTGGGCAACACCGTCTATCACCCGGCCGACTATGCCCTGCTGTCGCATCACGTGCCGAGCGACCGGATCGGTCAGGCTTTCTCGATTCACACCTTCGCCGGCATGCTTGGCTCGGCGGTGGCCCCGCCGAGCCTGCTCGTGCTGCAGGGCCTCTGGGGATGGCGTGGCGCCTTCCTCGGCGCGAGCGCGCTCGGCCTTGCGGCCGCCGCGCTGATGCTGGCGATCCGCAATCCCGGCGCGCCGGGGCGGATGACGCGCGAGGCGGTCGGCAAGGACAAAGCGGGCTGGCAACTTTTGGCGTCGGCGCCGATCTTGCTCAATCTCGTGTTCTTCGTCCTTTTGGCGATGATCAGCGGCGGCATCTACAACTATTCCGTGGTGGCGCTCGGAGCGCTTCACGCAACGCCGGTGACGACGGCCAACGCGGCGCTCACGGCTTATCTTACCTTGTCCGCGCTGGGGGTGCTTGCCGGCGGCGCGCTGGTCGGGCGCACGAGCCGCCACGCAACCGTGGCCTCGATCGGGCTTGCGGTGATGGCGCTGCTGAGCGCGCTGGTTGCGGAAGTCAATCTCGACGGCGCGCTTCTGATCGCAACCATGGCGGTCAACGGCTTCTTCTCGGGGGTGATCATGCCGTCCCGCGACATGATCGTGCGCGCCGTGACGCCGCCCGGCTCGTTCGGAAAGGTGTTCGGCTTCGTGACCACGGGCTTTAATATCGGGGGCATCATCGCGCCGCTGGTCTTCGGGGCGATCATGGATCGCGGCAGCCCGCGCCTCGTGTTCCTCGGCGTTGCGGCATTTACATTCCTTGCCATCGCGACGGTCTTGAGCCGACCGCGGCGGCCCGCATGAGCCGCGAGCCGGGCTTGCCGCGGCGCATTGGCCGCCGCAGCCGTTCCCTCGGCCGCGACGGCGCGTCAGGAACTCCATGCCGTTTTCACCGCCAGGGGAGATCCGACCCCTGACCTTCCTCCGAGCGGAAGACGCGCGGACCTGCCGCGGAATAGCGCCCGTGCCGCGGGCGCCGCGCGGCTCTTGGCAAATACCGCGCGGAAGGATAGCTAGACCGCGCCTCGTCATGCCGGACTGCTGGGGCGTGGTGTAACGGTAGCACTGCAGACTCTGACTCTGCCTGTCTAGGTTCGAATCCTAGCGCCCCAGCCAAATCTC
>JADGGK010000140.1 GCA_019689975.1 Pseudolabrys sp.
GGGGGGGCTTGCCGGTCTTGGGGCGCCGGCGCCCCCGCGCGGGCGACCGTCAGGCGACGCTTTCGGGAGCGCGGCTGTCGCGCGCGGCCTGGGAGGCGCGCGCGGTCGCGGCAAGCGCGGCGAGCTTCTTCTGCGCCGGCTCGCCGGCATCTGGCTGGACCATGCCGGCGGAGATCAGGAGCGTCATGGCGTGTTCGACCGAAATGTCGAGCTCGACGAGTTCGTCGCGCCTGACGAAAAAGAAGAAACCGGTGGTCGGATTGGGCGTGCACGGCATGAAGACGGAAACATGATCGCCCTGCGGGAGTTTTCCCGCGACCTCGCCGCTTGGCGGCTGCGACAGGAACACGATCGACCACATCCCCGGGGCGGGAAACTCCACCAAGGCCACCTTGCGGAAGCTCGAACCGGTCTTGGAAAACAGCGTCTCGAAGATCTGCTTCATGGTGCGATAGATCGGGCGCACGATCGGCATGCGGCCGAGCAGCGCCTCGCCCCAGCCGACGAGGGTGCGACCCACCAGGTTGGCGGTGAGAAATCCGAGCAGCGTCAGCGCGACGAATGCGATGATCAGACCGGTGCCCGGAACCGGCCAGGGCATATAGCTTTCCGGACGATAGGCCGGCGGTATGAGCGGACGCACCAGGTCGTCGACCCAGGTGATGATCGACCCGATCAACCAGGCGGTGATCGCGAGCGGGCCGGCGACGACGAGCCCGGTCAGAAAATAGTTGCGGATGCGGCCGGCAACGCCCGTATGCGAGGCGGCCGCGGGGGTGTCCGCCGTCGCGCGGGTTCCGGTTTGGCGATCGGTGTCAGCCATGTCCGGCCGAGCCTATTCCACCGTGACCGATTTCGCGAGATTGCGCGGCTGGTCGACGTCGGTGCCGCGCGCCACCGCCGTATGATAGGCGATCAGCTGCACCGGAACCGCATAGACCAGCGGCGATATCGTTGCCGCCATCGCCGGCAATATCAGCGTTTCAAGCCGATCGAGTGCCGCCTGAGCGGCGCCGGCGGGATCCGTCACGAGGATGATCCTGCCTCCCCGCGCGGCGACTTCCTGCATGTTCGATAGGGTTTTCTCGAACACTTGATCGAACGGCGCAATGACGATGACCGGCATTGCCTCGTCGATGAGCGCGATCGGCCCGTGCTTGAGCTCGCCGGCGGCATAGCCCTCGGCGTGTATATAGGAGATCTCCTTGAGCTTGAGCGCGCCCTCAAGCGCGATCGGAAAGCTCGTGCCGCGGCCGAGGTAGAGCACATCGCGCACCTTCGCGAGCTCAAGCGCAAGCTTCTCGATCTGCGGCTCGAGCGCGAGCGCGGCCGTCATCAGGCGCGGCACCTCGATCAACGCATGTACGAGCTTCTGCTCGTCCGATGCCGACAACGTGCCGCGGGCCTTGCCGGCCGCGATGGCAAGGCACGCAAGCGCGGCAAGTTGGCAGGTGAATGCCTTGGTCGAGGCGACGCCGATCTCGGGGCCGGCAAGCGTCGGCATGACCACGTCGCTCTCGCGCGCGATCGTCGAGGTGGGCACGTTCACGACGGCGAGCACATGCTGTTTGCACTCTCTGGCATACCGCAAGCTCGCGAGCGTATCCGCCGTCTCGCCCGATTGCGACACGACGATCGCGAGACCTCCTTCCTCGAGCGGCGCCCCGCGGTAGCGGAACTCGGAGGCGATCTCGATCTCAACCGGCAGCCTGGCAAATCGTTCGAACCAGTATTTGGCGACGAGCCCGGCGTAAAAGGCCGTGCCGCAGGCGGACATCGACAGCCGCCGGAGCTTCTTCCAGTCGAACGGCAGGCTGCCGGGCAGCACGACGCGCTCGCTGACCATGTCGATGTAGTGGGCAAGCGTGTGGCCGACGACTTCGGGCTGTTCGTGGATCTCTTTCGCCATGAAATGCCTGTGATTGCCCTTGTCGACCAGCATGGCCGAGGCGCTCGAGGCGACGACCGGCCGCACCACCACGTTTCCTTCCGCGTCGCGCACCACCACGCCACTGCGCGTCACCACCGCGTAATCGCCGTCTTCGAGATAGCTCACTTTGTCGGTGAAAGGCGCAAGCGCGATCGCGTCGGAGCCGAGATACATCTCGCCGCTCCCGTAACCCACGGCGAGCGGCGAGCCGCGGCGCGCTCCGATCATCAGGTCGTCCTCGCCGGCGAACAGGAACGCCAGTGCGAAGGCGCCGCGCAGTTGACCGAGCGTCGCGGCGACGGCGGCCTCGGGCGACGCGCCCCGTCGCAGCTCCTCGCTGACAAGATGGACGACCACCTCGGTGTCGGTCTCGCTGTTGAATTTGATTCCGGCCCCGATCAGCCGCTCGCGCAACTCCCGGAAATTTTCGATGATGCCGTTGTGAACCACGGCCACGCGATCGGTGGCGTGCGGATGCGCGTTGTTCTCCGTGGGCTTGCCGTGCGTCGCCCAACGCGTGTGGCCGATGCCGGTACGACCGTTCAACGGTTCCTGCGCCAGGCGCGCCTCCAGCGCGCGCAGCTTGCCTTCGGCGCGGCGACGGACGATCGCTCCCCGTTCGAGCGTCGCCACGCCGGCGGAGTCGTAACCGCGATATTCGAGACGCCGGAGCGCGTCGACCAGCTGGCCGGCCACCGGCTGCTTTCCGAGGATTCCGACAATGCCGCACATTCCGGTGGGGCTGTCCCGTTGCGCACCTGGCCGTCATCTAGCCGATATGGGCCGCGATAGGGAAATCAACGTGCATTGCGCCGTATGACGGCCGGCCGGCTCACGACCCACGTTTCTTGGCGCCCTTCTTGCCCAAGGCTTTCAACTGGCGCAAGCGCTTTGCCCAGCCAGGCTTAACCGTCTGTTCGCCGCGGGCGATGGCGAGCGAATCGGCCGGCACGTCCCGGGTAATGACCGAACCGGAGCCGACATAGGCCCCCTCGCCGATTCTGACCGGCGCGACGAGTGCCGCGTTGGAACCGATGAAGGCGTCCCGGCCGATCTCGGTGCGGTGTTTGCTCACGCCGTCGTAGTTGCAGGTAATCGTGCCGGCCCCGATATTCGCGCCTGCACCGATCCGCGCATCGCCGATATAGGCGAGGTGGTTCGCCTTGGCGCCCGCCTCGATCTGCGCTTCCTTCACCTCGACGAAGTTGCCGATATGCACATCCTCGCCCAGCCGCGCGCCGGGCCTCAGACGCGCGAACGGGCCCACGCGCGCGCCTTTGCCGACATGCGCGCCCTCAAGATGCGAGAAGGATCTGATGGTCGCGCCGTCATCGACCGTCACGCCCGGACCGAACACGACATTGGGCTCGATGGTCACGTCCTTGCCGAATTTGGTGTCGGCGGCGAGAAAAACCGTCTCCGGCGCGACCATGGTGACGCCGGCCTCGAGCGCCGCCGCGCGCAGGCGCCGCTGCAGAACCGCCTCCGCTTCGGCCAGTTGTGTCTTGGTGTTGATGCCGCGCACCTCATCCTCCTCGGCTTCGATTGCGACCGCGCGCAGGCCCAGCGCGCGGGCGATGGCGACGACGTCGGTGAGATAATACTCGCCCTTGGCATTGTCATTGCCGATCCGCTCGAGCAGCGCGAGGGCATGTTCGCCGGCGATCGCCATCAGCCCGGCATTGCACAGGCGGATGGCGCGCTCTTCTCCGCGCGCATCGCGGTCCTCGACGATGCCGACGAGCTCCCCCGCCCGGGTCACCAGGCGCCCATAGCCGGACGGATCGCTCGCAATGAATCCCAGGACCGCCACCGCATGGCCGCAGGCGAGCGCCGCGCGCAGCTTGAGCAGCGTCTCCGGCCGCACCAAAGGCGTGTCCGCGAACATGACCAGGACGTCGTCGGCCCCGCGTGCGATCGCCGCCTTCGCCGCCAAGACCGCGTGCGCGGTCCCGCGCCGCGCGTGCTGGGCGAATAATTGCGCGCGCGGCGACACGACCCGCGCGAGCTCGGCAAGCGCGGCGTGGTCGGGACCGACGATGATCGCAATGTCGTCGCAGCCGGCCTGTTCCGCCGCCAGGAGCACGTGTGCGAGCAGAGGCCGGCAGCCGATTTCGTGCAGCGCCTTCGGGCGCGCCGAACGCATCCGCGTGCCCTCCCCGGCCGCGAGCACGACGGCAAGGCACCTGCGTCGACGCTGGCTGCGCTCTTGCGACTTTCGCATCGTCGGCAGCGATAGCCGAGGCCGGCCCGAGACAAAAGAACAAAACCGCGATCCCGGCCCTTTCCCGGCGCGGGGTTTGCCGGATTTTGCTAAGCTTTTCAACGATTCGCTTGGTGGTGCCGCCATGGCGCCGGACGGAAGCCGTTGCAAGGAAATGCCGCCACGTTGGCGAGACGAGCGCGGGTCATTATGGCGACTCGGCGCCTGGATGGCCGCCGCCGCGCTGGCCATTGCCGCGGTCGCGCTCGGCGCGCAGACCGAGGTCGGAAAGCAAAGGCTGCAGCGCGCGCTCGCCGAATTCGCCGCGACGACCTCCACCGATACGGCGGCAAAGGCCGAGCAACGGGCCGCCGCCGCGCAAGTCGAGATCGAACGGCTCGCCGGCGAACTGCGCGCGCTCGTCGCGGGCCAAGATCGCCTGGCCGCACGGATCGCCACGCTCGAGCAATCCCTCGCCGACATCACCGGTTCGATCGCGCGCGAGGCCGCGGCCGCGCGCGCGGCCGGGGCCGCCGCGCCCGCCCCCCCCCCCCAGCCCCCGCCCCCGCTGCCGGCCCCGGCGGCGCCCG
>JADGGK010000141.1 GCA_019689975.1 Pseudolabrys sp.
GGCTGGCCGCAGCGACGCGCCGAACCTGCCGGTCGGATTTCCGATCATCACCGGGCTGCGACCGAGGTTGCGTGCCGACAATGGCGATCTGGCCGTGCTTGCAGCACAGACCCGCGCGCTGCTTTCGGAGTGCAATGAGCCGCCCTGGCTGTTCCGCATGGGCGCGACGCTCGCCTGGGTTGCCCGCGACGACGACAGCCGGGCCATGGCCGTTCATCTCACCGAGGACCGCCTAAAGCTCGCGCTCGCCCATCTCATCGATTGGCGCAAGCGCAATCGCGCAGGCGATCTCGTGCCCGCGCATCCTCCAGCGCAGCTCGTCAAGCTTCTGCTCGCCACCCCGAATCCTGACCTGCCGGTGCTCACCGGCATCGTGGCTGCGCCCGTCTTCGGCCGCGCGGGCGAGCTCGTCACCGAACGCGGATATCACCCGGCAACCCGCCTGCTGCACGAACCGCCAGCGGGCTTCGAGCTTCCGCCCGTTCCCGAGCGGCCGGGCGCAGCCGATATCGCAGCCGCGCGCTCGCTGCTCCTCGACGACCTGCTCGGCGATTTTCCGTTCACCTCCGAGGCCGAGCGCGCGCATGCGCTCGCCCTTCTGCTCCTGCCCTTCGTCCGCCCCCTGATCGAGGGGCCGACGCCATTGCATCTCATCGAGAAGCCCACGCCGGGAACCGGCGCCACGCTCCTGGTCGATGCCATTGCCGTGGTCGCAACCGGGCATTCGGCCTCGATCATGACCGAAGGCCGCGACGAGGAGGAATGGCGCAAGCGGCTCACCGCCAAGCTGCGCTCCTCCCCGCTCATGGTCGTGATCGACAACCTGCGCCGTCCCCTCGATGCCGCACCCCTCGCAGCCGCGCTCACCGCCCCGTATTGGGAGGACCGCATTCTGGGCCGCTCCGACATCGTCCGCATCCCCGTCCGCTGCGCATGGGTCGCAACCGGTAACAACCCTCAGCTCTCGAACGAGATCGCCCGCCGCACCGTGCGCATCCGTCTCGATGCCCACATGGACCGGCCCTGGCAGCGGGACGGCTTTCGCCATCCCAATCTGCTCGCCTGGGTCCAGGCCAATCGGGGTCCGCTCGTCGCCGCCTGTCTCACGCTCGGCCGCGCCTGGGTTGAGGCCGGAAGACCTCGCTATCAGCGCACGACCCTCGGCAGCTTCGAGTCCTGGTCCGAAACCATGGGTGGCATTCTCGATGTCGCCGGAGTGCCCGGATTCCTCGCCAACGCCGACGAGCTCTACGAGGCTTCGGATGCCGAAGGGATCATGTGGCGCAGCTTCGTTGCCGCCTGGTGGGATCGCTTCGGCACGGCGGAGGTCGGCACCTCCGATCTGTTTCCGATTGCCGGAGAGTGCGAGCCGCCGCTGCCGCTCGGCAACGGCAGTGACCGCTCGCAGCGCACGCGTCTCGGCAAGGCCCTTGGGCGAATGCGCGATCGCGTGTTCGCGATCGGTGACCTGCATGTGCGCATCCGTGCCGTCGGCACGGCACAGCGGGCGCAGCGCTGGACGCTTGCCATCGAAGAGGAGGCATCAGCGCGTGGGGAACGTGGTGAACGTTGTCTCGGCCAGGGCGCGGTCGAGGCGCAGGAAGGTGAACATAGTGAACGTTGTGAACGTTTTTCCGATCCTTCTCCCGCGCAGGAAAGTGAGCGTAGTGAACGTTGCGACCAACGTTCACCTTCATGTTCACCGGAAAAACCCATTGAAAACGAAGGATTTAGTGAACGTAGTGAACGTCGTGAACGTTTTTCAATGCTAGCGCGTGAGCGGTCGCATGCACCTGACAAAATAAATAAAGAGGCGGAAAAACGTTCACCACCTTCCCCACGTTCACAAACGCAAGGCGCGCCAAACACTTACGCCGGTGAACATGGCGGTGAACGTCTTTTCGAACGTTCACCCTCTCAACACATCCCCGATTGGCTCAAGGAGGTGCTGTGATGCGCCACCCTAAAGCCACGAGCGCTCTGCCGCAATCGCAACCAAGCCGCACGAGCAACGATGACGGTCGGCTCCGCCAAGGCTGCTCCCGATCACCGCGTGGCCAAGAAAGCCCTCTCGCTCCGAGCGCGGTCATGGCCGCTGATCCATCGACGGAGTCCGTCACAGCGTCGGCGCGCCCGTCCGCTGCCAGTGTCGATGCCGGCACATCGGTCATCGGGAGTGCAGCATCGCCGAGCGCCCTCCTCGCCCTCGACCTCGGCACCACCACCGGCTGGGCGCTGCGGCTTGCCGGAGGCACGGTCCACAGCGGCAGCGTCTCCTTTCGCGGCAGCCGCTTCGACGGCGGCGGCATGCGCTTCTTGCGCTTCCGCGGCTTTCTCGATGGCATTCTCGCCAACGCAGGCGGACTCGATGCGATCTACTTCGAGGAGGTGCGCCGCCACCTCGGCACCGATGCCGCGCACCTCTACGGGGGTTTCCTCGCCACGCTCAGCACCTGGTGCGAAGAGCGCCGCATTGCTTACGAGGGCGTTCCGGTCGGCAGCATCAAGCGCCACGTCACCGGCAAGGGCAATGCCGACAAGGCTCTCGTGATCGAAGCCGTCCGTGCGCGCGGCTTCGATCCCGAGGACGATAACGAGGCCGACGCTCTCGCGATCCTGCTCTGGGCCGTCGAGACCCAAGGAGCCGTCTCATGAAAGGCAAAGCCATGCTGCGACGCGCCGTCGCCGTGGTCGATGCGCGCCGCGCGCTCTACGGCGAACCACGGCATTCCATGGAGGCGATCGCCAAGCGCTGGTCGATCACGCTCGGCTATCCCGTGACGCCGGCCCAGGTGGCGCTCTGCTTGATCGATCTCAAGCTCGCGCGGCTTGCCCGCGATCCGCGCCACGCCGACTCGATCCTCGATGTCGCGGGCTATGCCGCGGTGCTCGCGGAGGTCACACGATGAGGTGGCTGCCCAAGGGCTATGGCGGCAGGCGCCGCTCGATCGAGGAGCTCAAGCGCGAGGGCTGGCGCGAGCAGAACCTCCTCGTCGTGAGCCCGCAGGATCCGCGCCTCACCTGGCCCGAGCGCGAGCTCGTCCGCCAGCTCGGGGAGAAGCTCTTCGGCAAGCGCCGCCGCGGCGCGGAGCATCGCCATGGCTGACTGGACGCGCGAGCGGGTCGAAGAGCGGCTCTGCGAAGCAGCCGATGTGATGCGGCGGCTGCCGCCGGTGCGCGTGCAGGGCTACTACAATCTCTGGCCCAAGGTACTCCACGAGTTCGCCGATCTCGTCGGCCAGGAGCCGCCGCGCCTCAAGCGCCCGCCCCCTTCGCCGGAGGCCATCTCCCGCATGGAGGAGACGCTCGACTGGCTGCGCTGGCTTGCGGCGGAGGAGGCCAAGCTCGTCTGGGCGCGCGCCGAAGGCACGCCATGGAAGATGATCTGCTGGCGGTTCGGGATCGCGCGGGCAACCGCGCACCGGCGCTGGGAGTACGCCTTGAGCGTGATCGCTTGGCGGCTCAACGGCCGGCGGCCGCCGCCGGCGAAGCGGGCGCGGCGGTTCGTGGTGGAACGGGCGCGTGCTTTGTCAAGATGATTTCCGCGCGTGAGACAATTTTCGGTGAGACATCGGCGGGCGAGACAGACCGCGGCGAATTCGGCTATTCGAAGCGCTAGGCTCGGGCGTGACGCGCGCGGGACTGCAGCCTCCTCAAGGGAGTCGAAGGCGGTAATGCAGCGGCTGTCGCCATCGCACGTATAGCCGTTTCATGACGTCACTCGTCAGAGCTTTCCCATGGACGCAAAGCGATCGATCACGAGCTTGGTCTCGCGGTCGATGGTTGCGATCACCTTGGTGAGCACCGACCGATCCATGCCTTCCGCGGCGAATCGCCGTTGCACGTCGCGCGCCGCCTCGGGAAGCGCTTTGGCGAGATCGAGAAGCCGGCGGCGGACCTGCGGAAAGGCGAGCCCCGCCTCCTTGGCGAAGCGCTCCCAATGGCGCGGATAGATCGCGTCCGCCTCGTCTTCGCCGCCGATCTTCATGGCGAGCCGCGGCGAGAGACCTGGGTACACGTCCGCCGAGACCACGTCGTAGAGCGGCGCGAGCTGAAGACCCTCGTCGGTGAACAGCAGTGAGAAGTTCTTGCCGTGCACGTCACGATTACCGACGAAGAGATTGAACAGCACGGCGTCGAGGAGACGAGTCAGATCCACGACGGGACGCGCAGCGACATTCCGCACGAGCTCGAAGCATTGGCGTAAGCTTGGGCCGCCCTCGGATTGATATTTCAGCTTCGGGACGATGCCGAGGGCTTGGCAGAAATCCTCTTGATGCAGCCGGCGGACGGCTCCGTCCGCTTCCCGAACCCGGTCATAGCGGCGACGAGAAGAAAAGGACGATCGCCGACCGAGCGAATCTCCGCCGAGACGGCATTGAGGCCGACGGCTTTGGCAAGCGCGAGGCAGAACCCCTCGTTGAAGATCGTGTCCTCGAAACGCAGGATTGGAGGCTTCAGAATGTGCGTGCTCGGCGCGCCATGGAGCGGCAAGGCGATCCGTCCATCGACGACGAGAACGGGCAGCTTGTCCTGCGCGCCAGCGAGGCTGAGGCGAACACCTTCTTCGCCGGCGAGCAAGGGGCGATCGGGAAGCACATCGAGAATCCGTTCAAGCTCGTCTTCATCGAGAAGCCGATAGTCGGCCTCCTTGGGAACG
>JADGGK010000142.1 GCA_019689975.1 Pseudolabrys sp.
CCGATCCCGTAAGCCGCACGCTCGCCGCGCTGTTCGGCGCCGCCGGCGTGCCTTTCACCGCGCTGTCGATCGCGCTCCTGCTGCTCGCTCTGCTCGCGGCGAGCGCGGCCGTGTTCCTGCTGCAGGCCTATTTCTCCACCCGCCTGCAGGCGGCCTATGTGGCGCATTGGCAGCGCCGGCTGGTCGGCGCCATGGTCCGCGCCGAATGGCCGTTCCTGCGCCGGCAGCGCGGCGGGGAGATCGTGAACGCGCTGACCCTGGAGGCGCAGCGGCTCGGCGGCGCCTTCTACCAGGCCAATCTGATCGCGACCTCGGCCGCGTTCCTCGCCGTCCAGGTGGCGATCGCGGCCCTGATCGCGCCGGCGGTCACGGCCGGGATCGGCTTGGTGGCGGCGCTGCTCTTCGCGGCCACGCGGCGGCTCGGGCGTCGCGCGCTCGCGCACGGCGCCGCGCTCACGGCGGCCAACGGCGACCTCCAGGCCACCGCGGGCGAACTCGTCGCCAGCATGAAGGTCGTCAAGGCCACCGCGCGCGAGGAGGCCGCGCGCGCGCTCGTCGAGCGCACGGTTCGGCGCATCGAGCTGTTGAGCTTCCGCAACGCCTTCGACGTGCAATTGGTGCGGGCGATCTTCGAATATGCGAGCGGCGCGGCGGTCGCGCTGCTGCTGATCGCCGGGCCGCTGCTGCTCAAGGTCGAGATCAGCGTCGTCGTCCTGATCGTCGCCATGTTCGTCCGCCTGTTCCCCAAGGTGACCGGGCTGCGGCAATGCATCCAGTCGCTCGGCCTCCTCCTGCCGGCATTCGATGCGCTGCGCTCCATGCTCGCGAGCGCGGAGGCGGCGCGCGAGGCGGATGCGGCAGGCGCGGGCGCGGCCGCGCGCGGCCCGGCCTCGCTGCGCTTCGCGCGCGTCAGCCTGCGCGGCGATGCCGGCGAATGGCTGCTGCGCGACGTCGACGTCGACGTTCCCGCGGGCGCCTTCGTCGCGGTGGTCGGCGCGACCGGCGCCGGCAAGACCACGCTCCTCGATTGCGCGCTCGGGCTGCTCACGCCGGAAGCGGGCGAGGTGCTCGTCGACGGCGCGCCGCTGCGCGAGACCGGCCGCCCGGCCTGGCGGCGGACCATCGGCTATATCGGCCAGGATCCGGTGCTGTTCAGCGGCACGCTGCGCGACAACGTGGCATGGGGCCGCCCGCTCGACGATGACGCGATCCGCGCCGCCCTGCGGCAGGCCGGGGCGGCCTTCGCGCTGGCGCTCGCGGGCGGGCTCGACGCCGTCATCCCCGAGCGCGGCGGCAGCTTCTCCGGCGGCGAGCGGCAGCGGATCGCGCTCGCGCGCGCGCTCGCCGGCATGCCGCGCCTGCTCATCCTCGACGAGCCGACGAGCGCGCTCGATCCGGCGACCGAGAACGAACTGGCCGCGGCGATCCGCGCGCGGCGCGGCGCGGTGACCGTGCTGGCGGTGACGCACCGCCTGCGCATGGCCGCGGACGCCGATCTCGTCGTGGTGCTGGACGCGGGCACGGTGGTGGAATCCGGGCCGCCGGCCGAGCTTCTCGCGCGCGGCGGACGCTTCGCCGCCTTGTGGCGCGCCCAGAACGGCGGCGCCGCGCAGGCGCTGCCGGCGGAGGCGCGGTGAGCGGCGCCTGGTCGTGGCTTTTTGCGGCGCTCGCGGCGGGCGGCGTCGTCATGCTGCGCGCCGCTTTCCTGCGCGCCGCGGCGGGCGCGGGGGTTGATCACTACTACTGGCTCATCGCCGCGGCGGCCTACCGGGAAAGCAAGCGCCTGCCGGCGGTGATCCGCGGCAAATATCTGCTCGAAGACGAACGTCAGTTCTACCCGCCGGCCTTCGGTTGGCTGCTGTCGCGTCTGCCGCCGTCCTGGCTCGCGGGCCGCGGGCCGGCGGCGCTCATGCAGGCAACCGACGCGGCGACGCTGCTGCTCCTTCTCGCCTTTGCCGCCGCGCGCGGCGTCGATCCGCCGTCGGCCGCCGTGCTCGTCCTGGTCTACGGCACGACGCCGATCCTCGTGAGCTACAATTGCCAGCTCACCTCGCGCGCGCTCGGCAATCTGTTCTTCACCGCAAGCGTGCTGGCGCTCGTCTGCGCGAGCGGCCGGCCGAGCGGCGAGCCGTTGTTCGTCGTCTGGTTCGCGGCAGCGGCCGTCGCGACCGCGCTCACCGTTCTCGCGCACAAGATGACGACGCAACTGATGCTGGCCTTGTGGCCGCTGTGGCCGCTCGCGCTCGACGACGGGCGCGCCGCCTTCGTCGTGCCGGCCGGCATCGCGATCGCGATCGCGCTCACCGGTCCGCGCTTTGCCGCGCAACAATGGCGCGCGCATGCCGACATCGTGGGCTTCTGGAATCGCCATCGCGATCTGCTCGGCGCGCATGCTTTTGCGCATTCGCCCGTCTACGGCGACCCTGCCCGCGTCGGCGACACCGCCTTCCACGGGCCGGGATGGAAATCCTGGCTCGCGCGCGCCGCGCGCGCCTTCGGCTATTGCCCGCTGATGTGGCTTGCCCCGGCGACGCTGCTCGTCGCGCCGCGGCCGCCGGCCTGGGTGCTGGCATGGACGCTCGGGACCGCGGGCGTCGTGCTGCTCACGCTCTACGTGCCCCTTCTGCGCCGCTTCGGAGGCGGACATCTCTACGTGTTCAACGCCGCGGCGCCGACGGCGCTGTGGTGGGCCGACGTGCTGGCGCACGCAGGGGCGGGCGCGCTCGCCGTCTTCGTCCTCGGCTGCGGCGTGACGGCCGCCGCGCTGCTGCAGGCATATCGGCTGCGCCGGGCCAATCGCGCGCGCCGGGACCGGGGCTTCGAGGAGCTGGTGCGGCATCTGCGCGCGCTGCCGCGCGGTCGACTCGCGGTATTTCCGCTGACCGCGGCGGACGAACTCGCCTGCCGCACCCCGCATGCCGTGCTCTGGGGCGGCCACAGCTATGGGTTCCGCCTCCTCGAACCGATCTTCCCGGTGGTGCGCGAACCGCTCGCCGCCGTGCTGCGCCGCTACCGCTGCGACTGGCTCGCCTTCGATGCGGATTATCTTGCCGGCTGCGAGCACCGGGTCATGGCGGAGCTTGCGGGAGGACGGGTCGCGCGCTTCGGGCGCTGGGTCCTGGTCACGCTCGCCGCTGTCGCGGCGGAAGGCGCGGCATCGGATCCGGCATCGGACCCGGCGGCGCGCGACCGCGGCGGAGGCGCCCATGTCCTCATGCGCGCGGCGCTCCCGCGCGGTTGAGCCTGTCCGCGACCATGACCGCGCCGCGCGTGCTCGCCGTCGTCCCCCGTCTCGGCATCGGCGGCACCGAGATGCACCTGCTGCGCGTGGTGCCGGAACTGCGGCGGCGCGGGCTCGACGTCTCGCTCTTCGTCCTCGAGCGCGGCGGCCGGCTCGAGCCGGAATTCGCGCTCCGGGGCATTCCGCTGCACGGCCCATCGGCCCGCGGCGCAGGCCTGGCGCGGATCCTCGCCGCGACCGGGGCGTTGCGGGGCGAGCTGCGGCGCGCGCGTCCCGACATCGTCCACTTTTTTCTCCCCGAGTCCTATCTCGTCGGCTCTTTGGCCGCGGCGGGGCTTGGCGGCATGATCCGCATCATGAGCCGGCGCTCGCTTGCCGATTATCAACGCGGGCATCCCGTTCTCGCGCGGATCGAGCGGCGCCTGCACGGCGCGAGCGATGCCCTGATCGGTAATTCGACCGCGGTCGTCGAGGAGCTCGTCGCCGAATGCGGCGCGCCGGCCAAGGTCGGGCTGCTGCACAACGGCGTCGACATCCCCGCGCCCTTGTCGGCGCGGCAGCGCGCCGAGGCGCGCGACCGTCTCGCCGTGCCGCACGAGGCGATGGTTCTCGTCGTGCCCGCGAATTTCTTTCCCTACAAGGGCCATCGCGACCTGCTCGAGGCGCTCGCGCTGCTGCGGGCGGATCTCGGCGGCGCGTGGCGGCTGCTCTTGCTCGGCCGGGACGAGGGCGCCATGGCGTCGGTGCGGCGCCTGGCCGCAACGCTCGATCTCGGCGCGAACATCCTCTGGCTCGGGGAAGCAACCGACATCCGCGGCGCGCTCGCGGCCGCCGACATCGGCGTGCTGCCGTCGCATCAGGAAGGATTTTCCAACAGCCTGCTGGAGATGATGGCCTGCGGCCTCGCGGTCGTCGCCACCGCCGTCGGCGGCAATCGCGATGCGATCGTCGATTGCGAGTCGGGGCTGCTGGTGCCGCCGAAGCAACCCGCCGCGCTCGCCGCGGCGATCGCGCGGCTTAGCGCCTGCGCCGGCCTGCGCGCGCGGCTCGGCGAGGCCGCTCGCGCGCGCGTGAGCGCGCAGTTCTCGCTCGCAGCCTGCGTGCAGAGATACCACAATCTCTACCACAACATCCTGCGCGGCGTCCCGCTTGCGGTCCAGGCGCTGATCGACACCGTGCCCGCCTCCGCCGGCGGGCGCGCATGAGCCGGGCGCCGAGCCGCGGGAAACGGCCGGGGCATGAAAAGTGCGCGGTCGGATGCGCCTGCGCGCCAGGCCGCGGGCCCGCCCGCGGC
>JADGGK010000143.1 GCA_019689975.1 Pseudolabrys sp.
GTCGACGGTCCATTGGCTGGCTCGGAAACGCTCCTAGCCGGTGGCGACGCGACGGAAGCGCACCAGCGTGTAGCCGAAGGGCTTAACCTTGCGCCGCTCGATCAGCTCGGCGCCCCCGTGCCGCTCGGCCCAGGCCGCGAGTCGTTCGAAGGGGAATTCGGGCCTCAGTCCGAGCCGGCGCGCCCGCTGCGCCACCAGGCGCTCGATCGCGGCGGCAAGCCCGCGCTCGGAATAGAGATGATTGACGAGGATGATCTGACCGCCCGGTCGGACCACGCGCGCGCACTCCGAAAGCACGCGCTCGGGATTCTCCACCAGCGTGATCACGAATTGTCCGACCACGCAATCGAAGCTTGCGTCGGGAAACTGCAGGTCGTGCGCATCCATGACCGCGAGGTGCTTGACGAAGGGATAGCGGCCGCTCGCCACGCGCATGCGCGCGCGCGCGATCATCGGCTCGGAGATGTCGATACCGGTGATCTCGGTCGTATCGTCGTAATCGTCGAAGGAGAGCCCGGTGCCCACCCCGATCTCGAGGATGCGCCCGCCGACCGCGCGCGCGGCCGCGGCCGCGGCGCGCCGGCCATTGACCAGGATCGGCCCGCAGACGACGTCATAGACCGGCGCCCAGCGGGCATAGGCCCGTTCCATCATCCGACGATCGGGATCGCGCAGCATCTGCTGTTCCGCCATTCGGTTCCCTTTGGTCCGCGCGCCTGCCTAACAATATATTGCAACAGCAGGGCGACGGGTTCCAGGCGGCCCGACTCGCGGTCGAGCGGCGACGGCGCTTGCCGCGCGGCGAATTCCGGTGCAATAGCCGGCCCTGCCGTCCGGGAACGGGCGGTCCGGACCAGGACAGGCGGGGGTGTCATGAATCTCGGTATTGCCGGCCGCAAGGCCATCGTCTGCGCATCGAGCCGCGGGCTCGGCAAGGCCTGCGCCAAGGCGCTGGCGCAAGCCGGCTGCGAGGTGGTGATCAACGGCCGCGATGCGCGGCAGCTGCAGGCGACGGCGGAGGAGATCAGCGGCCAGACCGGGGCGAGGGTGATCCCCGTCGTCGCCGACGTGGCGACGGCAGAGGGGCAGAAGGCGCTGCTTTCCGCCTGCCCCGCGCCCGACATTCTCGTCAACAACAATGCCGGCCCGCCGATGCGCGATTTCCGCGCGCTCACCCGGGCGCAGATGATCGACGGCGTCATCGCCAACATGATCGCCGCGATCGAGCTCATCCAGCAGGTGATCGACCCCATGGTCGCGCGTCGTTTCGGCCGCATCGTCAACATCACCTCGGGATCGGTGAAAATGCCGCTCGCGGGGCTCGACCTCTCCTCGGGCGCGCGCGCGGGGCTCACGGCGTTCCTCGCCGGCGTCGCGCGCAGCGTCGCCGCGGCCAATGTCACCATCAACAATATCCTGCCGGGCGCCTTCGACACCGACCGGCTGCGCGGCGTGCTGCGGAGGACCGCGGAGCAGAAGGGCGTGAGCGTCGAGGAGGCGGCCAAGGCGCGCATCGCCACCATCCCGGCCGGCCGCTTCGGCCAGCCCGACGAATTCGGCGCGGCCTGCGCCTTCCTGTGCTCGGCGCAGGCAGGCTACATCACCGGGCAGAATCTGCTGATCGACGGCGGCGTCTTCAACGGCGCGTTTTGACCCCGGCCGTCGCGTCGAGGCGCGCCCGCGCGGACAGGGGCGAGGAAACGCCGGGCAGCGCGCTCCGCTCCCTTCGTCTCGGTCTATTTCGTGATCAGCCCGGTCCGCGCCGGCGCCTTCGGCTCATCCCAGCGATATTTGAGGCTGAGGGAGAGGATGTCGACATGCGAGTCGACGTCGCCGATATAGGTAACCGGCAAGAGCGTCGTGAACCATGGATTGCCGGAGGCCGCCGAGATGTCGATATGCGTGTCGCGCACGAAGATGTGCGAATAGGCAAGATCGGCCGAGAACCCCTTCCAGATCTGCCAGCTGAGGCCGACCGACAGCCAGACGCGGTCGTTGTCCGGCAGCAGCGGAATGCGCACCGCGTCGGTGATCGGCGAAATCTCGTAGGCGAGGCCGCCGCGCAGCGTGAGCCGGTCGCTCCATTGATATTCGGCGCCGAGCGCGAACAGCCAGCCGTCGCGATATTGGAACGGCAGCGTCGCGATGGTCGCGCCGTTGGAGACGACGTCGGCGGTGCCGATGCGGCTCCAGTTCGTCCATTCCACCGTGCCGAGCAAGGTGAGCTGCGGATCGATGCGCTGGCGGATGCCGAGCGAGACCATGTCCGGAAGCCTGAGCGTGGTGCCGGCCGGAAGTGTGAGGTTGATCACCGGCGGGACGACCTCGTTCAGCGAGCCGTCGATCTTCTGATCGACGAAGGAGCGGTAGCCCACGCCGATGGTGGTGGTCGGCGTCGGCGTCAGCGTGACGCCGGCCGTGAAGCCGTAACCCCAGCCGTTGCCCGCCAGCGTGACGTCGCCCGCAAATAATGGGAACAAACTAATGCCGCGCGTCAGGCTGGTGGTGGCATATTGGATCTGCACGCCGGCGCCGATGCTGATCCAGTCGTTGATGCGCCAGGCGATGCTCGGCGTGAAGTTGTAGCTGCGCAGCCAGGTGTCGCCGGCCGCATAGTCGCGGCCGGCCCAGAGATCGGGGAAGCTCACCGCCAGGCCGAAGGGCGAGGTGATCGACAGGCCGACCCACAGGTTCGGGTTGAGCTGGTAGGAGAAATAGCCGGACGGGACCAGCGCCTGTTCGCTGCTGTTGTCGAGCGTGCCCGGAAATATCCCGAAGAAACTGCTGCCGGGCGAGGCGGTCTGCCCCGCATGCGGGATGATCCACGTCGCCGAGGCCTCGCTCTCGATGCCGGCGAACTGCGTCATCACCGCCGGATTCCAGAACATGGCCGAGAGCGAACCTCCCGCGGCGATGCCGGCGAAGCTCGTGCCCTGACCATAGGCGCTCTGCTCGCGGATGGCGAAGCCGCCGGCCTTGGCCGACGTCGCCGCCGCCAAGAGGGCCGCCGAGAAGAGAGCGACCGCGCCGGTCGCGCGCAGCCACCTCGCCGCGATCCCCTTCCGCATGGTCGTCCCCGCCCCTCCCCGTGCGCCGGTGCCCGGCCCTGACGGCCCAGTGCCGTCATGGTGGCGCATCGGCATCGAATCGACAATGGCGACGGGCGCGCTATGCGCGGCCGCGCGCGCCCCGGAAGGCAAATTTTCGCCGGACTGTTGCGGCGCGGACACAGAGGGGCCGGCCGCGGGGACGACGCCCGGCCGCCTTGCGCCGGTTGCGCCGCCCGCCTCGCGCGCACAAGGGGAGGCGGGACGCGGCGCCGGGGTTGTCCGCGCGGCGCCGGCATCGCAATATCGGCGCCGACCCGCCGCTTCGCCTAATCGCCGCCGTTTTTCGATCATCGCAAAAAGGAGACAATGCAATGAAGCTCGTCCGCTATGGCGCGCCCGGGCGCGAGAAGCCCGGCATCGTCGGACCCGACGGGAAGATCCGCGACGTCTCGCGCGTGGTGAAGGACATCGACGGGGCCATGCTCGCCTCCGGCGGGCTCGCCAAGCTCAAGAAGCTCAAGCTCGATCGCATGAAGCCGGTACCCGGCCGACCGCGCATCGGGCCCTGCGTCGGCAACGTGCGCAACTTCATCGCCATCGGCCTCAACTATTCGGACCATGCCGCGGAAGCGGGCATGCCGATTCCCAAGGAGCCGATCATCTTCAACAAGGCGCCCTCCTGCATCTGCGGACCGAACGACGACACCATCATTCCCAAGGACTCGCAGAAGCTCGATTGGGAGGTGGAACTCGGCATCGTCATCGGCAAGCGGGCGCGCTATCTCGCCAAGGACAAGGCGCTCGACGCGATCGCCGGCTATTTCGTCGCCAACGACGTGTCCGAGCGCGTGTTCCAGATCGAGCGCTCCGGCGGACAATGGGGCAAGGGCAAGGGCTGCGAGACCTTCGGCCCGATCGGACCCTGGTTCGTCACCAAGGACGAGATCAAGGATCCGCAGAATCTGGCGATGTGGCTCGACGTCAACGGCGAGAAGCGCCAGCGCGGCAATACCCGCACGATGATCTTCAGCTGCGAATATCTCGTTTGGTACTGTTCGCAGTTCTTCATTCTCGAGCCGGGCGACATCATCATCACCGGCACGCCGCCGGGGGTCGGGCTCGGCATGAAACCGCCGGTGTTCCTGCGTGAGGGCGACGTCGTATCGCTCGGAATCGAAGGCCTGGGCGAGCAGCGCCAGCGCGTCGTCCGCGGCAAATATTAGGGCGGATCGCTCGCGCGGCCGGTCATCGCCAGCGGGACGAAGCGAGGACGATGCGGCCCCTTGCCGTCATTGCGCGCCCGCGCGCACCGTCACCGTCATCGTGCGCCCGCGCGCCCCTCCCCGTCATTGCGAGCCCGAGCCCACGAGACACTGAGCGATGTCCTATGCCGGGTTCAGCGTGTAAAAAAAAATGGGGGGGGG
>JADGGK010000144.1 GCA_019689975.1 Pseudolabrys sp.
AATCCAGACCATGCCGGGCCACAAGTACGGCGCGCGGTCATTGCGGCACTGCATCTGCGCCGTCATTGCGAGGCGGCGCAAGCCGCCGAAGCAATCCAGTCACAGGCCGTGCCACAGGCCCGATGCCCGCATGCGTGGCGCTGCCGTTTCTGGATTGCTTCGCCCTCGCATTCGCTCGGGCTCGCAATGACGGGGAAGGTGCGCGCGGGCGGGCAATGACGGGGAAGGGCGATCGGGCTAACCATGACGGGGCCGATTCAATCCGATCCGAGGCTGCACTAGACTGCCGCCGGTTGCGAGGGCGATCCGCATGCGTCGACTTCTCTTGTTGCGTCACGCCAAGGCCGAGCGCTCGGCCGCGGGGGCCGCGGACCAGGAGCGCAATCTGATCGAGCGCGGCCGCAGCGATGCCGGCAAAATCGGCCGCTATATGGCGGCCCACGGACTCGTTCCCGACCGGGTGCTGCTTTCCACCGCCCTGCGCTGCCGCCAGACCTGGGCGCACGCGGCCGAGGCCTTCCGGCCGCAGCCTCCCGCCGCGTCGAGCCCGGCGCTCTACAATGCGACGCCCCAGGCGCTGCTCGCGGCCGTGCGGGAGACCCCGGCGGCCGCGCGCACGCTGCTCGTCATCGGGCACAATCCCGGGTTGCACGAACTTGCCCTGCTGCTGATCGCCGCGGGCGACGTCGAGGAGCGGGAAAGGCTCAGGGAGAAACTGCCGACCTGCGGCCTGGTGGCGATCGATTTCGCCTTCGACGACTGGGTGACACTGCATCCGCGTTGCGGCCGTCTCGAGCGCTTCGTCAGTCCGAGGACGCTCGCGGCGACCTCCTGAGGCGCAGGTTTCCCTCAACGGCACGGTCGATCCGTGGCATGATCGCCTCCGGTTCCGCCGCGGTGGGGAGGCGCGCATGTACAGGCAAATCCTGGTACCGGTCGATCTTGCCGATACCGACCTCGCCAAGCCCGCGGTCGAGACCGCCGTGTTCATGGCCAGGAGCTCGGGCGGCTCGGTGCGCCTCCTCAACGTGCTACCCTTAATGCCGCTGATGCTGGCCGAATACGTGCCGCCGGATTTCGACCTGCAACAGCGCAGATCCGCCGAAGAGGCGCTCGCCATCATCGCGCGCGAATGCGGCCTCGAGGCCGCGCGCGTATCGGCGATCGTGCGCCAGGGCGGCATCTATCACGAGGTGCTGGAGGAGGCCAAGGCGATCGACGCCGATCTCATCGTCATGAGCTCGCACCGGCCGGCCATGCGCGCCTATTTCCTCGGCTCCAATGCCGGGCACGTGGTGCGCTATGCCAAATGCTCGGTGCTGGTGGTGCGGCACTGACCGCGACCGCGGCGGCCGCCCTGCCGGCCATGCACCAGCTCATGGCAGGGATGCCCGCGGTGAACAAAACGCGTCGCGACGGTGACGCCTCGCCGCTCATCGCCTATATGAGCAAGGTCATGCGCGCCTTCCTCTGGACCGTGCCCCTGCTGCTGCTGCTCGCGCTCGCGCTCTGGTTTGCCGCGGACGCCTGGGTGCGGTTCGGCGGCGAACCGATCCCCGCCTATGGCTATGCCGCGATCGCCGGCGGGGTGCTGTTCTCGCTTGCGGTCGGCGGCGGGCTGATGGCGCTCGTCTTCTATTCGCACCGCCACGGCTACGACGAGGGACACGATCGCGGGCGGGAGCGGTGACGATCATGCCGTGCACGGAAAAGCTGTACGGCGCGGAAACGGGCTGTCGCGCCGGGGCCGGACTTGCTAGGGCTCCGGCCGCCGCCGGGCCCGCGCGGGTTGGGAAACCGTCATGAGCAAGACTCTCGTCCAGCAAGAATTCGGCAAGACCGCCGCAAGCTATCTCACCAGCACGCCGCACGCGAAGGGCCGGAGTCTCGACCGCCTGCTCGCGCTCACCTCGCCGCAGAAGAACTGGCGCGTGCTCGACGTGGCGACCGGCGGCGGGCACGTCGCCTATGCCTTCGCGCCGCACGTCGCCCGCGTCTGGGCGAGCGACGTCACGCAGGAAATGCTCGACCTGGTCGGGCGCGAGGCACGGAAGCGCGGCCTCGCCAATCTGCGCACCGCCTATGCCAAGGCCGAGGCGCTGCCGTTCGAGGACGAGAGCTTCGACCTCGTCACCTGCCGCATCGCGCCGCATCATTTCGAGTCGATCCCCGCCTTCCTCGGCGAGGCGCGCCGCGTGCTCAAGCCGGGCGCGCTGCTGGCGCTCGTCGACAACGTGGTGCCGGCGGGAAGCGTGGGCGACTACGTCAACGCGTTCGAGCGTTTGCGCGACCCGAGCCACCTGCGCGCCTGGACCATGCAGGAGTGGCGCGACGCGCTCGCGGCGCAGGACTTCGTGGTGCTGCACGAGGAGGAACTCGACAAGACCATGCGGTTCGCGAGCTGGGCCGAGCGTCACGATGCGACCATGCAGGCGCTGTTGCGCGCGATGCTGCTCGAGGCGACGCCGGCGGTGAAGGCCGTGCTCGCGCCCCACGGCGAAGGCGCCGAGCTCGCCTTCCGGCTGCGCGAGGGCCTGTTCGTCTGCCGACGCGGCTGAGGCGCTCCGACCGGAAGCGCCCCGCGGCGGAACCCGACAAGCCCTTGCCGCACATCGCTTTTTCCTCCCCCACCGCGCGCTTTTAACCGCTCGTTTACCCTCTCTCGTTCACATTCTGTTAGGAAAAGACGAGCGGGTGATTCGGCGTCGCTTCGGCCGAGCGGATCGGCGCACAGGGGGACCATCGCCATGAAGACCTTGGGGGCTTTGCTCGCGCGCAAGACGGCCGTGCCGGAAAACCGGCTGGCCCCCGAGGAGGCCGCGCCGCCGGCAGAGGATCCGCTCGAACTCGACGAGGAGCTGTTCGCCGCGCGCGGCGCCCGGCTCGGGGAGGAGAACGAGACCCTGCGCAACCTGCTGCTCGACGCCAGCGCCAAGATCGAGGAGCTCGACGGCATCAAGACCGCGGTGAGCCGCCTCGTCGACCCGGTCGGCAAGGCGCTGCGCGTCATCGAGAGCGAGCGCTCGGAAAAGATCGCCCTGCAGACCGTGCTCAACAACACGCGTGCCGCCTACGGCAAGGCGCGCGCCGAAGCCGCCGAGCTCGAGAAGAAGGCCGCCGCCGCCGAAGGCCAATGCCGCGTCCTGCGGCAGGAGCTTGCCGCCGTGCAGAGCCGTCTTGCCGCCGCCGAGGCGAACAAGGCCGATTCCCTCGCCGAAATCACCGCGCTGCGGACGCAGAACGCGGATCTGGAGAACCGGCTGGCGCAGGAGACGAGCGAGTGCAAGGCCTTGCGCGACGAGAAGCAGCGGCTCGACGAGCGCGTCCAATCCGCGGAAAAGCGCCTCATCGGGCTCGAATCCGAGCTCAACGGCGCGCGCCAGCGCCTGCAGATGGCCGAAGACGAGAAGCGGGCGCAGCAGGCATTGCTCGAGAAAGCGAGCGCGGATGCCGCCCGCCTTTCCCGCCGGCTCGCCGAGATGGAAGCGGCGCTTGCGGCCGCGCAGGGCCGCTTGCGCCATGTCGAGGCCGATCTGGCGCAACTCTCCGGCGAGCGCACGCGGCTCGCCAACGCGCTCGACGAGGCGCACGAGCGGCACGATCGCGAAATGACGAGCCAGCGCATGCGCTTCGAAGCGCTGCAGGCGCGCGCGCAGGCGAGCGAGAAACTGCTCGGCGAGGCGCGCGAGCATCTGCTCGCCCGCGCCGAGGAAATCCGCGAGCGCGAGCGCCGCCTCAACGAGCTCGCGCTCGCGCGCGACACGCTGCAGGCGCGGCTATCCGAGATCGAAACCGAGCGCGCCGCCCGCGAAACGGCCTTCGACGAGCTGGAACGGGGGCGCAGGGCGCTCGCCGAACGCGCGGCCTCGCTCGTGCGCGCCTTCGCCGCCAAGGAAGCGGCGCTGGAACGCAGCGAGGCCACGGTTGCCGCGCTCAACGAGCGCGTGGCGGCGCTGGAAACCGCCCTTGCGGGCGAGAAACAGCGGGCCGAGGACGCGGCCGCCGAACTCAACGCCGCACTCAGGCGCGAGCGCATGGAACGCTCGGTCGTCGAAGGCGCGCTGGAAACCGCGCGCAAGGATTTCGCCCGCGCCATGCGCGAATTGACGGCGATGCAGCGCCGGCTCGCGGTGCTGGAGGCCGAGCCCATTCCCACCGCCGCCAACGCGGCCTGATCGATCGCCGCCGATAGCCGTGCCGCCGCAGGCGCGCACGCCGCCCCCCGGCGCGCCCGCCCGCAACGGCGGCGACCTTCCCGTCATTGCGAGCCCGCGCGCCTCGTCGCCGTCATTGCGAGCCCGCGCGCCCTTCCCCGTCATTGCGAGCCCGAGCGAAGCGAGGGCGAAGCAATCCAGAAACGGCAGGGCCAC
>JADGGK010000002.1 GCA_019689975.1 Pseudolabrys sp.
GCGGTGCACCCACGACCTGAGTGATGAGACGGGCGATATCTTGTTCGGCCATGGGTCCGAAGCCGGGCATTGCATGCGGATCGTTGAAGTCCCAACCGTTTTCCACCGGCCCGACAAAATCGCGAATGGCGGGGTCTGCGCTCCAGGCGCGGCGAAGCGCCGCACGTCGGAGGTCCTCGGGCACGCCGGGGCGGAGGAAGCCGCGAATATCCGTGTCGGCCGTGATTGCGTCGAGCGAGGGCAGGTCCGCCATCGCCGTCTTGTCGGCTGCCTCCGCCCGCGTCGGCGCCCCACAGGCGGGCCCGGGGATGGATGCCGCCGCAGTGTCGGACTTTGTCGCGTCTTTTTCTTTTTCTTGCGTCGGTGCGCTTTCGTCCGGCGACAATACCCCGTCGCGCGCGGCTGCTGCCTGCTTGCGGCGCGACCAGCGCGTCAGAAAGCTTTCGCCCTCGCTCGTCATGGCTTGCCTCGTCCTCCCGGCAGGCGCCGGCCCAAAACCTCCGGGTCGGCCTGATCCCGCTTCCGCTTTGTGAATGGTCGCTCGATATGGTGTTCGGCCACGAAGCTTGCGACGGCATCCGCGATTGCAGGCGGCATCGGTACGCTGTCCACGACGAGCCCCGGCATGGCCGTCCAGGCCTCCCCTTCCGCCGGGTCGGCGGTAACAGTCGGCGGATGGAACGGCGGATCGCCGTCCGCCGGTTGCAGCGCCACCCAGAGCAGCGGCGGATCGGCTGCCAGGTTATCGCGATAGTTGCCGGTTTCCGAGCGATAGAGCTCGATGGTGCCCGCTCCGGCATAAAACCGGGCCCGTGCGCCATCGTCGGACAGTTTCGTCCAAGGCAGCGCTTCCGGCACGCCGGCGAGAATCGCCACGGGCCGCCACAATACGTCGCTCCAGCGGCTCGCGGCCTTGCTGCGCTCGACCACGACGCCGACGGGGATGGTGAGCAAGGGGCTGACGCGGCTCAACTCGCGACCTCCATATGGCGGATGGGCAACCCGGCAACGAGATTCTGCGGCTTCATGCGGATGAGGCGATCCTCCGTCATCGCCAGAATCATGTAAACCGGCTCGCCTTTGACCCGCTCGAGCATCACCGACGGGTCCCGAAATGTCAGCCGAAACAAACCGACCACTTGAGCCATCGTCTTCTCGTCGATGAGCTCGCCGTTCCACAAGCGATCTCCTATTCGGGTCGCGTCGGCATCGAGACCTATATACCAGCTAAGCGGCGCGTCGCGCAGTTCCTTGAGCGGCTCGACGAAGACCTCGGCGCCGGTCAAATGCGTGACCCAGCGCTGCATCACCCGCGCGAGGGCGCGGAGGCCGTCGCGTCCGGCAGTGAGATCGATCGCCATGTCGAAACGATCGCTTCGCTGCCAGTAGCTTGCGGCGTTGTCGTCATTGATCACCTCGATCGCGGCCTGCGCGGGAATGCCCAGCATGGACACGAGCGGTGACGACGTAGCGACGGCGGTGCCGCCAATCATTTCCTCGTCCGCGGCGATCAGCGAACCGTCGTGCAGCGTGACGCGCTGGGTACGGAAGAACATCTCCCCCGCCCGTAACACTCGGCTGTCGTTCATGCCTTCCAGCGCATTGCGCAGGATCACATGCACAAGCTGGTTGACGAACAATGGCGGCGTTCCGGCAAACCCGACGCGGCAGAAATCGACATAGGCGGCTTCGAGCGTCTTATGCTGCAACAGGCGATCGCGGAAGGTAACGAACAAACGCCAATTCTCACGCGCGTCGGGATCGACGATCGCCGCGAGTTCAGCCGCATTGACCGGGCGACGCGGTTCGGTCAGCAGGGCAGCATGCAACGTCCGTTCGACGGAGCAGGCCTCCGGCGGAGGCAGGAGCTCGGGTCGGGCAAGATAGAGCTTCAAGAACTCATCGGTGAGCGCGAGCCCGCCGCCGGCGTCACGGTCGAGCAGCTGATGACCGCAGGAAAGCCAAAAATCCGTCATCGCAATCTTGCGCCATGATGCGGGTGCTCGCGCCATGCAGGGAAGGGCGCAAGCTCTCCCGGTTGCAAACGCAAGCCGCCCTGCACGCGCACGGGATCGTTCGCAGTGGTCATTTCCTGGCGCGCTCTGCCATCGCTATGAGGTCCACGTCTTCGGCCGACGTCCCCTCGTCTTCGGTCTCAAGGAAGGTAAATGCGTGCGCCGGGCGCCGGTCGTCGCGCGGGCGCAGGGTGCGAAACCGTTCGCGCACGGCACCGTCTTCATAAGTGCGGTGTACCGCGATCAGCGTCCCCTGCGGCTGGTTGCAGAGGGATTCGACGAACGCGACTTCGTCTTCGGCGGCCGCACGCGCCGCCATCATGTCGGGGGCACCAAACGAACCGACGAGCTGGTGCGCCAGAGTCTCGACGACAAATGCGCGTTCGTCCGTGCTCGCCGACACGATCTGCGCCAGGGTGGCACGGCCGAGCGACTGAATGCCGAGAAAGCCGCTGCGGAAGGCGTTGCGCGTCTTGCCGGAAAGCCTGGTCGGATCACCCGCCCAAAAGGCGAAAGCGCCGGACACGGCCCATTCGCCCGGCTCGGCCGCGCGCTCGAACACGAAGGTATCCGACGGATCGAGCCTGATGGTGCGCAGCAACTTCAACGTCATAGACGCGGCACCCTCGTTATTGGATCGAGCCAGGACGGGACCGCAAGCGCCGGACCGAGCTGCCTGCGTTCGATGCCGTGGCCGCCGGTCGTGCGCGTTACCAGATCCCCGTTCTCGTCGATTTCGCGCCGCAGTTCCCGCGCCGAGGGGAGCCGCGCGAGATAGTCGCCAGCGATCATGCCGAAACCGCTTTCCTGCCAAGCGTCGATCGCCACGAGAAAATGACGCGCAAAACTCTCGATCAGTCGCGCGGCGCCGATGTCGGCGAATCCTTCCTCGTGCAACGCCGTCGACGACGGGGTGGCACCAGGCTCGAGACCGCTGGTCGAGGCGAGTCGGATCATGCCGCCGAACACCAGCCATGCGGGCGGGTCATCCTCCCGCGCGGCGGCGGGCCATGCCAGGCGACCGCCTCCCACCAGGCCGTAGTTGACGTAAAGGGCATCCGGCCATTCGATGCCAATGGCGGTTTCCGGCGCGGCGAGCGCGGCGAGCGCATTGGCGAGCGCCAGCATGCCCGCATAAATGGCGCGGCGCGCGGCGCGCAGCGGTTCTTCCGGCTCCAGTACCACGGCGAATTCAGCAAGGTCGAAACGGCCGACGTGAACCAGCGTGCCCGCACCGGCCGCCGAGGCGATCGTCTGCGCGTGGGCGAAGGCGTCGCCCAGTTCGCGCAGCCGCACGCCGGTGAAGGGAGGCGGTAGCGTCACATCGATCGCCGAGGCATTGCGAAGGGACACGCGTGCCTTGGTTGGCATATCCTCGTTTCCTTCTTATAAGCATTATAATTTAATGCTTGGAGTTCCGGAGGGCCAATCCCGCGGCCCTTTGCGGAGATACGGATGCGCTGCAGGGTTTGTTTGCATGCGGCGAGGCGGGGTCGGCACATGCCTGAAAGAGCCGCCAATGGCCGATGAACCGCAGAAAATCCTGGTCTGCTCCTGTGCGGACACGATGCCGCTCGAATTTGCCGCGCTGCGTCGCTGCCTGCGCGGTGCCGAAATCGTCGCCGGGCAGCAATTGTGCCGGGCCGAGCTTGACAGCGTGCGCGCGGCGTTGGACGGCGGTGCACCGGTTCTGCTCGCCTGCACCCAAGAGGCGCCGTTGTTCGAGACCCTTGCCGGAGAGAGAGACGGCGTTCGCAAGCCAAAATTCGTCAATATTCGGGAGACGGCCGGTTGGTCGAAGGATGCCCGTGCCGCCGCCCCCAAGATCGCGGCGCTGCTCGCCGCAGCCTCCCTGCCCGAACCGGAGCCGCCGACCTTCGGCATCGTCAGCGAAGGAACGACCTTGGTCTATGGGCGTGATGCGCGCGCGCTCGAAGCCGCCGAACTGCTCAAGGACCATGTCTCCGTTACCCTGTTGCTCGAGACCGCCGACGATGTTCTGCCGCCGCGGCGAACGGAATTCGCCTTGTTCCGCGGCAGGTTGCGTAGCGCGAAGGGTTGTCTCGGGAAATTCGAGGTCGTCGTCGACGGCTGTGTCGCTCCTGAACCGTCCTCGCGCGATCGCCTCGTGTTCGGTACGCCGCGCAACGATGTTGCAATGCAATTCGATATTCTGCTCGATCTCTCCGGTCGGGCGCCGCTGTTTCCGGCCTCGGATCTGCGCGACGGCTATCTGCGTGCCGATCCCGCCGACGCTGCCGCCATATTGCGCGCCGTATTGAAGGCGCGCGACCTCGTCGGTCATTTCGACAAGCCGCTCTATGTGAATTTCACCGCCGATCTATGCGCGCATTCGCGCTCCAACATCGTCGGCTGCCGCCGTTGCCTTGATCTCTGCCCAACCGGCGCGATCGCGCCCCAAGGCGACCATGTCGCGATAGATCCGCGCATTTGCGCCGGCTGCGGGCAGTGCGCGGCGGCCTGCCCGACCGGCGCGGCCGCCTATGCGCTGCCGTCGTCGGATGTTTTGCTGCGCCGATTGCGCGCGTTGTTGTCGACCTATCGCTCGGCCGGCGGTCGGCTGGCCGTGCTGCTGTTTCACGACCGCGAGCACGGCATCGTTCTCATCGATGCGCTCGCTCGCTACGGAGACGGATTGCCGGCGAACGTCATTCCGGTCGAGGTAAACGAGGTCACGCAAATTGGGATAGAATCCATCGCCGCCGCTTTCGCCTATGGGGCATCCGCGGTGCGTTTCCTGCTCCGCAGCAGGCCGCGTCACGACGTCGCCGGCCTGCGGCGGACGCTGGCGCTTGCCGAGCCGATCCTCGGCGGGCTCGGATTCGCCGGCGAGCGGGTGGCGACCATCGAGACGGACGATCCGGACGGCCTCGCCGAGGCCCTGCGTGCGATCGTTCCCATGGACGGCACGGACAGACCCGCGAGCTTTTTGGCTGCCGGCGAAAAACGCGATGTGGTCCGACTGGCTCTGCGCGAATTGCATGCGGCAGCGCCGGCGCCGGTCGACGTGATTCCGCTTCCGGACGGCGCGCCGTTCGGGAAGATCGAGGTCGAGGTGGAGGGGTGCACATTGTGCCTCTCCTGCGTTTCGGCTTGTCCGACCGGAGCGCTGTCGGACGATCCGGAGCGGCCGATGCTCCGCTTTGCGGAGGACGCCTGCGTGCAGTGCGGGTTGTGCAGGGCAACCTGCCCCGAGAAGGTCATCCGCTTGCGGCCGCAGATCGATTTCCGTGCCGCCACCGCCGGAAGGCAGACGATCAAGGAGGAAGAACCCTATCACTGCATCCGCTGCGGCGCCGCGTTCGGCGTCAAAAGCACGATCGAGCGCGTGATTGCCAAGCTCGAGAAGCAGCAACATTGGATGTACAAGGATTCCGCGAAACGGCTTGATGTCGTCCGCATGTGCGCCGACTGCCGGATCGCCGCGATGGTGGAGGAAGAATTTGATCCGTTCGGGGCGCCGCCGCGGCCGAGACTGCGCACGACGGACGATTATCTGCGTGAGCGGGAGCTCAATCGGGACACGGAAAAAAGTAAGCGCGACACGGAATCGTCATGACCCCGCATCGCGTTGACGCGGGCAGAGGCCACGAACTCGATCGTCCGTGCGGCGATGGCGCATTTCCGTTTGCCGATTTCAAACGGCCGCACGCGGGGGCTTAAGCCGGTTTGCGCCAATGGCACGCGCAGTTATGGCTTTGGCGCGACCCGCGCGTGAGCGCGTGTCCGCCTTCCCGGCAATTACTTCGTCGTGACCCGCGCGAGAAAGTCCACCAGCGCCTTGCGGTCCGCAGCCGAGCCGATCGTCTGCTCCGGCATCTTGGTGCCGGGCGTGTAGCGCGCGGGGCCGATTTCGAACAGCTTGGACAGGGTTTCCGGCGTCCACACGATATCGAGTTTTTTGAGCGCTGGCGAGAAATTGTAGCCCGGCAGCGTGGCGATGCGGCGACCGAAGATGTGCCAAAGCGTGGGCCCCGCCTTGTTGCCTTCGTCCGGCGTGAGGGCATGGCAGGCTACGCAGGCGCGGAATACTTGCGCGCCGGGATCGTCGGCATATTGCGCCAGCGGGTCGTCCGCTGCACCCGGCGTCAACCGATCGAGCGGCTCGCCGCTCGTGGCGTCCCAGCGCCGGATCATTCGATCCGTGCCGCCCGTCAACAAGGTGCGATTGTCGGGGAAAAATGCCACCGACCAGACGGGAAAGCCGGGACCGATCAGTGTGTTCGTGACCTTGCGCGAGGCGCGGTCAATAACCGCCACCGAGCCACGGATGCCGGCCGCGGCAACCCTTTTTCCATCAGCGGAAACGGCGAGTGCGATCACCGGATTGTTGGACGCCTGCACGGCGGTAATGACATCCGTCTGGGGCGACAGAAAATAGATCTTGCCGTCCGCACCGGCCGTCACGATTTCGCCGTCGGGCGCGACCGCGACCGTATTCAGCGGCGTCGGCAGATTGCGGACGGCAATGACGGCGCCCGTTTCCCGCCGCCATAGCCGCAGGGTCGCATCGTAGCCGGCGCTTATCAGCTCCTTGCCGTCGGGTGAGAAAGCCACGCCGTTGACGTTTTGGGTATGGCCGTGCAGCACGATCGCGGCATCATCGGACAATTGCCATAGGCGAATTGTATGGTCCCAGGACGCGGAGGCCAGAGTGTTGCCGTCGGGCGAAACGGCGATGCCGGCGATCGGCGCAGTATGACCGTCAAGCATGCGGTCGGGCGTTGTCTTTCCCGGTGTCCAGATCGCTATATGCGCGTCGGCGCCGGCGGTAACGATGCGGCCGTCGTTGAGATAGGCGACCGCATTGACCGCGCCCTCATGAAAACGCAGGACCTGTTCGGCCACATTGCGCAGCAGCGACCAGCGTATGGCTGAGGTATCAAAACTGCCCGAGATCGCACGCGTGCCGTCCGGCGAGATGGCGAGCGCCCGCACCGGCCCGCCGTGTCCGCGCAGCTGCGCGTAGGCCGCGCCGCAAAGCGTCGATAACACCAAAAATAGTGCGATAGCGAGGCGCCTGCGGCCCATTTTACTCATCGCGATCTGATCGCCGATTTGCGGCGCAACGGACCCAAGCTTAACTGTCACTGGGGCTCATGCCGAGAGCGCGGATGCGCTCGCGCGTCTTTTCGTCGCGCAACGCGTCGAGAAATGCCTGCACCGGCGGCCGCTCTCGCCGCGCCTCGTTTACGAGGAAGTCGTAGTGTTCCGGAACGATCGGAATGAAGCCTAAGCCGTAAAGCTTGGCCACCGGCTCGATGGCCACGCCCCAATCGGCCCGTTCCTGCGCGATCGCGGCGGCTACCGCATGGTGCGACCTCGGTTGGTTGGCATAACCCGGCGGCCGCGCGCCGTCGAGCAGCCTGTCGATCAGGACGCGTGTGCCGGCCCCTGCGTTACGGTTGACCATGAGGGCTTCGGGGTCGGCAAGCGCGGCCTTGATCGCTTCCTGCGCGTTCCGACCCTCAAAACGCGCATCGCCGCGCCGAAAGACGATTCCCTGCATGCGCCGCCAACCGGGCACCAGGGTAAGCCCGCCCGTCGCAAGATGCACATTGTACCGGCCTGTCGCGGGGTCGAGGAGATGAACCGGCGCGACGTCGCATTGTCCGCGCGCGGCTGCCGCCACGCCCCCCTGGCTCCCGACGGCAAGCACCCGCGCAGAAAAACCGCGTTCGCGCAGGGCTCCCACCACCAGGTCGAGGGCCACGTCATGGCTGCCCATGATGACGAGGTCCGGCGCGCGCGCGGCGCCGCCGATCAGCACGACCTCGGCCTTGGTGCCGGCCTCGAGGGCCGTGGCCAGCGCCTCGATTTCGATGAAACCATCGGCCTGCGAGAAGCTGGTCACCGCCCCCGAGCCCTTGCCGGTCGGAAACGCGACGAGACCTTCCTCGCTCTCGACGAGGGAGACCAGGACAAATTCTTTTCGTCCAAGCTCGGAGGCGATTCGCACCGGTATCTGTGCCGTTACGGCATGGGCCGCCTCGGGAGCCAGGCCGGCCCGGGCGCGGATCACCGGCGCGACAAAGGCATGGAACGTGAAGATCGCGGAGGTTGGGAAGCCGGGCAGCACCACGACCGGTTTGTCGCCGATTGCGGCGAGACAGAGCGGCTTGCCGGGTTTGAGCGCGACGCCATGCACCAAAATTCCCGGCCTGCCGAGGCGAGAAACCACGCGATGCGACAGATCGCCGGCGCCTTTCGAGGTGCCGCCGGAAAGCACCACGATGTCACTGCGTTCGAGCGCCTCGCGAACTGCCGCTTCCAGCGCCCGTTCGTCGTCGGGATGGGCGCCGAAGGCGAGCGGCTCGCCGCCTGCCTCGGCCGCGGCGGCTGCGATGATCGCGCCGTTGCTGTCGTAGACGGCCGCCGGTCGCAGCGGGGCGCCGGGCGGTATCAGCTCGTCGCCTGTCGAAAGCACGGCGACCCTCGGTTTGCGTACCACGTCGATGCAGTCGAGCCCGCAAGCCGCGAGCATGCCAATCTCGCGCGAGCCGATACGTGCGCCCTGCCGCAGCAGGGTTTCCCCTCGCGCGATATCGGAACCGGCATGGGACACGAATTGTCCCGGGGCCGCAGCGCGGCGGACTTCGATACCTGGCCAATCGTTGTCGAGCAGTTCGGTGTGCTCGATCATCACCACGGCGTCGGCGCCGCGCGGTATCATGCCGCCGGTCGCGATCGCGGTTGCCGTACCCGGTCGGACCTCCAAGGCCGGTGCGTGGCCGCAGGCGATGGCCTCGGAATTGAGCAGGAGCTTTCTTGGCGTCGTGTCGCTTGCGCCGAAGGTATCCGCGGCGCGTACGGCAAAACCGTCCACATTCGAGCGGTCAAACGGCGGCGCATCGACGGTTGCAATAACGTCGTGGGCCAGAATTCGCCCCAGCGCGGCCGACAGGGTCACGCGTTCGCCCGCAAGCGGCGAAAGGTCGAGGTGGGTTTTAAAGCGTCTCCACGCCTCCTCGGCCGACACCACTTCCAGAAACTGCTCCTGACGCGCGGCGGCGCGCACGCCTGCCAGCAGCGCTTCCGTGATCTGGCGTTTGGCTGTCTCGGTCATGGCCACGGCCATAGCGAAACCTCGCTGCCGACGGAATAGCCTTCGCTCTCGGCCGGAACCAGGATGAAACCGTCGGCGCGCGCGAGCGTCGACCACGGCAGATATTTTATCGCCAGGGGTTCGGCCGTGTGCCCTGTGCGGCGCACCGGGACGACCTCGGCAAGCCCGATCGTGGAGACGATTTTGCGGGACAAGCTTGCCGTTGCGGCAGCGATTTCGGGCCGACCTCCCGAAAGCCGGACCAGTATGCGCCGCCCGATGGTCAGCCAAGCCGCCAGCGCCGAATCGAGTCGGCCGGGCACGAGCAGGACGGGGCGCGAGTTAACGAACCCGAAGGCCGCGCTCTCGCCCGGCGTGAGACCAATGCCGTGCACCTCGATTCGCCCGACTTGCGCCAGCGCTCGCACGCTTGCGTCGTTGCGTCCGCCGCCCGTGCCGCCGATCGCAACGATGAAATCCGCATCGCGGGCCGCGAGCGCGGGGAGCAAGTCGCCATCTGCCTTTCTGGTTTGTCCGCCGTTGCCCGCGGCATCCGCGGCAATGAGCCGCGCCGCGGCGTCGATGATTGTGTCGCGGCGCACCGCGGCCACGCACAGCCGCGGCATGCGCACCGTTACCTCGACAATGCCAGCGGCGGCGAGAACGGCGAGGTCGACGTTGCGCAGCGAGTGCCCGGCGCGATACAGCGGCGTCGAAGCGTCACAGTCAGCCGCCGCGGGGAGCACCCCGTTGCCGGGATCGACCGGCAGGAGCGCTTCGGCGCGATCGCCGATGACCTTGACCGTATCGATCGGCGCCACACTATCGGTCCCAGGCGGCAATGGCTGACCGACCTCGACGCGCGACGGCAATGCAGGCAGCGGCGCGCCGGCATAGGTGCCGGCATCGAGCGTCGTCTCGGCGGCGAGCGCCCAGCCGTCGATCAATGCCAAGGCTTGGGCCGGATGCGCACGGGGAACCACATCAGCGGCAAGCACGGCATGCAGGGCCTCGCGGAGCGGCACGACGCGCGGCGCGAGCGGTTGCACCTCGCGCTCGATGAGCGCCAATAGGTCGGTGAGCGGCGTCAATTTCCCGATCGTTTGTAGACCCGCCGTCATAGCGATGTCCTGTTGCTTGACCTGCTGCGTCGAGCTGTCCAGTCTATCGCAATGAAAGGCAAGCCGAGAGGCCCCGGCTGGGCGCAAACAAGGCGGGCAGAGACCGCAATCGGCGTCCTCGATGACGCGGTCGTCGCTGCCGCGAAGGTTTCCCCCTTCGCGGCGCGGGGATCGCCGGAGACGCGATCGATTTCGGGTTCACACCGGGGACAAGGACCTTGCCGAGCACCACGACGCGGTTGAGGCGTGTTCTGTCCGCATGACGGAAAAAATCATGAACCTACGCGGTCTGAAATGCCCGTTGCCGGCGCTGCGGGTGCGCAAGGCGCTTTCCGGTCTGCGCAGCGGCGACATAATCGTTGCCGAATGCACCGATCCGCTGGCGGTCATAGACATTCCCAATCTGCTGCGGCAGACCGGCGATCTGCTCGAAAGCAAGAGCGAGGTCGACGGGGTGTTGACGTTTCGGATCAGGAAGGCTTGAGACTTTATCCTCGCCGCCCCGCGGCCCATATGCCCGGCATGGCGGCGCGGCTAAGGTCGCATTGGCTCGGGCGGGTTCCAGCGCATGGTTCGCCTGCCGTTCTTGAAGGCGGCGATCGCTTGCTCGGGCGTTTGCGCGTCGATGCCGATGTCGCGCCGGCCGTCGTCGAGACCGGCAAGCCGCGCATTCCCGATGATCGGATCCATGCGTGCTCCCGCAGGGACTCGGCAGGGCGATTACGGCTAAACTGGCGTTGCCCTTTGATACGGCGGATCCCGGCATGACCGATACCGTCTTCCGGAACGGCGCCAAGCGCAAGCTCGAGGCGGGAGAGCCGGTTCTGTGCCTGGGCCTGCGCCAAGCCCGCTCCGCCGACATGCCGATGATCGCCGCGGCGGCGGGATTTGACTGCATCTATGTCGATATGGAGCATGGTCCGGCCTCGCTCGAAACCTGCTCGACGCTCTGTATCGGCGCGCTCGCCGCCGGCATTACGCCGCTCGTGCGCGTGCCTGGACATGACGTGAATATGGCGAGCCGCGCCCTCGATGGCGGCGCGCAAGGAGTGATCTTCCCCCATGTCGGGACGGCGGCGGAGGCATCCCGGCTCGCCGCCGCCTGTCGCTTTCCACCGCTCGGCCACCGCTCGGTGATTGGCCCGGGTCCGGCGCTTGCCTACCGAACGCTTCCGCTCGGGAAAGCAAACGCGGTGGGCAATGCCGAGACTTTGCTCATCGTCATGCTCGAAACGCCGAGCGGCATTGCCAATGCCGAGGCCATTGCGGCGACCGAAGGCGTCGATGTGCTCCTCATTGGGGCGAACGATCTTTCGACCGAAATGGGTATTCCCGGCGAGTGGCGTCACCCGCGCCTACACGAAGCCTTTGTCGCCGCGGCGGCGGCCTGCAGGAAGCATGGCAGGGTGCTCGGCATCGGCGGAATAAGCGGCGACCTCGCGCTGCAACGCGAGCTTTACCGGATGGGCGCGAATTTCATCATTGCCGGCAGCGACACCGGCTATTTGATGAGCGCCGCGCGCGCGGACGTATCTGCCTTGCGCCGCATGATGACGGAGGTTTGAGGAGCAAGCCATGCAGGACGCGCAATCTCTTTGGGACGATTTCAAGCGGCCGATCGTCACCGCAGACGACTACATCGCGTCGTTGCGCGGGCGACGTATGAACGTTTTTTTCATGGGCGAGCGCGTGACGGAACCGGTCGATCATCCGGTTATCTTCCCCTCGATCAACGCTATGGCGGAAACCTATCGCCTAGCAAGCGAGCGTCCCGATCTCGGCAGCGTGACAAGCAACATCGGCGGCTGCCGGACCAACCGTTTTCTGCACGTGCCGGTCACGCCCGAGGATCTTGTCGGCAAGCACGAGATGCAGCGCGAGCTCGGTCGGCGCACCGGCACCTGCTTCCAACGCTGCGTTGGCCTCGATGCCATCGGCGCCTGCCATTCGGTCACCTTCGACATCGATGTCGCGCGCGGCACCGACTATCATCGGCGCTTTCTCGCCTTCCTCAAACGAGCGCAAGTTGCCAATATCGTGATTGGCGGGGCCATGACCGACCCCAAGGGAGACCGCGCAAAGCCCCCGCATCAGCAAGCCGACCTTGACCTGTTCCTGCGCGTGGTCAAACGCGACGACCGAGGCATTTACGTGTCAGGGGCCAAGATGCACCAGACCGGTGCGGTCAATTCGCACTGGCTCATCTTCATGCCGACCATGCGGTTGACGGCCGCGGATCGCGATTGGGCCGTCGTCGGCGCGGTGCGCGTCGACGCGCCGGGGCTGACCTACATTGTCGGTCGTCAGACGAATGACACGCGCATCGTCGACGGCGGCGGACTTGATGCCGGCAATGCGCAATTCGCCGGGCAGGAATCGCTCATTGTGTTCGACAACGTGTTCGTTCCACACGCGCACGTGTTCATGGACGGCGAGTGGGAGTTTGCGGCGACCCTGGTGGAACGTTTCACCACCTATCACCGCTCTTCCTACGTGTGCAAGACGGGTCTGGGCGACGTGCTGATCGGCGCGGCCGCGGAGGCGGCCTCCTACAACGGCGTCGAGACGGTCTCCCACATCAAGGACAAGCTCGTCGAGATGACGCATCTCAACGAGACGATCTATTCGAGCTGCATCGCGGCGGCATATCGCGCCAAGCCCACAGCATCCGGCGCCTACATCAACGACGAGATGCTCTCCAACGTCGCGAAACACAATGTCACGCGATTTCCGTTTGAGATTGCACGCCTTGCGCAGGACATCGCCGGCGGTCTCGTGGTCACCATGCCTTCGGAGCGGGATCTGCGCAACAACGAGGTCGGCTCGCTGGTGCGCAAGTTCCTGCAGGGACGCGACGGCGTCGACGCCGTTGACCGCATGCGCATCCTCAGGCTGATCGAAAACCTGACCATCGGTCGCAATGCGGTCGGCTACCTCACCGAGAGCCTGCACGGCGCGGGTTCGCCGCAGGCTCAGCGCATCCAGATCGGACGCGGCATGGCGGTCGAGGAGAAAAAGGCCCGGGCGCGAAGGCTCGCGGGCATCGGTGACGTCCGGCACAAGAGCGGGTGATGCAGTTTCCGGACTGGGTTGCCAAACGGGCAACGCTGGCCCGGAGCGAGGCGCTCGTGCGGCCCGCTATTCCAGCTCGATCACGCCATCGATGGTGTGGCTGAGGTCGGCTTCGCCGATGGTCAGGTGCATGCGTGCCTTGAGCGTTTCATTGCCCTTGAGCTTGCCGCTTGCCACGGCGGCGCGAATCGCCTTCTCGATCTCGCGTTGAGAGGTGACGCCGACGACTTTGAGAAACTTGCGCAGGGAGGTGTTGAGAACGTCCTCATTCATTTTTTTCTCCTCTTTGCCAATGGCGGGCGGTCGCGCGAACCATAAGCCTGTCTGCCGGAGGCGCCAAAGCATTTTACCGCAGCGATGGGGCTATTCGCGCCGCCCGTCGGTCGCGGATTTCCGCGACGGGCTCCCGATTTTTCCCGCCCCTGCAATCGCTGGGCGCGCAAGGCATCCCCGCGATCGTCGGCATCGACGCGGAATCGCCCTGCCGCGATGCGCCCTGCGGCGACCGTTGACCCGCCGCGACCGGGGGGTATGATCCCGCGGCCCAAGCCCCTGTGGCGGAATTGGTAGACGCGCCTGACTCAAAATCAGGTGGGCTTACACCCGTGCTGGTTCGAGTCCGGCCAGGGGCACCAGTCCGCCCTCCGCGCGCCGCGGTTCGGCCGAGGATGCCCTGCGGTCGGGGGCGTCCCCGCGGTGCCGCTTCGGCGCGATACGGTGTAACGAGGACGTGCAATGATCATGGTCGGATCCGCGCCGCCGCGTCTCAACACGCCGCTTACCGCGGCGGCGGCCGTTGCGCTGCTCGGCCTCGCCACCGTCGCCGGCTTTTTCTTTTTTCAATATGGACTCGGCCTGCGGCCTTGCCCGCTCTGTTTGGAACAGCGGATAGCCTTTTATGTCTCGGTGCCGCTCGCGGTTTTGCTGATGCTCGGTCTCGGCTACGGGGCCTCGCGCAAAGTGCTCCTGCTTGGATTCGTTGCGATCGCCGCGACCATGCTCTGGAATACCGGGCTTGCCGTCTATCACGCGGGCATCGAATGGAAATGGTGGCCGGGGCCGGCGGAATGCAGCGGCCCGCTCGACAGGTTCGGCTCGGCCCAGGATCTGCTCAGAAGCCTCAACAGCGTCAGCCTCGTCCGCTGCGATGAAGCGGCGTGGCGTTTTCTCGGCTTGTCGCTTGCCGGATGGGATGTATTGATATCATTCGCCTTGGCATTGATCGCCCTTTGGGGCGCGAAGGCGGCGCTCGCTTCGCCAAGCCGGCCGGGCTAGATTGCGACGGGCCCCATCCGGAAGGAAGCACATGGAAGTTCTCATCATCGGCGGCGGCATCGGCGGCTTGACGCTGGGCCTGATGTTGCACCGCGCAGGCATTGCTTGTCGCATCTTCGAGGCCGCGCCCGAGCTCAAGGCCGTCGGCGTCGGCATCAACATCCTACCGCACGCATCGCGCGAATTGTGCGCGCTTGGCCTCGAGGAAGCCTTGTCCAAGGTCGCGGTCATCACGCGCGAATACCGTTTCTACAATCGTTTCGGACAATTCATTTATAGCGAACCTGCCGGCCGGTTCGCCGGCTACGACGTGCCGCAGTTCTCCATTCATCGTGGCGATCTGCAGATGGTTCTCCTTGATGCGTTCGTCGCGCGCGCCGGCCGCGACCGGATCATCCTCGGCCATCGTTGCACCGGAGTCGACTACGAAGGCGATGAAGCCGTGGCCTATTTCGAGGACGTCGACGGTAAGCCATTGCCGCCGCAACGCGGCACGGTCGCCGTTTCCTGCGAGGGCATTCATTCGGTCTTGCGCAAGCAGCTTTATCCGAACGAAGGCCCGCCCAAATATTCCGGCATCAACATGTGGCGCGGGGTCACGCGCTGGAAACCGTTCATGTCCGGCGCCAGCATGATCCGCGTCGGTTGGCATCATCCGGCGAAGCTCCTCATCTATCCGATCCGCAACAATATCGACGCCGAAGGTCGCCAACTCGTGAACTGGGTCGTCGATATCGAGACGCCGCAATACCAGGCGCGCGACTGGAACCGGCGCGGCCGCCTTGAGGATTTCCTGCCCGCCATGGCGGATTGGCACTTCGACTGGCTCGACGTTCCGCAATTCATTGCCAGTGCCGACATGATCCTCGAATATCCCATGGTCGATCAGGATCCGTTGCCGCGGTGGAGTTTCGGTCGTCTCACGCTTCTGGGCGATGCCGCGCATCCGATGTATCCGCGCGGCGCCAACGGCGCAGCGCAAGCGATCCTCGATTGCCGTGCCCTCGCCGATGCGTTGAAGACGCATCGCGATCCCATCGCGGCTTTGAGGGCTTACGAAGCCGAACGTTTGCCGGCGACTGCCAAGGTGGTGTTGACCAATCGCAAAGCCCCGCCGGATGCCATCCTTTACGAAGTTTATCGCCGCACCGGCGACAAGCCGTTCAAGAACATCGACGACGTGATCAGCCACGAAGAACTGAGGGCGCTGTCGGAAAACTATAAGCGCATCGCTGGTTACGACAGGGAGCGGCTCAAGCAAGCATGATCGTCACCAAATCCGATCGTGCTTTCGGGCACGCGCCCGCTTCGCGGACAAGATCCGGGATCCAGCGCGGCAGTCCCGGTAATGGTGCGAAAGACGACCGCTTGCCGAGCGCCGCGTAGCGCAGCGGCTAGGCAGAGACGGAAGCGGATGATGGTACGGACGACGGCGGACGCGACACCGCTCGAGGGCGAGTTCGATTATGTCATCGTCGGAGCCGGGTCGGCTGGCTGCGTGCTGGCGAACCGGCTTTCGGCCGAGCCGTCCCGGCGCGTGCTGGTCCTGGAGGCGGGCAGCCGCGACAATTGGATCTGGTTTCACATTCCGGTCGGCTATCTTTTCGCCATTGGCAATCCACGGGCCGACTGGCTGTTCAAGACCGAGCCGGAGCCCGGTCTCAACGGGCGCAGTCTCAATTACCCTCGCGGCAAGGTGATCGGGGGCTGCTCCGCGATCAATGGGATGATCTACATGCTGGGGCAGGCCGCCGATTACGATAATTGGCGGCAGCTCGGCCTGCCGGGATGGTCCTGGGACGACGTGCGCCCGTACTTTCGCAAGCATGTCGACCATTTTCTCAACAGCGAGCACCATGGCGTAGGCGGCGAATGGCGCGTCGAGCCGATGCGGCTGAAATGGGAGATTCTCGAGGCGTTCCGCGCAGCGGCGATCCAGTTCGGCATTCGCCCGGTCGACGATTTCAACACGGGAGACAACGAGGGCGTCTGTTATTTTCACGTCAACCAGAAACGCGGCAGGCGCTGGTCGGCGGCACGCGGGTTCCTGAAGCCAGTGCTGCATCGGCCGAATCTGCGGGTCGAGACAGGCTGTCTGGTCGAGCGCGTCCTGTTCGATGGCCGGCGCGCGAATGGCGTGCGCTGGAGGCAGGACGGCGTTACGCGTTATGCGCGCTGCCGCGGCGAGGTCATCCTTTCCGCCGGCGCGATCGGTTCGCCACATCTCCTGATGCTATCGGGCATTGGTCCGGCGGCGCAGCTCGTCGATTGCGGCGTGCCGCTTCTACTCGACAAACCGGGTGTCGGCGCCAACCTCCAGGACCACCTGCAACTGCGCCTGATCTTCAGAGTGGAAGGCGTCAAGACCTTGAACGAGACCTACGCTTCGTTCGCGGGCCGCGCCGCGATGGCGCTCGACTACGCGCTCCGCCGGCGGGGACCCATGACCATGGCTCCTTCGCAGCTCGGCATCTTCACCCGCTCCGATCCGACACAGGACCGCGCCAACATTCAGTATCACGTGCAGCCCCTGTCGCTCGACAAGTTCGGCGAACCGTTGCACCCGTTTCCCGCCTTTACGGCGAGTGTCGCCAATCTACGGCCGACCAGCCGCGGCCGGATCTCGTTGCGCTCCGCCGATCCGACCGTGCCACCCGCCATCGCGCCCAACTATCTGTCGACGCCGGAGGATCGCCGCGTCGCCGCCGACTCAATTCGCGTGACGCGGCGAATTGTGGCGCAGCCGGCGCTTCAAAAGTACAGACCGGTCGAGCACACTCCCGGCCCGCATATTCGCGACGACGATGAGGAAGCGCTGGTCAGGGCCGCCGGCGACATCGGCACCACGATCTTCCATCCCGTCGGCACGGCAAAGATGGGCCGTCACGACGATATCGGCGCCGTGGTGGATGCCCGCCTCCGCGTCATCGGCATCGATCGTCTGCGCGTCGTCGACGCCTCCGTCATGCCTTCGATCACCTCAGGCAATACCAATTCGCCCACCATGATGATCGCGGAAAAGGGGGCGACCATGGTCTTGGAAGATGCGCGCGGTTGATCCACAATTGGGGGTCGAATCAAGGGGGTGCTGCCATGAACATCGTTGGACGCGCAAAGGGCATTCTGTTCGACCCCAAGGCGGAATGGGCCAAGATCGCCGGTGAGCCGGGTGACGCGGCGTTCCTCTTGCCAAATTACGTAATGATTCTGGCGGCAATTCCGCCGCTCTGTCGGTTCATTCGCATGAGCTTCATCGGTTACGACGGATTCCGATTCGGCATAGGATCCGGGCTCGTTCGTGCGATCATCGTTTACGTGCTGTCGCTGGTCATGGTGTTCGTGACGGCTTATGTCATCGACTTCCTGGCCGGCACGTTCGGCGGTCGCAAGGATCTCGCCAGCGCGATGCGGGTCGCCTCGTACTCGCCGACGGCAGCCTGGGTTGCCGGCGTTTTCACTCTCATTCCGTTTCTCGGAATTCTTACCATCCTCGGCCTCTACAGCATCTATCTCCTGCACACCGGTCTCGTCGCGCTGATGAAACCAGCGGTCGACAAGGCGGTCATCTACACGATCGTGGTCGTCGTCTGTCTCGTGGTGCTGTGGTTCGTGGTTGCAGGCATCGTTTTCGGCATCCTCGGTATGGGGATGATGACGATGTGACGAGGCGCCGCCGGCGGCGGGCGGAGCTTCGCCCCGGGGTGGTTCGTTCGCGCGGGGATTGGCCGGCGCGGGGCGTTACGGCAGCGCCTTGAGATGCCGAATGGGCCGGCCGGGCGCGACGGTCTGCGCCGCCGCGACGATGGCATTGGCGTCGATGCCATAGTGCCGGTACAGCTCGGCAAGCGAACCGGTCTGGCCGAAATGCTCGACACCCAGCGAGCGCGTGCGGTGGCCGGCCACCGCGCCGAGCCAGGCGAGCGTTGCCGGGTGGCCGTCGAGCACCGTCACCAGTCCGCAATGCGGGGGCACGTCGGCCAATAGGCGCTCGATATGCGAGCGCGCACCCACGAGTCCGCGTTCGCGCGCGCGCTGGGCCGCGGTCCAGCCGGCATTGAGCCGGTCGGCGGAGGTGACCGCGAGCAGGCCCACGTCGCGACGATCCTCCGCCATCAAGCCGACCGCCTCGATCGCTTCGGGCGCAATGGCGCCGGTATAGGCGACGATGACCTGCGCGTTCGGCCCCGGCTCGCGCAGCCAATAGGCGCCGTCGACGATCTGTTGACGCAGCGACGCCGTCATCGGCCGTCTGATCTGCTCGATCGGCCGCGTGGAGAGCCGCAGATAGACCGCGCCACCGGTTTCGTCGCGCAGCCAGTTGCGTTCGGAGGGTGCCGCGTCCCCGTCCTTCTGAATGTATTCGAAGGCCCAGCGCATGATCACCGCGAGTTCGTCGACGAAAGCCGGCTCGAAACACGCAAGGCCGTCCTGCGCCATGCCGATCAGCGGTTCAGCAATGGATTGATGCGCCCCGCCCTCCGGGGCGAGGGTGATGCCCGAGGGCGTCGCCACGACGATGAATCGCGCGTCCTGGTAGCAGGCATAGTTCAACTGATCGAGACCGCGGGCGATGAACGGATCGTAGAGCGTGCCGATCGGCAGGAGCCGCACGCCGTTGATCGCGTGCGAGAGCCCGAGCGCCGCCAGCAGGATGAACAGGTTGGCTTCCGCGATGCCGAGCTCGATATGCTGTCCCTTGGGCGAGAACTCCCAGTTAAAGGTGGTGGGGATGCGCTCGCTTTTGAACGTGTCGGCCATATGCTCTCGCGCGAACAGTCCGCGCCGGTTCACCCAGGGCCCGAGATTGGTCGAGACGGTCACGTCCGGCGAAGCGGTCACGATGCGACTGGCGAACTCGTCCTTGCCGCGGCCGATTTCATTGAGGAGGGAACCGAAGCCGGCCTGGGTCGACATCACCGGCTGGATGGCCACGGCGAGTTCGTCCGGCACCGGAACGCGGGCTGCCTTCAGACGGCGTTCACCTCCTTGCGCGCAAGGCACGCGTTGCAGGAATGCCTCGATCTTCGCCGGATCCGCCAAACCCTCGAATTTGTCCCACTCGTGACCTGGGCGCACGCCATTGAGCTCGCGGAACGCATCCATTTGCGCCGGCGTCATCAGGCCCGAGTGGTTGTCCTTGTGGCCCGCGAAGGGCAGACCGAAGCCCTTGATGGTGTAGCAGATGAAACACGTCGGCCGGTCATGTTTTACTGCGTGAAGCGCGTCGAGGATGGTCGGCAGGTCATGGCCACCGAGATTGTTCATCAGCGCGGCAAGCTCGGCGTCCGAGCGCCGCTCGAGCAGTCGCGTCACCTCACCCTGGTCGCCAATGTCGTCATTGAGGCGTTTGCGCCAGGCGGCGCCACCGGCAAACACCAGCGCCGAATAGAGAGAATTCGGGCAGCCGTCGATCCATTCCTTCAACCGCGCGCCGCCGGGCTCCTTGAACGCCGCCTGCTGCAACGACCCGTATTTGAGAATGACGACATCCCAGCCGAAATTCCTGAAAAGCTGTTCATAACGCTCCCACAATCCCTCGCGCACCACCGCGTCGAGACTCTGGCGGTTATAATCGATGATCCACCAGCAATTGCGCAGGCCCTGCTTCCAGCCTTCAAGCACGGCTTCGAAAACATTGCCCTCGTCGAGTTCGGCATCGCCGACCAGGGCGATCATCCGGCCTTCGGGTCGCTCCAATCCCCAACCATGCATGCGCACATAGTCCTGCACCAGCGACGAGAATAATGTCTGCGCGACGCCGAGGCCCACCGAGCCGGTCGAGAAATCCACGTCGTCCGTGTCCTTGGTGCGGGATGGATAACTCTGCGCGCCCTTGTAGCCGCGGAAGGACTGAAGGCGCTCGCGCGTCTGCTTGCCAAGCAGATACTGGATTGCATGGAAGATCGGCGCGGCATGCGGCTTGACCGCCACGCGGTCCTCCGGCCGCAACACGTCGAAATAGAGCGCTGTCATGATGGTCGCGAGTGAAGCGCACGATGCCTGATGCCCGCCGACCTTCAGTCCGTCGGGGTTCTCACGCAGGTGGTTGGCGTTGTGGATCATCCAGCTCGCCAGCCAAAGCACCTTTTTTTCGAGCTCGCGCAGAATGGTCGTATCGGTCATGCGGCAAGCCTAGAACAGGTTTCGATCGGATTGAATCGCTGCTGTCGTTGCGCGCAAGCCCTGCGGGGAGGGCGACGCAATCAGGGCGTCAGCATGGTCAACTCCGCATTGCGTCGCCGCGATCGCCACATTGGCTCAAGATCAACGAAAGCCGCTTCAGCGTGCCGCCGCCGGGCGCGAACCAGGAACGATCGGCTGCCTTGGGCGCCCCGAGTGCTGCGATCGTCCGCTCGGTGCGTCATGCGCGGCAGGCAGGTTCGATCGGGACGCTTTACCGCGTCTTGGCAATCGCGCCGTCCGCTTTGGGCGGGGCCTCGAGCACGGCTTTGCAGGCTCGTGGCAGGTCGGCCAGCATGATCGGCTTGGGCGGCTTGGCCGGCGGTTTGATCACGGGGTGCAGCACCTTCTCGCTGAACCAGTAGGAGAGTTCCTTGTCGCTGCAGCCGTCGCCCGCAGGCACCGGTGGCTGCCGGCGGCACTGCGGCGAATCCGCCGGACATTTCAATCGCACATGCATGTGATCGGCATGGCCGTACCAGGGACGCACTTTGCTCATCCAGGCGCGATGTCTCCCCGCTTCCAGGCGGCACAATTCCTTCTTGATTGCGGCATTGACCAACACCCGTTCGACTTCGGGTTGCTCGGCCGCGGCGCGGATGAAAGCGGCATGCGCCGAGGTCCAAGTCTCGGGATCGACGGTGAGCTTGTCCGCGGCAACCACGCTCGTCGCGACGAGCGTCTCGCGCTCCTCGGCGCTCAACCTTCGGTCGGGCATGGGCCTGAACCAGATGTCGACGTCGAGCCCGGTCTGGTGACTCATATGATCGGCGACCGTCGGTCCGCCGCGAGGCTGCGCCATGTCGCCGATGAGGATCCCCGGCCAGCCGGTCGCTTTGGCCGCAAGCGGGGCGAAACGCTTCAGGAAATTGACGAGTTCGGGATGGCCCCAGTTGCGGTTGCGCGACAATCGCATGATCTGCCAATTCGGGCCGTCCGCCGGCAGCGCCACTCCTCCGGCAAGACAGCCGCGCGGGTAATAGCCGATCGCCGCCGGCCTGCCGCGGCTGGGCAGTTTCACGTCGCCGAACAGGATCTTGGCGGGCGTGAGCTGCTCGCGCGCGGCGGCGAGCGGCTGTTTGGTGGGCGGCAAGGGCGCGCTTGCGGCCGTAAGCGCCGGGTGTGGGGACGGCTGCGCCGGCGCGGCGACGCAACCGAGCGCCATGACTCCGGCAAGGCATGCGGCAAGGCGAGCGACCATCAAGCGCAAGGTCCGTGATTCCCGCATTCAGCCTGTCAGGTTGCGGCAATGCTGTCAGCTCAATTATGACGCCTGGGGCCAATATGACGCCCCCATCTCGGCGTCGGCCCAGCACCCGGGCTGACAATGAAAACCTTTGTTTATCAAGGCGATAACCGGCAATTGCGGCGATTCTGCGCCGCTGCATGGGGGGCACTTCGGGCGAGCCGCTTCGAAGGGATGTGCGGGCGGCGGCCATGGTTTGCGCGGCGATGCGCTAATCGATGCTCCGGGCGCGCGAAGATGGCTGGCATTTGGACGGCCATTCGTCTGCGCCGGTAGCGTTCCCGGACGCGGCCGTCGCTCTTGAATTCCGACACGCCTTGTCGCCATCTCCTCAATCGCCCGAGCGGGTCGCCGGGCCATCCGGTCCGGCGGCCGCCACCTGTGGATCATGGCCGAAGATCTGACGAACACGGTCATCGCCTGGGCCAGCGAGGTTGCTCGTTGCGCGGCGGCGCTTCCCTCGAGGCAGGCGCGCGACGAGTATCTCGCCGAGCGGCGTCGCGAGTTGATGGCTGGCGCGCTCGGCGAAGGCGTGGCCGAAGACGACGCTGCAATCCTCGCCGACGCGTGCGTCAACGCGGCGCGCAGGCTCTTGATCGAATTGCTGGCACAACGGGCGGGTGTTCCGGAAGGGCGCGCCTGACGCGCGGGGGCGGCTCGCGCGATGTCGGGCGTGACATGGCTTGCGTGCCGACGGCCCGTGCGCGCGCAGCTATTTTTTGGGACCCTGCTCGAGCCACTCTATCTTGCGGATCTTGTAGCTCTTGGCGCCGCCCGGAGCCTCGACCTCGACGGTGGTGCCCTTGGTTTTGCCGATCAGCGCGCGCGCGATCGGGGAGTTGACCGATATCTTCCCTTTGCCGGCATCGGCCTCCGGCTCGCCGACGATCTGCCAGACCTTCTCCTCCTCGTCGTCTTCGGCGACCAAGGTCACCGTGGCCCCGAACTTCACGGTGTCGCCCGAGAGTTTCGAGACGTCGATCACCTCGGCGCGCGAGAGCTTGTCCTCGAGCTCGGCGATGCGGGCCTCGTTGATCTCCTGCTCGGCCTTGGCCGCCTGATACTCGGAATTCTCGACCAGGTTGGAATCGTCAGTGATCGCCTCTTGGATCCGCTGGATCAGCCGCGGACGCTCGACGCGAATGCGATGTTTCAGCTCGTTTTCCAGAGCTGCATAGCCTGCCGCGGTCATGGGAAACTTGGTCATCAATTCCTGCTTCCATTGCGACGAGGGGAGCCTTACTCGATGTGGCGGGCCGTTTGCCCGCGTCAAGCCATTGTGCCCCCTCCCGGTTCCTTTTTCATTGGAATGGGCTCATTTGAACGGGCCCCGCGGCCGTCGCGGGCGATTGCCCCGTGCGCGCGGTCGCGGGTCCGCAATGCGTCTCCTGCCTCCAACCGGCGCGCCATTCGCCGCATGGGCGTTCGCGGCGACGGACGCCTTCCCCTCCCGGGGGGACCAGGATACCACCGCCAACTCTGCCCTCGTTGGCGCAGAAAATCGAGCCCCGCCCGTCGCCGCTCGTCATGAGGCCGAGCGCAGCGCCTTACGGGATCGCGACCGCCGAATGTCCTTCCCTGCTCCGCCCCGTCGCTACGATTTCGGCGACGTGCGGGTTGCGACATTGGCCTTGCTCACCCGGATGATGGCTCCCGGATCGCGCTCCTGCGGGATGACGATCGCCAGGTTTTCCGGCCATGACTGGACCTTTTGCAGATCGGCGACCGTCTTGGCCGAAACGCCGACGTCGGGGTCGACTTCCACCGGCATTTGATTGGGCAGGCCGCCGAGAAGCGTCTGCAATGCCGCAAGGTTCTTGGCCTTATATCGCATAAGGGCACCCTCCTGCATGGCTCGCGGCTGCCGGACGTTGCGCCCAACCGGGCTCGCGGCGGGCGCCAAATCGAAGACGCCCGGTCAGCCCTGTCGCCTCCGATTTATAGCACATTGAAACGCCGGTTCGCGGCCCGGGTTGCACGCAGGAGCCCTGGGCCGGCCCCGCGGCGGCGGCAGGACCTACCGGCTCAGCGCCGCAGGCGGTCGCGGCCGAGCGATGCCGGAACCGGCCCCCCCCACGCCTCGGGCGGAACCGAGCGACGGCTCGCTTCGTCGCTGGATGCTCGCGCCGGGGTCTCATTCGCAGGCGCCGCCGTCGGACGGCCGGATCGAAGGATCCGCTCACACGTCCACTTTCAGCGCGGCGATGAAGGCCTCCTGCGGAATGTCGACCTTGCCGAACTGGCGCATGCGCTTCTTGCCTTCCTTCTGCTTCTCGAGCAGCTTGCGCTTGCGCGTCACGTCGCCGCCGTAGCACTTGGCGGTGACGTCCTTGCGGAGCGCGCGCACCGTCTCGCGCGCGATGATCTTGCCGCCGATCGCGGCCTGGATCGGCACCTGAAACATGTGGGGAGGGATGAGCTCCTTCAGCTTTTCCGCCATGGCGCGGCCGCGCGCCTCCGCGCGCGTACGATGCACCAGCATGGCGAGGGCGTCGACCGGCTCGCCATTGACCAGCATCTGCAGCTTGACGAGGTCGGCGGCTCGGTAGTCGATGAGATGATAGTCGAACGAGGCATAGCCGCGCGAGACCGATTTGAGCCGGTCATAGAAATCGAACACCACCTCGTTGAGTGGGAGTTCGTATTTCACCATTGCGCGGTTGCCGACATAAGTGAGCTCCTTCTGTTCGCCGCGGCGGTCCTGGCAGAGCTTGAGCACGGAGCCGAGATAGTCGTCGGGCGTCAAAATGGTCGCCTCGATCCAGGGCTCCCGCGTCTCCTGGATATGAGTCGGATCGGGCATGTCGACCGGATTGTGGATTTCAAGCTCCCTCCCGTTCGTCAGTCTGACCTTGTAGATGACGGATGGGGCGGTCGCGATCAGCTCGAGATTGAACTCCCGTGCCAGCCTTTCCTGGATGATCTCGAGGTGCAGCAGCCCGAGAAAGCCGCAACGGAAACCGAAACCGAGCGCCGCGCTCGTCTCCATTTCATAGCTGAAACTCGCGTCGTTGAGGCGCAGCTTGGCCATCGCCGCGCGCAGGTCTTCGAAATTCGCCGCGTCGACCGGAAATAGTCCGCAGAACACGACCGGAATAGCCGGGCGGAAGCCGGGCAGCGGTTTGTCGACCGGGCGGCGGTCGTCGGTGATGGTGTCGCCCACGCGCGTGTCCGCCACCTCCTTGATCGAGGCGGTGAGCATGCCGATCTCGCCCGGGCCGAGCTCGTCCCTGAGCTGGAGCTTGGGCGTGTATACGCCGACGCGGTCGACCTCGTAGGCCGCGCCGGTCCCCATCAGGCGGATGCGCTGACCCCTGCGCAGCATGCCGTCGACGATGCGCACGAGCACGACCACGCCGAGATAGACGTCGTACCAGCTGTCGACCAGGAGCGCCTTGAGCGGAGCCTCCCGGTCGCCTTTGGGAGGCGGCAGGCGCGTGACGATCGCCTCCAGGACCTCCGGCACGCCTTCGCCGGTCTTGGCCGAAATCATGAGTGCGTTCGAGGCGTCGAGGCCGATCACGTCCTCGATCTGCGATCTCACCTTTTCGGGCTCGGCGGCCGGAAGATCGACCTTGTTGAGAACCGGGACGATCTCGTGGCCGTTGTCGATCGCCTGGTAAACATTGGCGAGCGTCTGCGCCTCGACCCCTTGGCTGGCATCCACCACCAGAAGCGAGCCCTCGCAGGCGGCAAGCGAGCGGTTGACCTCGTAAGCGAAGTCGACATGGCCGGGTGTGTCGATCAGGTTGAGGATGTAGTCCTTGCCGTCGCGCGCTTGGTAATTGAGACGGACGGTCTGCGCTTTGATGGTAATGCCGCGCTCGCGCTCAATGTCCATTGAGTCGAGCACCTGCTCTTTCATCTCGCGCGCGTCCAGTGCGCCGGTGAGCTGAATCAGGCGGTCGGCAAGCGTCGACTTGCCATGATCGATATGCGCGATAATTGCGAAGTTGCGGATGCGTTCAAGTGGAATGGCCGCCATGGCGCGGCAGATAACATCGAGGGTCGGAGGCTTCAAGCATGCCGCCGGAAGCGTTCCTTCTTCCGCGTGCACGCATCCGGCCGAACCTTGCCTATTCCGGCCGCCTGCTCTAGCAAGATGCCCGCTTCCGCCCCTGGAGGCGACAGGAGGAGCTTCCGTCCTCGATGAGGTGGCCGCCGGCGATCGGCAGACTCCATGACGCGCTCATCGATCCGCCGCGGCGCGAGCGCACCGCGGCGATGGCCCTTGCAGCCTATGCGCTGGTATGGGCGACCTACGGCGCCATCGCCCGGGCGAGCCAGGGTCTGCACCCGGACATGACCGAGCTCGTCGCTTGGTCGCGCGATCTCGCCTGGGGCTACAGCAAGCATCCGCCATTGGGCGCCGCCTTGGTCTGGCTGTGGTTCCACGTTTTTCCTCTGGCGGAATGGAGCTACTACCTGCTCGCCATGCTGATGCCGACCGCGGCATTGTGGATCGCCTGGCGTCTCGCCGGCGATTATCTCGACGCCGACAAGCGCGTGGCGGGTCTTGCGCTGCTGACGTTCATCCCGTTCTTCAATTTCATCGCGCTGAAATACAATGCCAACACCGTGCTCCTGCCGCTGTGGGCGGCTACCACCTTCGCCTTCCTGCACAGCTTCCGTACACGCGCCTTCCGCTGGGCGGTGCTTGCCGGCCTTGCCGCGGCGGCCTCGCTCTACGGCAAGTACTGGTCGGCCATGCTCGTGGCGGGACTCGCCGTCGCCGCGATCATCGACGCCCGGCGCGCGGCCTATTTCTCCTCGCCGGCCCCGTGGATCACCGCGGCGGTCGGCCTGATCGCGCTCGCGCCGCATCTCGCGTGGCTCGTCAAACACGATTTTCCAACTTTTAGCTACGCGGTGAGGGTGCATGCCGAACGCACGTTCGGCGAGGGGGCGATGCACGCGGTGGACTATCTCGCAGGCGCAATCGGCTATGCGGTGGCGCCGCTGGCGATCGTGCTCATCGGCGCGCGCCCCGGACCGAGGCTCGCCGCTGACATGGTCTGGCCCTGCGACCGGGAACGGCGGCTGGCGGCGGCATGTTTCTGGGTGCCGCTGCTGTTGCCCGCGTTGATCGGGCCGCTCGCCGGCATCAACGTCACCGCCCTGTGGTCGATGCCGGCGTTCTCTTTGCTGCCGGTGCTGCTGCTGTCGCCGCCCGCGATACGGCTGCGCCCCAATCATGTGAGGCACCTTCTGGGCGTCGCCGTCGCGATTCCACTGCTGGCCTTGGCCGCCGCGCCGATCATAGCGCGGGAGATGCAGCGCGTGGGACCTGCGCCCGCGGGCGCCCAGGGGCGTCTGCTGGCGGCCGAAATCGAACGCCAGTGGCGTGCCATGTCGGATCGGCCATTGCGCTTCGTCGACGGCGATCCTGATATCGCTTATGCGGTTGCGGCCTATGCGACGGATGCGCCGCGTGCGCTCGCCAAAATGCCGCGACCGAGCGCCGGCGACGTGGCGCGCGCGGGCGTCGTTTTCGTCTGTTTCTCCGAAGACGCGCCGTGCACTGCGACGATAGCCGCGGAAGCCGCCGCGCAGGGCGGAGGCCGCATGCTCACGGTCACGATCGTCCGCAATTTTCTCGGCATTCCCGGCAAACCGCAGGCCTACACGATGATCATCGTGCCGCCGCGGGGATGAAGGCGCTGGTCCGGCAGCAATGCGGACGAAAGCGAGCGACACGCGCCGGCGCGGCAAGCCGGGCTTCGCCTTCGGGCGCGTTTATGCCCGCTCAAATTTGCGCACGCACGGGTGCTCGCGATGCCCGCGGAGGTGATCAATAGCGGTAGTGATCGCTCTTGAACGGGCCATCCCGCGGTACGCCGATATAGTCCGCCTGCCTGTCGGTCAGTTTGGTCAGCTTCGCCCCGATCTTGTCCAGATGGAGCCGCGCGACCTTCTCGTCCAGATGCTTGGGGAGTGTGTAGACCTTGTTCTCATACTTGTCCGAATTGGTCCACAATTCGATCTGCGCGAGGGTCTGATTGGTAAAGGAGGACGACATCACGAACGAGGGATGCCCCATTGCATTCCCGAGATTGACCAGCCGACCTTCCGACAGGAGGATAATGCGGTGACCGTCGGGAAATTCGATTTCGTCCACCTGCGGCTTGATGTTGTTCCATTTGAGATTGCGCAGCGCAGCGACCTGGATTTCGCTGTCGAAGTGGCCGATGTTGCAGACGATGGCTCGATCCTTCATCCTGCGCATGTGGTCGATCGTGATGACGTCGATATTGCCGGTAGCCGTCACGAAGATATCGGCGCGCGGCGCGGCTTCCTCCATCGTCGTCACTTCGTAGCCTTCCATCGCCGCCTGCAATGCGCAGATCGGATCGATCTCGGACACCATGACGCGGCAGCCGGCGTTGCGCAATGACGCGGCCGAACCCTTGCCGACGTCGCCGAAGCCGCACACCATGGCGATCTTCCCGGCCATCATGATGTCGGTGCCCCGGCGAATGCCGTCGACGAGCGACTCGCGGCAGCCGTAAAGATTGTCGAATTTCGACTTGGTGACGCTGTCGTTGACGTTGATCGCCGGGAACATCAGCCGGCCTTCCTTGGCCATCTGATAGAGCCGGTGCACACCCGTGGTGGTTTCTTCGGTGACGCCGCGAATATTCTTTGCCGTCTTCGCGTACCAGCCGGGCTTTTCCTTGAGCCGTCTTTTGATGGCGGCAAAGAGCACCTCCTCCTCCTCGTTGCCCGGGCGCTCGAGAACCGATGGATTGCTCTCGGCCTGCACGCCGAGATGCAGCAGCAGCGTCGCGTCGCCGCCGTCGTCCAGGATCATGTTGGGGGAGCCGCCGTCGGACCATTCGAAGATGCGATGGGTGAACTCCCAGTAGTCCTTGAGGCTCTCGCCTTTGACCGCGAAGACCGGTATGCCGGCCTCGGCAATGGCGGCCGCGGCGTGATCCTGGGTCGAATAGATGTTGCACGAGGCCCAGCGTATGTCGGCGCCCAATGCTTTCAGCGTCTCGATCAACACGGCGGTCTGGATGGTCATGTGCAGGGATCCGGCGATGCGCGCGCCGCGCAGCGGTTGCCGGTCACCATATTCCCGGCGGATCGCCATGAGGCCGGGCATTTCGGTTTCGGCGAGGCTGATCTCCTTGCGGCCCCAGGCGGCAAGCGAGAGGTCGCGGACGACATAGTCGCCACCATCGGGAGTCGTCTTGGCAACGGCGGTCATGGCGGTTCCGTGTGAAGCGATAAGCGGTTCGGCCGTGCCTATAACAGGGCGTGGACCGGCCCGCAATGCATATATAAAGATTTCTTTATATTGCGGCGCGACTATTCGTCCTCGCCGAAACGGTTGGCGACAAGGGCGCAGAGGGCATCGACCGCATCTTCCGCCTCCTGGCCGGTTGCGGCGATGGTGATGGTCGCGCCCGGTCCGGCTGCCAGCATCAGCAGGTCGAGTATCGAGGTTCCGTCGACCGATTCTTGGCCCCGGGTCACGGTCACTGTGGCGTCGAATTGCTCGGCGGTCTGCACGAACTTCATCGCCGCACGGGCGTGCAGGCCGAGTTTGTTGACGATCTCGATGCTGCGGGTGACCGCGCCCGGATCGGTCGGCGGGGCGCCTCCATCCGCGCTGGTATTGCTCATTTACCGTTCAGGACGCGGCTGGCGATGGTACAGTATTTCCGACCAGCCTCCTGCGCCGCAGCCACGGCATCCTGCAAGGTCGCCGTTTCCCGCACTTTCGCGAGCTTGATCAGCATCGGCAGGTTGATCCCGGCTAGAACCTCGACTCTGGGTTGGCTCATGACGGAAATGGCCAAGTTCGACGGCGTGCCCCCGAACATGTCCGTCAGGATGACGACTCCCGCGCCGTCGTCCACCCGCTTGACGGCCTCGAGAATATGCCGCCGGCATTGTTCGATGTCGTCATCGGGGCCGATCGTGACCGATTCGATCTGACGCTGCGGTCCCACGACGTGCTCCAACGCCGAACGGAACTCCACGGCCAAGCGGCCGTGAGTCACAAGTACGAGGCCGATCATCCCGGACTCCTCGCGGGCGCCACGTTGCACCGCACGAACGGGGGCGCATTCAGGCCCATCCGAAGCCCCGACGCAAGGGCTCGGGTCGCTATATAGGCGGTCTGCTGCACTGCGAAAAGGTGAGGCCAAGCTAGGCTCGACGGCGTCCATCGGCGACGGATCGCGATCCTAGGCGTGCCATGGTTAATTATTTGCCGCGGACCGCGGGTCGCGGGAAATAGCCCAGCGGCGGATCGGGGTCAATGACCGCCGCGCCGCGGGGCGATGCCGGTGCCGGCCGGAGAAGGCGCCGGTTCACTTGGCCGGCAGGCGCACGACGAAGCGCGCGCCGAGCACGCGCGGCGCCTCCGCGCCGCGTGCTGCGGCCGGAGCGACGCGGTTTTCCGCCCAGATGCGTCCGCCATGGCCCTCGACGATCTGCTTCGAGATCGACAGGCCGAGGCCCGAATTCTGCCCGAAGCTCTGGTTCGGCCGGTCGGTGTAGAAGCGTTCGAACACTTTCTCCAGCGCGTCGGGCCGAATGCCCGGTCCGTCGTCGTCGACGGTAATTTCGACCTCGTCCTTCAGCCGTCGGCAGGTGACGCGGACCGTTCCCCCCGCCGGAGAAAAGGAGCGGGCGTTGTCGATCAGGTTGCTCATGACCTGGCCGAGACGGGAATCGTGGCCGGGTATCTTGAAGGCCTCGGGCGGTGCGCCCTCGAAAGCGAGCGTCACCGCGACCTCCTCGTTGCGGACCTCGTTGGCCGCCTTGATCAGCGCATCGAGCAACTGGTGCAGGTCGACGATGCCTGCTTCCTGGCGTTGCATTTCGGCATCGAGGCGACTGGCGTTCGATATATCCGAGATCAGCCGATCGAGTCGTTTGACGTCGTGCTCGATCACTTCAAGAAGGCGTCGGCGGCTCTCCTCGCTCTTGGCGAGCGGCAGCGTCTCGACTGCCGAGCGCAACGAGGTGAGAGGATTGCGCAGCTCGTGCGCCACATCGGCGGCGAAGCTTTCGATCGCTTCGATGCGCGTATATAGCGCGTTTGTCATGTCGCGAAGGGCTCCGGATAGATGCCCGATCTCGTCGCGTCGGCGGGTGAAGTCGGGAATCTCGACGCGCGAGCGGATGCGCCGGCGAACCCGTTCTGCCCCGTCCGCCAACCGCCGGACGGGGCCGGCGATGGTGCCGGCGAGCAGCATCGACAACACGACCATCACTCCCGCGGCAATGAGAAACACCTTGACGATGGCGAGTCGCTCGGTTTCGACCATATCGTCGATATCGGCTCCTTGCGTCGACAGCATGAGCGCGCCGCGTACCGCACGAAAGCGCTGAACGGGCACCGCGACCGAAACGATCACTTCGCCGCGGTCGTTGACGCGCACCATGCGCGCCGGCGTGCCGTTGAGCGCCTGCGCCACTTCCTCATAGCCTTTGCCATTCTCGGGTCCGAGCTCCTTGTAGAGCGGAAGATCCCCGCGCCCGAACCAGCGTCGCATGGCGATGAACGCGCGCTCCATCAGTCCGGGCTTATCGGCCGTGGGCGGCGGCAGATCGAAGCGCAGTACGTCGCCGCGTCCGTAGAGATTGCGGCTGTCGAGGATCAAGACGCCGTCGCGATCATAGATGCGCGCCCGCGTCTTGGTCGGCGACACGAGACGACGCAGCACCGGTGCGACGCGTTCTGGATTGATCGAAAACTCGATGCTGGAAATCGCGTCGTCGGAAGGACCATAGCTTTCGCCTGCCTGCAGCTCGAGCAGGCGGTCGGGATCGATGGTAATGGCGTCCGTTTCGACGGTCGCAGAGGCGGCGATGGCACCGGCAATGATCTCGCCTTGCACCAGGAGGCTCTGCACGCGTGCATCGATCAGCCCGGCGCGGAATTGCGAGAGATAGAGCACGCCGGCGACCAAGGCCACGAGGCCGGCAAGATTGAGGATCACGATGCGGCGAGTGAGGCTGGAGAAACTCTGCCTCACAATGAACTGCCAGGTCGAGCGCGCTAGCCGCCGCACGGTGCTCGGCCGCTTCGGTTCCGATTGCGGCAAATCCCCGCCGTGCCTTTCGGCCTCGGCGTTCGGCATGGCTATCTCAACGGTTCGATCGAGCACGGTTGAAGCGCTGGTTCGACGTCGCCCCACGCCATTCTACCGCATGCCGGGCACCCCGTCAGGCGGCCGCAACCGCCGCATCGTTCGAAATGCGACGTCACTCCTTGAAGCGATAGCCGACGCCGTACAGCGTTTCGATCATCTCGAAGTCCTGATCGACGAGCTTGAACTTCTTGCGCAGGCGCTTGATATGGCTGTCGATGGTGCGATCGTCGACATAGACCTGATCGTCGTAGGCGGCGTCCATCAGCGCGTTACGGCTTTTCACCACACCCGGACGCTGCGCCAGCGCCTGAAGAATCAGGAATTCGGTAACGGTAAGCGTCACCGGTTCGTTTTTCCACGTGCAGGTATGGCGCTCCGGATCCATGCGCAGCTGCCCGCGCTCGAGCACCTTGGAGGAGTCCGATTCCTTTGACGCACCGCCGTCCTTGGGCGCGATGCGACGCAAAACCGCCTTCACGCGCTCGACCAGCAGCCGTTGCGAGAACGGTTTGCGGATAAAGTCGTCGGCCCCCATCTTGAGGCCAAACAGTTCGTCGATCTCCTCATCCTTGGAGGTAAGGAAGATGACCGGAATGTCGCTCTTCTGGCGCAGCCGCCGCAGCGTTTCCATCCCGTCCATGCGCGGCATCTTGATGTCCAGGATGGCGAGATCCGGCGGCGAGGTACGGAAGCCGTCAAGCGCCGAGGCGCCGTCGGTATAGGTCATGATCCGATAGCCCTCCGATTCGAGGGCCATCGACACGGAGGTAAGGATATTGCGGTCGTCGTCGACGAGAGCGATTGTCGGCATGAGCCCCTCGTGAGCCTCGTTGTGGCGTACGTCCCGCGCTTTTTTCAACCTATAAACAGGGTCTGAAATGTGGCCTCATTGCAACAACTATGTGATTCCGCAGTGAATTCAACCCCGGCCGGGCAGAAAAGTTCGTCCGCGCCCGGGCCTTAACCTTGCCCATGTCCCATGGTCCCCTCCGACGGATTTGATCCAGCCTCGGCCGCAAAAACGGTCCTGCGGGAGGCGCGTTCGGGGGCGCTGGCCACGCTGATGCGCGGCTCGGGCGACCCGTATTGCTCGCTCGTCAACGTCGCGACCGCCGCCGACGGCGCGCCATTGCTCCTGCTCTCGCAACTCGCGTTGCACACCGTCAATATCCTCGCCGACGACCGCGTCTCGCTCCTGCTGAGAGGCCGCGGGGAAGGAGACCCGCTGGAAGGCATCCGGATCATGCTCATGGGGAGGGCGGTGGCGAGCGGCGAGGACCGCCTGCGCGCCGCCTATCTGCGCCGCCACCCCGCCGCAGAGGCTTTCGCCGGCTATGCCGATTTCGCAATCTACCGGATGAACATCGGGCGCGTGCATGTCGTGGCCGGTTTCGGCCGCATCGTGGACCTGTCGGCGCGCGACGTGCTGGTCGACACCTCGGACGCCGGTCCATTGCTCGCCGCGGAGGCACAGGCCATCGCGCATATGAATGCCGACCACGCCGAGGCCCTGGCGCTCTATGCCACCAAACTCCTGGGCGAGGAGGGCGGCAGCTGGCGATGCGTCGGCATCGACCCCGAAGGGCTTGAATTGCAGCGGGGCGGATCGGCGCGGCGGCTGCCGTTTCCGCGCCGCGTGACGGGGCCAGACTCTCTGCGCGCGGTGCTCAAGGAGCTTGCCGCGCAAGCGCGCGCCGCAGGCGGCGATGCGCGCGCTGCGCGTGGTGAACCCTCGCAGGGTGGGCCGGCATGACGGCACGGACGTGGGCAGGCGTCCCTTCTTGCCCCTATCGATATGCCGCAGTGCGGCATGGCCGCCTTGCATGGCAATTAATCTTGGCTTTGAAGTTTCGAGCGTCTATGGTCGCGCGCTTTCCGACGGCAGGTTATATTCCGACGCCGCAATCAGCGTGGACCCGAACGGGTCGGCGAGGGGTTATTGAACGTTAACGCTCCGGCTTGGGAGGAATGCGCGTGCAAGAAACGGGCGTACGAAACGGCGCTTATGGTGCCGACAAATTCGGGTTTAAGAATCTCGCCGCAGTTCACTGGAACCTGACCGAACCCGCGCTTTACGAATACGCCATCGCCGGCAAGGAGGCGTCGATCGTGGCGGGCGGTGCGCTGTGCGCCGAGACAGGGCACCACACCGGCCGCTCACCGAAGGACAAGCATACCGTTGTCGATGACCTGACCCGCGACACTGTCTGGTGGGACGGCAACCGCAAAATGTCGAAGGAAAATTTCGACAACCTCATGGCCGATTTCATCGAGCATGCGGGTAACAGGACATTATTCGCGCAGGACCTTTATGGCGGCGCCGATCCCAAATATCGGATCAAGGTACGCGTTTTCACCGAGCTCGCCTGGCACTCCCTCTTCATTCGTCAACTTCTGATCCGTCCCGAGCGTCGCGAACTCGATGGTTTCGTTCCCGAGCTTACGATCGTCGACATGCCCTCGTTCCGCCCCGACGCCCGACGTCATGGTGGCCGCGAGGGCTCCGACACCATGGTGGCGATCGACTTCACGCGCAAGATCGTCCTGATCTGCGGCTCATCCTATGCCGGCGAGATGAAGAAATCGGTGTTCACGACGCTCAATTTCTATCTGCCGGCGCAAAACGTCGTGCCCATGCACTGCTCGGCCAATGTCGGGCCGAATGGCGACAGTGCGTTGTTCTTCGGTCTGTCGGGCACCGGCAAGACCACGCTGTCCGCCGACCCGAACCGCATCTTGCTCGGCGACGACGAGCATGGCTGGGGTCCCGACGGCATCTTCAACTTCGAAGGCGGTTGTTACGCCAAGACCATCAAGCTCTCGCGCGAGGCGGAGCCGATGATCTGGGAAGCGACGAACCGATTCGGCGCGGTTCTGGAAAACGTGGTATTCGATCCGGTGACGCGCGTGCCCGATTACAACGACGGTTCCAAGACCGAAAACACCCGTTCGGCCTATCCGCTCGATTTCATTCCGAACGCCTCGCGCACCGGACGTGCCGGACACCCGAAGAATATCATCTTCCTCACCGCCGATGCATTCGGCGTCATGCCGCCAATCGCCAAGCTCACGCCCAATCAGGCGATGTATCATTTTCTTTCCGGCTACACGGCAAAGGTCGCCGGCACGGAAAAAGGCCTGGTCGGCGTCCAGCCGGAATTCTCCACCTGCTTCGGTGCGCCGTTCCTGCCGCGTCATCCATCCGTCTACGCGAACCTGCTGCGGGATTACATCAATCGCCACCAGGTCGATTGTTGGCTGGTGAATTCGGGCTGGACCGGCGGCAAATATGGGATCGGCCGGCGCATGCCGATCAAAGCCACGCGCACGCTGCTTGCGGCTGCCCTCAACGGTTCCCTCAAGAACGCGAACTTTCGCACCGACCCTTATTTCGGTTTTTCGGTGCCGACTTCGGTACCCGGTGTCGAGCCCCATCTCCTTGATCCGTTCAAGACCTGGAAGGACAAGGCTGCGTTCGATCGGACCGCGCGCGACCTGGTCGGCATGTTCCAGGCGAATTTCGCGAAATTCGAAAACCACGTTACGCCGGACATCAAGGCGGCGGCCCCCGAGGTGCAGATCGCCGCGCAATGACGCGCGTCCTCGCGGCCAGGCGTGCGCGACGGCGGTCGTCCGCGCGCCCCCGGTTTTGCGTTCCCGGCTTTGCGTCTGGATGCGCCGGCGACGAGGCGGCGGTCAGTGAAAAAAGAGAGGCGACCCGGTGGGCCGCCTCTCTCCGCGCTGACGGTGCGGCGAGGTTCAATTGCCGGTTTGCGCGAGTTGGCGGCCCATCCTGTTGAAGCGCGCCTTCTGCTCATTGCTCAACGCCGCGTAGAATTTGTCGAGGGGTTCGCGGACGGTATTCGCCGCCTCGATCATCGCCTTGAGCCGTTTCTCCATTGCCTGCAGCCGGCCGGTCGGGGTCAGCGGGGTTTCATCGGGGCAGGCGGCCTGGAGAATGGACACGGCCTTGACCGTCGCCTCACCCAGTCGGTCGAGCGCCGCCTGCTGATCGGCGGTCGGATCGACCACGTCTTCTATTCGCTCGATCGGCAGGTTGGTGAGGCCGGGCTTGGCCTGCGCGCAGGCTTTGGCCTGATCCGGCAGCGCAGCGCGTACCTCGGCATTGAGCCGCTTGCCCGGTCCAATTTCATTGAAGCGCTCTTTCTGCTCGTCGCTGAGAGCATTGTAGAACTTCTCCAGCGGCGGGCGCACGATCTCGACCGCCTTCAGCGTCGCTTCGAGCCGCGCCGTCATCGCCGCCAGCCGACCCGGAGGGGTCAGCGGGAAGGCATCGGCGGCCGGGCACGAGGACCTGAAAGCGCCGGCGGCCTCGCGCGCGGCTTGGCGCAGGTCGTCGAGCAATTGCCGCTGGTCGGCGGAGAGCCCGACCTTGTGCTCGATGTCGGCAAACGGCCAGGCTGTGATGCCGGCACCGGGATCCTGGCACAATTCCGCGACCGTGGTCCCGCGTGCGCGCGGCGCCGCCAGGCGCGGATACGACTCCGCCGGCCCGGCGGAGGCATAGACCTCGGGCGGTCCGTAATCGCCCCAGAAAAGGCTGTCGAAGAAGTCGTCGTAGATGTAGGCCCAATAGCCGTCCTCGTAGCCATAGGGCCAGAACGTATAGTCGAAGATGTCGGCATAAGCGTAGGGCCAGAAGACGGGCCCGTACCAGGCGACGAAATGAGCGCGGTGGTGATGTCGCCAGGCGTGACGCGCCGCGAGCCAACGATTGGGGTCACGTCCATGACGCCAGTTCCCGCCTGCATATGCGTGCGCGAAGGGTGCCGAGAAGCGTCCCTGCCGCGCGAGCTGTGGATCGATGCGGTTGACGCGCGCCCTGTGCGCGGTTATCGCGCCCGTGACACCCGCGCCGATCGTCGCCGCATGGCGCGGGCTTACGCTGCCGGTCGTCACTCCGTTGCGTTCAATCCCCGCCTTGGCATGTGCCGCTGGCTGGTGCAATCGAGGCTCGTGCACCCGCCGCCGGACCGAAGGATTAACGTGAACCGTGCGCGTCGCATTGAGACGCCCGAGCGACCGTCGAACCGACCTGTTGTGGAGGCCAGATCGGTTGTGCGGCATCGCGTGTGCCGTCACATGGCGACGGTAAAGCTGGCGACGGTAAACCTGCGGCGTCGCATATCGGCGCGCCGAGACGCGCGGTGCGACGTGGCGCTGCGCAAAGCCGGGATGCACCGTCCTGATTTGCGGTGCCGGAGCACGCGCCGCCTGCGGATGGAATATCGGGCCGCGCATCGCCGGCCGACCGGTCGGCGCGTGGGGTCGCATTGCTGGCGCATGGACCGCAGGCACGGAACGTGCGGCTGGCGTCGCGTTACGGTTTTTTACCGCTTGCGCGTCGGCGCCGAACGGTAGCATTGCCGCTAGCGCGACGGTCAAACCCGCCGCGAAATTCAGTGCAAAGCTTTTCATGTTTTGTCCTCCACCTCGACCGAGAAGGTCCTAGGTCCACTCCTGCAATCAACGCGCGGCGGAGGACAAACCCGCGCATGATCGTGCAGATGTGATCGAAGATGAACGTTCGGTAATTTTAGCGCCGGCAAACGCAGCCGCGCCCCTGCGGCAAGCGATCAAGCGAAGATGGCGCGAGCTTACGCGGCGGCCAGGGCAGATTTGAGTGGCTTATATATCGACCCGTCGTTGCGAGGCCGGGCAATGCGAGGAAAAGCATCCCGGAATTGACGGACCGACCCCTGGCTTGCTTCCGCGGCTTCGCCGTCGCGCAGTCGCCTGCTCGCGATGACGCCGTCGCGGCAGGTCGGTGCCTCGCGGGGGCCTCGCCACGACCGTGCCGATTCAATCCGATCGGAACCGGCTCTGACGCAACCGCTCGACCAGTTCCGCCGTTGGATACGAATCGGCCGGCAGGCCGACCTTGATCTGCGCTTTCTTTACGGCCTCGCGCGTGGCGCTGCCGAGCTTGCCGTCGGCTTCTCCCACGCTGAAACCGTGGCGGTTGAGGAGAGTCTGCAGTTCAATCATCTGCTGTGTCGACAGCGGATGGACGAGCTCGGCGCCGGCATGGTTCACCGCCGGCGCGCCGGCAAGGCGCGTCGCGAAATAGGCGACGGTGGTCGAGTAGACCATGGCGGAATTCCAGCCAAGGAAGGCCTTGAAATTCGGATAAGCGAGAAACGCCGGCCCAAGACGTCCCATCGGCAGGATGAGCGAGGCCGGCAGGTCGCCGCGCGGCAAGGTTCCGTATGCGGCGCTCACGCCCCAGCGTTCCCACTGCGATACCGGATGCTGGATGTTGAGATCGGCCTCCTCCCAAGGCAGATTCGCCGGCACCCGCACCTCCTGCAGCCACGGTTCGCCGCGCCGCCAACCGAGATTGACGAGGAAATTTGCGGCCGAGGCCAGCGTGTCGGGGATGCTCCCGATCAGATCGCGGCGGCCGTCGCCGTCGAAGTCGACCGCGTATTTGAGATAGTCGGAGGCGGTGAACTGCATGCCCCCGAACTCGCCTGCCCAGTCGCCGACCATGTCCTCCACGCGCTGGTCGCCCCGTTCGATGATGCGCAGCGCGTCGAGCAATTGCTGGCGGAAGAAATCCGGACGGCGGCAATCATAGGCGAGCGTCGCCAGGGCGCGCAGGATACGATAATGCCCGAAATTGGCGCCAAAGTCGCTCTCGAGTCCCCAAAAGGCGGTCAGCACCGGCGCAGGCACGCCGTAGGCCTGTTCGATCCTGGCGAACAGGGCGGCGTGCTGTTTCATTTTCTGCAGCCCGTTGGGGATGCGATGGCCGCCGACCATGCGGTCCGAGAACTGCAGGAAGGTCTGCTGGAAAACGGCCTGCCCCTGATCGCGTCGAATGACGGCCGGATCGAAGACAAGATCGGGCGCAGCGGCGGCTAGAACCTGCGGCGAGATGCCCTGCGCAAGGGCATCCGATTTGAACCGCGCGAGCCAAGTTTCGAAGCTGCCGGTATTGCGACAGCGCCCAGCCAGGGCGGGGTCGGCGGCGAGCACGCATAGCAGGCCCACGGCAAAGGCGAAAAATGTTTTTTGCATCGTCCCCGCCGCTAAGCAGCCAATTGAGGCCGCACTGTGCCCATTTCCGGCATCGCGTCAAGCGGATGCACGGCGACCGAGCCGGCTCAGCGCGCGACGCAAGCCCGGCACGTGAAGCTGTGCACCGGAGCGACCGCGGGTGCCGGCGGCGCCGGCGCGCAACAAGAATGGCGTCTGCCCTGGAGCCCGACGGCGAACCATGATGGCGCGGGACGAAGGGCCGTGATCTGCCGCTGCCGCCGGCGCGCTCCCATCGGATGACCAACCTGAATCCGCGTACCGGGTTGCAGCGGGCCGGCACAGGGCGCGAGCGCGACGCTCGGGCGAGAACAGCGGCTTGCGACAAATTCCCCGTTGTTTGGCGCGGTCAGAGAGCCGCCATAGTCGATGAACCATGACCATCGCGGCGGACAGCGACGGCACCGATCAAAAATACCGCCACCAGACATAAACGTGGCAGAGCGCCACCGAGACGATCATCATCGGCAGCGCGTAGAGCGTGTAGGTGACGAAACGGAACGGCACGTCGTTGCGTTCCCCGATACCGGCAACGGTCAGGTTGGCGGAGGCGCCGATCAGCGTGCCGTTGCCGCCGAGGCAGGCTCCCAGCGACAGACACCACCACAGCGGCTCGATCTGGTCAGGCCCACCATAGGCCGGTGCCATGCTCTTGATCAGCGGGATCATGGTCGCGACGAAGGGGATATTGTCGACGATGGCCGAAAGAAAAGCCGAGGCCCAGAGAATGGAATAGCCGGCGATCGCCAGATTGCCACCCGTGGCCGCGACCAGTTCCTTGGCCAGCAATTGCAACAGGCCGCCGACGTCAACGCCGTGCACGACCACGAACAGGCCGATGAAGAAGAAGATCGTGATCCATTCGACGTCGCCGAAAGTCTCGTGGATATTGTGAGAAGCCTTCTCGGCGTGGTGTGCCCAATTGTCGAGCAGCATCAGGATCGCGGCGCCGAACATGGCGATCGTCGCCGGCTCAAGATGCAACGGCCGTGCGAGCACGAAGGCTACGATGACTAGTCCGAGCACGGTCAGCGATTGCTTCAAGAGCCGTCGGTCCTCGATTGAATCCGCGGCGCGCAGGGCCATCACCCGCTCCTCGGCGTCATGTGCCGCTTTGAGATCCTTGCCCCAGACGAGATGAACGATCAGCGCCTGAACCAGCATGACGATGATGATGATCGGGGTCAGATGGTAGACAAATTCGTTGAATGAAAGGCCCGCCTGCGAGCCGATGAGGATATTGGGGGGATCGCCGATGAGCGTGGCGGTCCCGCCGATATTGGAAGCGATGATTTCGGCAAACAGATAGGGGTAAGCGGGCACCTTGAGCGTCTTGCAGATAGCAAGTGTCACCGGGACGATGAGCAGCACGGTCGTCACGTTGTCGAGGAAGGCGGACACGACCGCGGTGGTGATTTGAAGAATGAACAAGATGCCGGCAGGGCGCGCCTTCGCCACCTGCGCCGACCACACTGCCAAATATTGAAACATGCCCGAACGGCGCGAGATCGACACCAGGATCATCATGCCGGTGAGCAGGCCGATTGTGTTCCAGTCGATACCCTTGAACGCTTCTTCCTGATCGAGCACGCCAACGATGACCATCACGCCGGCGCCCACCAACGCGATGATCGCGCGGTTGATTTTCTCCGACATGATGAGGGCATAGGTGACGGCGAGAACGCACGTCGACACCCACATCGGATTCAAGCCGAAATAGACCTGCGTCATTGCGTGCACGGCATTCCCCCAGAGTCACGGACGTTCCGCGGACCCATGCCGGCACCGACCGCACCCCTGCCGTCCCGCAAGGTCGATCAAGCTTGGCGAGGAGTCAAGTAAGCTTGAGAAGCGGCGGGATCGGGAGCAGCGTCAGCAGCAGGAACAGCGGTATCAGCACGCAACAGGCGTAGAGCGAATAACCGAGGAAGCCCGGCATGCGCACGCCGCGTTCTTCGGCGATCGCGCGCACCATGAGGTTTGGCGCGTTGCCGACATAGCTCAGGGCGCCCATGTAGACGGCGCCCATGGAGATGGCGGCGAGCGTGCCCGCCAGCGGGCCCATGAGCGCGTCGGCCTCGCCCCCGGCGAGCTCGAAGAACACGAGATAGGTCGGCGCGTTGTCGAGGAAAGCGGACAGCGCGCCGGTGAGCCAGAAATAGGCGGCCTCGTGCGGTGTTCCGTCGCCGGCGGTAACCGCTTGCAGCAGCGGGGCGAAGCTGCCGTCGCGCCCCGCCTGAAGCATCGCCGTCACCGGGATCACCGCGACGAAGATGCCGGCGAACAGGACGGCGACCTCGCGGATCGGTGCGAAGGTAAAGCCGTTGGCGGCGCGATGTTCGTCGGGCGTCAATCGCAGCGAGGCGATCGCAATGAGCACGAGTGCGCCGTCACGCAACACGTTTTGCAGCGCGAGCGAGGTACCGTAGACATCGAGCGCAAGTTTCGGATCCCACCGTGCGGACAGCAGGATTGCCGCAATGATGAGTCCGATGAATGCGACATTGGGCCACCCGCGAATGCGGATCGACGTTCGTGTCCGCTTCGGCGTAGATCCGGCAATCCGCCGGAAATGCCATTGATCGACCGCAAAAAACACCGCCAGTACGAGGCAAGCGACGATCATGGTCTGGAGCCAGAGATGGCGCAGCGGCCAGAAGAATGACACGCCGTGCAGGTAACCGACAAACAGCGGCGGATCGCCGAGCGGGGACAGGGCGCCGCCGATATTGGCAACGAGCATGATGAAGAACACGATGACATGCGCGTTGCGTGCCCGCCCGGCGTTGGCGCGAATCAAGGGGCGCACGAGGATCATTGCCGCACCGGTCGTTCCCACGAGGCTTGCGAGTGCGGTCCCGACGGCGAGAAGCGCCGTGTTGCCGAGCGGTGTGCCCCGCAGGCTGCCGGTCACGAGAATCCCTCCGGAAACGACATAAAGTGAAAACAACAGGACGATGAAGCTGAGATATTCGCCGAGAACGGCATGGACCAAGGCCGCCAGCGCCGAACTGAAGCCGAACACCGCCGCGAGCGGCAGCATCGTGGCGAGGGCCCAGCCGCAGGCGATCGTGCCGTAGTGACGATGCCAGAGCGCGGGCCGCAGCTGGGGGACAAGCGCGATCGACAGCAGGATGCCGAGAAATGGCAGCGTCCAGGCCCATCCCATGCGCGTGCCCTCGAGCACCGGCGCCGCGGTCGCGCTCTGCGGTGCGAGAAAGCAGCCGGCAAGAATTACAGGCTTGATCCACGCAAGGTCGTTTGGTCGCGGCATTGGCCTTGGCGTAGCAGGCGACGACGACTCCGGCAATCGAGCGGATTGCAAGGATCACTCGGCCCATGGGAGGATGCGAGGACGCGCCCCGCAACAGGAGGATGCTCGATGGCAGGACAATTGCGTTTTCTCAATCCGAAAACCCTGGCGCCTCCGCCGGGCTACAGCTGCGTGGTCGAAGCGGTCGGCCCCGGCCGCACCATCTATTGCGCAGGCCAGCTGGGTGTCGACAGGAACAACGCCTTCGTCGGGGCTCCGGGGGACTTCCGGGCGCAATGCGCGCAGGCCTTCGACAACATGACCCGGGCCTTGGAAGCCGTCGGTGCGTCCTGGCGTAACGTGGTCAAGATCAACAACTTCCTCGTTGATATAGAACGCAACATGGCCGCGTTTCGCGAGGTGCGCGACCGCTATGTCGACCCGAAGACGCCGCCCGCGTCCACCACCATCGGAGTGCCGGCGCTCGCGCGTCCGGGAGGATTGTTCGAGATCGAGGCGGTTGCAGTGCTGCCGGCCAAGCAAGCGGTGCAGCGACCGCGCGGCGTCAAACGCAAAGTGCGGCGGCGACGACGGACGTGACGGATCGGCGGCGACCGCGCGGCAAGGCGGCGCCGCAAACGCCGGCTTACCCATTTCGGCGGGACGTAAATCGCCGCGGCCGGCGAGCGGTTTGGCCGGGTCGCTTGGCGGCTGCCGGCGGTCAACCCTTCTCGCCGGAGAAGACGATCCTTGAGGCACGACGCCGAAAAGAAAACGTCAGTGCGCTTCGTCCCAGTTGTCGGCGGCGCGGGCATCGACTTTCAACGGCACGCGCAACGCGACCGCAGGATGCGGCGCGTTCTCCATCACCGACCGGATGATGGGGAGCGTCGCCCCGACCTCCTCCTCCGGCACCTCGAAGATCAGTTCGTCGTGCACCTGCAGCAGCATCTGCGCGCGCAGCTTCGCCGCCTCCAGCGCCGGTTCGATGCGGATCATGGCGCGGCGGATGATGTCCGCGGCCGAACCCTGCAGGCGGGCATTGATCGCTGCACGCTCGTTGAAGGCGCGGATCGAGGGATTCGAATTCTTTATGTCGGGGTAATGGCACTTGCGTCCGAACAGCGTCAGCACGTAACCGTGCTCGCGGCAGAATTCGCGCGTTTCGTCCATATAGTCGCGAATCCCGGGAAAACGCTCGAAATATTTTTTGATGTACGCTCCCGCCTCGTTTTTGTCGATGCCGAGCTGAGCGGCGAGGCCAAAGGCCGAAATGCCGTAGATGATCCCGAAATTGATTGCCTTGGCGCGTCGTCTGATCTCGCTCGGCATGTCCTTTACCGGCACGCCGAATATCTCGGCCGCGGTCATCGCGTGGATGTCGACCCCGTCCTGGAACGCCTTGCGCAAGGCCGGCACGTCGGCGACCTCGGAAAGCAGGCGTAACTCGATCTGCGAGTAGTCGGCGGAAACGAGCTTCATTCCGGGTGCGGCGACAAAAGCGCGGCGGATCTTGCGCCCGTCCTCGGTGCGCACCGGTATGTTCTGCAGATTCGGTTCGGAAGACGACAGCCGGCCCGTCGAGGTTGCCGCCAATGCGTAGGACGTGTGCACGCGCTTGGTGGCCGGATTGACGTAATCCGGCAGCGCCTCGGTATAGGTTGAACGCAGCTTGGACACCTGCCGCCACTCGAGGATCTTGCGCGGCAGCTCGTGGCCCGATTCGGCGAGGTCCTCCAACGCGCGCGCGTCGGTCGACCATTGGCCGGTCCGCGTTCTGGTGCCGCCCGGCAGCCCCATTTTGCCGAAGAGGATGTCGCCGATCTGTTTGGGACTGCCCGGATTGAGAGGCGCACCGGCCAGGCGCCTGATCTCCTCCTCGAGCCGAGCCTGCTCCTGCGCGAAGTCGCCGGAAAGACGCGACAGCACCTGGCGGTCGATGGAAATGCCGCGCCGCTCCATGCGTGCGAGCACCGTGGGCATCGGGCGTTCAAGCGTCTCATAGACCGCCGTGACGCGCTCGGCGGCGAGTCGCGGCTTGAGCACGTGCCAGAGCCGCAACGTGACGTCCGCGTCCTCGGCCGCATATTCGGTGGCCTTCTCGATCGCGACCAAATCGAAGCTCACCTGCGACTTGCCGGTGCCCGCGACGTGTTGGAACTGAATGGTGTCGTGGTTCAGCCAGCGTTTGGCGAGCTCGTCCATGCCATGCCCGCCCTTGCCGGCATCGAGCACGTATGAGATCAACATGGTATCGTCGTAACTGCGGATCTCGATGCCGCGCTGGAAGAAGACCAGCCAGTCGTATTTTATATTCTGTCCGACCTTGAGGACGGCTTCGTCCTCGAGCAGCGGCTTGATCGCGCCAAGCGCCTCTTGCTCCGGGATCTGGCCGTCGCACAGTCTGGCCGAGGGCGAGAAGAGGTCGCCCCTGCCGTCGACCGTCGCCTCGCGGTGCCCGATGGGCACGTAGCACGCTTCATTGGGCGCCAGGGCAAGCGAGAAGCCGCACAAGTGGGCCCGCATCGGATCGAGGCTCGTCGTTTCGGTGTCGATCGCGACAATCCCGATTTCAAAAGCGCGGTCGATCCATTCCTGGAGTCGGACGAGCGTCCGCACGGTTTCGTATTTGCTGCGGTCGAATCCGGCCGTTCGCGCCGCGGCACTGCGCGCGGCGGCAAGCCCGGCAGGCGACGGAGCACCCCTCGTTGCCTCCGTACGTGTGCGCGCAACCGGCGGTCCGGATTGTGCCGGCGTTATTGTTTTGCCGGGCGGTGCAGGAGAGATCCTTTCCGGCAGGACGACGTCCGGCGGGCTTGCGGCAAGCGCGCAGTCCGCGTCGATTTGCGTGGCATCGATCCCGGTCTTCTCGGCAATGCGGCGCGTGATCGATGTGAACTCCATCGCCTTGAGAAAGGCGATCAGCTTCCTGTAGTCCGGCTCGTGGACGGCAAGCTGCTCGACCGGAACCTCCAAGGGCACGTTTCGCTCGAGCGTGACCAGACGCTTGGAGATCCGCGCCAGCTCGGCGTTGTCGATCAGCGCCTGCCGACGCTTTTCTTGTTTGATCTGCGAGGCATTCCGAAGCAGCGTCTCGAGATCGCCGTATTGGTTGATCAATTGCGCCGCCGTCTTGACGCCGATGCCGGGTACGCCGGGCACGTTGTCGGTCGAATCACCGATCAGTGCTTGCACCTCGATCACTTTCTCCGGAGGCACGCCGAATTTTTCGATCACCTCGTCACGTCCGATGCGGCGATCCTTCATCGTGTCATACATGATGACGCCGTTGCCGATGAGCTGCATCAGGTCCTTGTCCGAGGAGACGATCGTCGTGGTGGCTTTGGCTTCGCTCGCAAGGCGCGCATAAGTGGCGATGAGATCATCGGCCTCATAGCCGTCCTGCTCGAGACAGGGAATCTCGAAAGCGCGCACCGCCGCGCGGATTAAGGGGAATTGCGGGATGAGATCGGCGGGTGCCTCGGGGCGGTGCGCCTTGTACTCGGGGTAGAAATCGGTGCGGAAGGTTCTTTCCGACTTGTCGAAAACCACCGCCAAATGCGTCGGCTTGTCCTCCGGCCGCATCTCGGCGAGAAGCTTCCATAACATGTTGCAGAAGCCGAGCACGGCGTTGACCTGCAGGCCGTCCGACTTGCGGGTGAGCGGCGGCAAGGCGTGATAGGCGCGGAACACGTAACCGGAGCCGTCGACCAGGAAGAGATGATCGCCTTTTTTCAGCGGGCGCGCCGACGATCCGGCCCGGGCGGGCGCCGGGCCGCCCGCGGCCTTGGGCGGGGCGTTCGTCGCGGACCCGGTTCGCGTCTTGGTTTTGGCATGCGTCGGCATGGCCCGAATGTGGGCCGGCGCCGCCGCTTAATCAATGCGTTGCCTTGGCCTGTTGTGGATTTATTCCGCCGGCTGCAGCGCGGGGCGTTTCGGCGGCGCGAGCCAGAACGGCGCCGGTCGCTCGAAAAGGAAGCGGAGCGCGGTCCCCCGCACCGCCCAGAACAGGCAGAGCGAGCCGGTCACGCCGGCAAGCGTCACCAGTGCCGACACGCTGCCGACGTCGTGGATCCAGTTGAGGCGCAGCAACGCCGCGCGCGCGGCGGCCATCGGCAGGAAGAACGCGAGATAGATGACGATCGAGTTGCGCCCGCAATAGCGCAGGGGCATGAACAGATCGCTCTTGGCCATCAGCGCCGCGGCCGTAACCACCGCGCACGCCCCCATCAAGCCGAGCCCGAGGGAGATGAAGGGTCGTGATTCGTAACCGAGATAGACCATGGTGCCGTTGACAAATGCCCACGCGACGAGTCCGGAGAGACCGAGCGCGGGATGCGCTTGCGCGCGAGCGGTGAGCGCGAAGATCGCCTTGGCGAAAATGTAGCCGGTGTAGCAATAGACGAATCGGGCGGCGAACTCGTCAGGCACCATCCAGCCGGTATTGATGTGCGCGATCTCCAGAGCCGCGCCGAAAAGCCAGACGAGCGGGGCCGGCACCCGCCGCGTCAGGCGGATGAAGATGAAGAAGATCGGCAGCATGTAAATGAACCACAACGTGCCGAAGGGATCGATGAGGGAAACAAGATAGAGCCTTAGCACCTCGGTGAGATCGTTCTCATGAACGATCAGCGGTGCCTTCACCGCGATCTGAATGGTCATCCACAGCAGGTAGAAATAGGCAAAGTGCGCGACCTTGCGGTCGAGATAAATTCGCCATGGCCGGTCGATGACGTTGGCGAGAAACAGGCCGGAGATCATAAAGAAATCCGGCATGCGGAACGGTAGTGCGAAGGCCACCGCATGGTGCAGCCAGCCCGGATGCCCGACCGCCGCCTCCACGCCGAGCGTGGAGTGCATCATCACGACGAAGACGATGCAAAAGCCCTTCGCGTAGTCGACCCAGTCGACACGTCCGTCGTGACTTGGCTTGCCCCGCATGTCGCGCTTATGACAAAAATTGCTGTGACGCTCTCGGTGCGAGCCCGCTCACGCGTCATGCCGGGCCGTTGGCTCGCCGCTCTCGCCACTCGATAGCGGCTTTGCTATTGAGGCACCACTGGCTTCGGCCGTAAAGGTTAAGCGTTAAAGGTTAATCCCGCAGCGGACGGATGACGTCATGCGCGTTGCCATGATCGGCGCTGGTTATGTCGGGCTGGTTTCGGGAGCCTGTTTCGCCGATTTCGGGCACGAGGTGGTCTGCGTCGACAGGGACAAGTCCAGGATCGCCGCGCTCGAGGGCGGTGAAATTCCCATTTATGAACCGGGGCTCGCCGAGCTCGTCGCCGCCAACCGCCGCGCCGGACGGCTGCAATTCGCGGTCGAACTGGGTGCCGCGGTGAAAGCCGCGGAAGCGGTGTTCATTGCCGTAGGCACGCCATCCCGCCGCGGCGATGGCCACGCCGATCTCACCTATGTGTTCGACGCGGCGCGCGAGATCGCCGTCGCGCTCGAGGATTTCACCGTGGTCATCATGAAGTCCACGGTTCCGGTGGGCACCGGCGACGAGGTCGAGCGCATCATGCGCGAAATACGGCCCGATGCCGATTGCGCCGTCGTTTCCAATCCCGAATTCCTGCGCGAGGGCGCGGCGATTCGCGACTTCAAGCACCCCGACCGGATCGTGGTGGGTACGCAGGACCCGCGCGCGCGCGAAGTGATGCGCGAGCTTTATCGCCCGCTTTATCTCAACCGCGCGCCGATCCTGTTTACCGAACGGCGGACCGCGGAACTCATCAAATACGCGGCCAATGCCTTCCTCGCCACCAAGATCACTTTCATCAACGAGATCGCCGATCTCGCGGAAAAGGTGGGCGCTGACGTGCAGGACGTCGCGCGCGGCATGGGCCTCGACAAGCGCATCGGCGAGAAGTTCCTGCACGCGGGGCCCGGCTTCGGCGGCTCGTGCTTTCCAAAGGATACCCTCGCGCTGCTCAAGACCAGCCAGGACTACGAGGCGCCGCTGCGCATCGTCGAAGCCGTGGTCGCCGTCAACGACGCGCGCAAACGCGCCATGGCGCGCAAGGTCGCCAACGCGCTGGCAGGCGAGGTGCGCGGCAAGACCGTTGCGGTTCTCGGCCTCACCTTCAAGCCGAATACCGACGACATGCGCGAAGCGCCGTCGATCCCGCTGATCACGGCGCTCCAGGACATGGGCGCCAAGGTCCGCGCCTATGACCCGCAGGGCATGGAGGCTGCGAAGGCCTGCCTCAGCAATGTGACCTTCTGCACCGACGCCTATCATTGCGCCGAGGGCGCCTCTGCGCTCGTCATCGTGACCGAATGGGAGCAATTCCGCGCCCTCGATCTGCGGCGGTTGAAAACGGTGATGGCTCGGCCCGTGCTGGTCGACCTGCGCAACATCTATCGGCCCCAGGAGGTCGCGCGCGCAGGCTTCATCTACGAGAGCGTCGGACGGAGAAGGCCATGATCGCCTCCAGGAGCGGGCCTCTTGGGCGCAAGCCTCTTGGGCGCAAGCCGACCGACCGGTAGCACGCAAGCTCGGCGTCGGTCCGTGACGGCGGCCGACTGGCCGGCCTTGTTGGGCGGCCGCGGTGGCAGGTTCGACGGACGACGCCACAGTTCAATCCGTGGGATCCATGAGACGGTTCGACGACCCGCTTCCGATCGACGCCGCGCTGGGGGACCTGGCCGCCGTGCTGGCGCGCGGCAACGGCGCCGTCCTGGTCGCGCCGCCCGGGGCCGGAAAGACCACCCGCGTGCCGCTGGCGCTGCTCGAGGAACCGTGGGCCAAAGGCAAGAAAATCCTGGTGCTCGAGCCGCGGCGGCTGGCCGCGCGCGCGGCGGCCGCGCGCATGGCCTGGACGCTCGGGGAACCGCTCGGCGAGACCGTCGGCCTGCGCGTGCGCTTCGGCTCGAAGGTATCGAGCCGCACGCGGGTCGAGGTCGTCACCGAGGGAGTGTTCACGCGCCTCATCCTCGAGGATCCGTCGCTTGCGGGCGTGGCCGCGGTTTTGTTCGACGAATTCCACGAGCGCTCGCTCGATGCCGATCTCGGCCTTGCCCTGGCGCGCGATGCCCAGCAGGGCCTGCGCGACGATCTCAAGCTGCTGGTGATGTCCGCAACCCTCGACGGGTCGCGCGTGGCGGCTTTGCTCGACGACGCGCCGATAGTCGAGAGCCCAGGCCGCAGTTTTCCCGTCGACACGCGTTATCTCGGTCGCGATGCGCGTCGGCCGATCGAGCAACAGGTCGCCGAGGCGGTCGCCCGCGCGCTGCGCAGCGAGCCCGGCTCCCTCTTGGTGTTTCTGCCCGGCACGGGTGAGATCCGCCGCAGCGAGCGTCTGCTGCGCGAGCGTATCGACGATCCGAGCGTGGACATCGTTCCCCTCCACGGCTCGCTCGGTGCGCGCGAGCAGGACCGCGCCATCGCCCCCGCGCCGGACGGGCGGCGCAAGGTGGTGCTGGCCACTTCCATCGCCGAGACGTCGCTGACCATCGACGGCGTGCGCATCGTGATCGACAGCGGCCTTTCGCGCGTGCCGCGCTACGAACCCGACGTCGGCTTGACGCGGCTTGAGACCGTGCGCGTTTCCCGTGCCGCCGCCGAGCAGCGGCGCGGCCGCGCCGGCCGCACCGAGCCGGGGGTCTGCTACCGTCTATGGGACGAACCGCAGACCGGAGCGCTCGATCCCTATACGCGACCGGAAATCCTTGCCGCCGATCTTTCGTCCTTCGTACTCGATCTCGCGCAATGGGGGGTGCGCGATCCGGGCGACCTTGCCCTGCTCGACGCACCGCCCGCCGCCGCGCTCGCCGAGGCTCGGGCCCTGCTCGTTGAACTGGGCGCGCTCGACGCCGAGGGGCGCATCACCGCCGAGGGCCGCAGGCTTCGCGCCCTGCCGCTGCCGCCGCGTCTTGCGCGCATGGTGCTTCGCGCCGCTGCGGACGGCGAGGAAATGGCCGCGGCGGAGATTGCCGTCGTGCTCACCGAACGCGGGCTCGGCGGCGAGGATCCCGACCTTCGCGACCGCCTCGATCGCTTCCGCCGCGAGCGCTCGCCACGCGCCCAAGAAGCGCGGGCGCTGGCCAGGCGGTGGGCCATGCTCGCCCGTTCCTCCGCCGCAACCGAGCGACGGGGCCGGGCGGTCGCGCCGCGGACCGGAAAGGACCGCCCGGGAACGAGTGCGCCTCGCCAGCGCGACGATGCATGTCCTGCTTCGGCGCGCGACGATAACGGCGCGGACAGCCTTGGTGCCTTGCTTGCGCTTGCCTATCCCGAGCGCATCGCGAAAAACCGCGGCGACGGCAGCGGCACGTTCCTGCTTGCCAACGGCCGCGGCGCCGCAATCGATCCGACGTCGTCCCTCGCACGCACGCCGTTTCTCGTCGTCGCGGAACTGAGTGGTACCGCGGCGGCGGGCCGTATCCTGCTGGCTGCGCCGGTCGCGCTTGCCGCAATCGAAGCCCGCCTGGCCGGGCGTATCGAGGACCGCGAGACGCTGAGCTTCGATCCCGCGTCCGCCTCGCTGCGCGCGCGCCGCACGCGCCGCCTGGGCGCCCTCGTGCTCGCCGAACAGATCAAGCCCGTCGCGCCCGACGCCGACACGGGCGGTCTGTTGGCCGCCGGCATTGTCGCACTCGGCATCGACAGATTGCCGTGGAGCAAGACGCTGACGCAGCTACGCCATCGCATTTCGTTCTTGCGCCGCCTGGAAGGGGGCGAGTGGCCCGATTTGTCCGATGCGGCGCTCGCGCGCGGCGACGCCGGCTGGCTGGCGCCGTTCCTTGCCGGCAAGACAGCGCTGGCGCAAGTCTCTTCCGAAGATCTTGCCGCCGCGCTCGAGGCCTTGCTGCCGCGGCATCTGCGCCGGCGCCTCGACAGCGAGGCACCGACGCATTTCGTGGCGCCCTCGGGCGCGCACATCCCGATCGACTATGCGGCCGAGGGTGGGCCGCGGCTCGCCGTTCGCCTGCAGGAACTGTTCGGGCTTGCGAGCCATCCGAGCGTCGCGCGCGGACGCGTGCCGCTCACGCTCGAACTGCTCTCGCCGGCGCGTCGGCCGGTGCAGGTCACGCGCGATCTGCCCGGTTTCTGGCGCGGGAGCTATGCCCAGGTACGGTCGGAAATGCGCGGCCGCTACCCCAAGCATTTCTGGCCCACGGATCCGCTCTCGGCACCCGCCACCACCCGCGCCAAACCGCGCGGCCATTAGCGCGCATTGTCGCGAACCGGTTAATGCGCCGCTTACCAGAACGCGCGGGCCTCAAAACCGTTAAGGCTGCCTTGAGGCGGAGAGGATAGGGTGGGTCATGTTCTTAAGGGCTGCGCGATGCGCCAGATCCTTGTTTTCGCGGCGATCGTGGTCCTCGGCGGCGTCTACGTCGCGCGCCTCGCCGATCGGACCTTCGACTCCCCGCCGCCCGAGGCCGACGCCGCGCCCTCCGCCGCACGGCTGGCCGACGCGGCGAGCGACGGCCGCACGCTCACCGTGGCCGCGGATCGCTACGGCCATTTCGAGATCGCGGCGCGCGTCGACGGACGTCACGTCGACTTCATGGTCGATTCCGGCGCCTCGCTGGTCACTTTGCGCGCGACCGACGCGGCCGTCATCGGCATCCGTCCGAGCCCGCGCGACTACACGGCCACGGTCGTGACCGCGAACGGGAAGATCAAGGCCGCGCCGACCAGGCTCGATCGGATCGAGGTCGGCGGTATTACCGTCTTCGACGTTCCGGCATTGATATTGCCAGACGAGGTGCTGAGTCAGAATCTGCTCGGCGTTTCGTTCCTGTCGCGGCTCAGGCGTTACGAATACGCCGACGGGCGACTCGTCCTCGAACAATAGCCCGCTATTGCGGCGCGCGGCCCGCACCGGGTCGGGAGAGCAGCGCGGCAACCGTTGCGCCGCCCGATGCCGCGCGACCTCGGGGCATGGCGACGTGGCGGGACCGCTTTGCGAGCCTGCCGCGTTGGAGTAATGAACGCACCGACGCTCAGAGCACCGTCCGAGGAGTCGATGTTCCCGAAGCCGAAACCTGCGCTCGTCCCCAATACTTACGCCTACGAATCCTCGCCGTTGGTCAAGCCCACCGGATTCCGCGAATATGACGCCCGCTGGCTGCTGGAAAAGGAAATCAACCTCATGGGCGTGCAGGCGCTCGGGATGGGCCTCGGCACGCTGATCCGCCAGCTCGGCGCCAGGCCCGAGGTCGTCACCGGCCATGATTTCCGCGGCTATTCCGCGGCGGTTAAAGTTGCGCTCGTCTCCGGCTTGATGGCTGCAGGCTGTCGCGTGCGCGACATCGGTCTTGCGCTCACGCCCATGGCCTATTTCGCGCAATTCGCGCTGGACGTGCCGTGCGTGGCGATGGTGACGGCCTCGCATAACGATAACGGCTGGACCGGCGTCAAAATGGGCGCCAACCGGCCGCTCACCTTTGGGCCCGACGAGATGACGCGTCTGAAGGAAATCGTGCTCAACGCAAAATTCGATCTTGCAGGCGGCGGCAGTTATGAATTCATCGAGAACTTTCCCGAGCGCTACATCGCCGACCTGACCAATCGGCCGAAAATCGGGCGGCGGCTGAAAGTGGTCGCGGCCTGCGGCAACGGCACCGCGGGCGCCTTCGCGCCGCGCATCCTCGAGGCGATCGGTTGCGACGTGGTGCCGCTCGATTGCGAGCTCGACCATACCTTTCCGCGCTACAATCCCAATACGGAAGACATGAAGATGTTGCATGCGATGCGCGACGCGGTGCTGGCCAACAAGGCGGATGTCGGCCTGGGTTTCGATGGCGACGGTGATCGCTGCGGGGTGGTGGACAACGAGGGGGAGGAGATTTTTGCCGACAAGGTCGGCGTCATGCTGGCGCGTGACCTGTCAACTCTCCACAAAGGAGCCGTCTTCGTGGTGGACGTGAAATCGACCGGGTTGTTTCTCACCGACCCCGTGCTGCAGGCAAACGGAGTGAAGGTCGACTACTGGAAAACCGGTCATTCCTACATCAAGCGCCGCGTCAACGAACTCGGCGCGCTGGCCGGGTTCGAGAAATCGGGACATTTCTTCTTCAACAAGCCGTTCGGACGCGGATATGACGATGGCATGATCTTCGCCCTTGCGGTCTGCGACATGCTTGATCGCAATCCGGACAAGAGCATGGCCGATCTGCGCAAGGCGTTGCCGCGAACCTGGAGCTCACCGACGATGTCGCCGCATTGCGACGACGAAAAGAAATATGCGGTCGTCGACGCGGTGACGAGGCATTTCGAAGCGGCGTGGAAGAACGGAGAAAAATTCGCGGGCCAAGCGATTCGCGAGCTTACCACCGTCAACGGCGTGCGCGTGACGCTCGAGGACGGCACGTGGGGGCTGGTGCGCGCCTCCTCCAACAAGCCCGAACTGGTCGTTGTCGTCGAAAGCCCGGTCTCGGAGCGTCGCATGCGCGATATGTTTGCCGCCGTCGACAGCGTGCTGCGCGCGCATCCCGAGGTCGGAGCCTACAACCAGACGATCTGAGTGGTCGTTTCCAGCAGCGTTCGGCGCCGGCGCCGCTCGCCGCGAGCAGGAGGGCGGCGGGTCGACCTGGATGCTGCGGCGAATGCGGCCGAGACCGACGCGCGGTCGCCCGGTCTTCGACTTCGAGCGCGCGCCCTGGCGTCGACGGTGGACCGCGCCGGCGGATGACAGCGCCGGCTTTCCGGCGAGAAGGCGGCTCGCCGGGCCCTGCGCGGGAGCGTGCCGGGCATGACGGCCGAGGACCGCTGCGCTAAGAAATGGACATGCGTATCGTCATCCTCGGCGCCGGTCCGGCCGGGCTTTACCTTGCCTATCTGATCAAGCGTCGCGAGCCGACGGTCGCCGTGATCGTGATCGAGCAGAATCCGGCCGACGCCACGTTCGGTTTCGGCGTTGTATTCTCCGACCGCGCGCTCGATTTTCTGCGCGAGGAGGACGAGGCGACCTATGCCGCGATCGTCCCTTACATGGAATCCTGGAACGACATGACGCTGTGCCTGCGTGGCGAGCGCATCGTCATCGACGGCATAGGCTTTGCCGCGATCAGTCGGCTCAAGCTGCTTCAAATCCTTCAGGCCCAGGCACATTCGGTCGGCGTCGTTCCGCTCTACGGGCGGCCTGTCAAGCGCGTGGACGAGCTTCCGGCCCACGATCTGCTCGTCGGGGCCGACGGGGTGAATTCCCTCGTGCGGCGAACCTATGCCGACGCATTCGGCGCGCAGGTGACCCATCTCACCAATCGTTTCGCCTGGTTCGGCACCCGCAAACGATTCGAAACCCTGACGCAGACATTCGTTGAGACGAGCGACGGCGCGTTCAACGCGCATCATTACCGCTATGCGCCGGACGCCAGCACCTTCATCGTCGAGACGGACGCAACGACCTTCGCACGCGTGGGTTTTGCCGCGATGTCGGAGGCGGAAGCGCGAAGAACCTGCGAACGGATCTTTGCCGCGACCCTCGACGGCCACGGGCTCATTTCGAATAACTCCATTTGGCGGCGGTTCCCGATCGTGCGCAACAAACAGTGGTCGCACGGCCGTTGCGTGCTGGTCGGAGACGCGCTGCATACCGCGCATTTTTCCATCGGCTCCGGGACCCGGCTGGCCATGGAGGACGCGATCGCGCTCGACAAGGCACTCGCCGCTCACGCCGGTGATATTCCGACCGCGCTCGCCGCCTACGAAGCAGCGCGCCGACCGGTCCTGGAGAAGCTTGTCGCCGGCGCCAATGGGAGCGCCAATTGGTACGAGCGTTTTGCACAGCACATGAAACTTGCTCCGGCGGAATTTGCGATGAGTTACATAACCCGCTCCGGCCGCGTCGATCTCGACCGGTTGCGCCGGCTCTCGCCGCGCTTTGTCGCGCGCTACGAGCTTGATCGGACCTAGGGTTGGATTGCGGTGATCGTGACCCGTCGGGCGAGCGCGGCGAGGCGATCCGCAGTTAAATAGGCCTAGCCTGGAGTGTTAAGTCGCCCCTTGCGCGTCTCCGCGCAATGACGGCGCGAGGCCGACCCGGTCGGAACACGCTCTCGCCCTCGGAATCGCCGCGGGATGATCCGCGACTCTTGCCTGCAGCGTCAAAATCATGCGACGCCGGTTCGCATCCGGTCTGCCACTTCTCTCGCCGTCGCCTCACCCACTTTTTTGACAAGGGAAGGGCTGCGGCGCGGGCAGGCGGGCATGGCCGCGGCGGCGGCGCAGGGGACACCGCTAAACCCGCGCCGGCGGCCGGAAAGCCGCGACGGGCGGCGCGCAATGGTCGTCCGCGATGCGGCCGAGAAAGCGCGTTCACTCCTTCTCTTCCTTGAACGTCTCGCGGAACGGGTGCGAGGGGTAGACGCCGAGGATGCGCAGCTCCTTGGAAAAGAATGCCAGCTCCTCCAGGGCAAGCGCCAATGAGCGGTCGTCGGGATGACCTTCGACATCGGCATAGAATTGCGTTGCAAAGAAATTGCCACCCAGCATGTAGCTCTCAAGCTTGGTCATATTGACGCCGTTGGTGGCAAAGCCGCCGAGCGCCTTGTAGAGCGCGGCCGGCACGTTACGCACGCGGAACACGAAAGTCGTGATGACCTTGCCGTTGTCGGCCTTCGCCCATTTCTTCTCGCGCGAGAGCACGACGAAGCGCGTCGTCGAATGGGAATGATCCTCGATGTTTTCCTTCAGAATCTCAAGGCCGTAGATTTCCGCCGCCAGCCGAGAGGCGATCGCCGCGCGCGTGATGTCCCTGCTTTCCGCCACCTCGCGCGCCGAACCGGCCGTATCGGCAGCCACGATCGGCTTGAGCCTGAGCTGACGGATGATGTTGCGACATTGGCCGAGCGCCATGACGTGACTTTCGACGGATCTGATCGTCTGCAGGGTCGCTCCCTTCGGCGCCATCAACTGATTGCGGATCGGCAGAAACCATTCGGCCACGATATGCAGGCCGGAGTCCGGCATCAGGTGATGGATATCGGCGACGCGTCCTGCGACCGAATTCTCGATCGGAATCATTGCCAGCGCCACGTCGCCGGCGGTGACGGCGCTGAAGCAGTCCTCGAATGTCGCGCAGGGCACGGGCTCGTAATCAGGATAGGCCTCGCGGCAGGCGAGATGCGAATTGGCGCCCGGTTCGCCCTGAAATACGATGGTCTTGCGGCTCATCATCCTTTCGCTTTTCAGACCTTCGACCCCAAGTCAACCACTGAGCAGGCGGCGCGCCTTGTCGAGCTCTTCGGGTGTGTCGACGCCGAGCGGGACGCTCTTGACGAGCACCACGTCGATTCGCATTCCGGCGTCGAGTGCGCGCAATTGCTCGAGTTTCTCGCGTGTCTCGCTCGCGGAGGGCGGCAGCCGCACGAAGCGCTCCAGGGCGCCGCGCCGGTATGCGTAAAGTCCGATATGGTGATAGTGCGGGCCCGCCCCCTCCGCGCCGCCGCGCGTGAAGCCGGTCGCGCGCAGGCGCCCCGCAGACACCGCCACGCCTTTGACCTTGACCACGTTGGGATTCGCAAGCTCCGCCGGGTCGCTGATCTCGGCCGCAAGCGTGGCGATGTCGACCGCGGGGTCGCGGAGAGGGCCGAGCGCAGCGCGGATATCGGACGGCTCGACGGTCGGTAGGTCGCCCTGCACATTCACGACAAAACGGCATCGCCGTTCCGGATCGAGCACCGCGAGCGCCTCGTGGATCCGGTCCGACCCCGAGGCGTGGTCGCCACGCGTCAGCAGGGCGCGCCCGCCGGCCTTCTCCACCGCGGCGACGACCGCTTCCGAATCGGTGGCCACCACCGTCTCGCCGAGTCTCGCGGCCTGAGCGCGGCGCAGCACGTGCACGACCATGGGCAGCCCGCCGATATCGGCCAGCGGCTTGCCCGGCAGGCGGGTCGAGCCGAGACGCGCGGGGATTAGGACGATGGTGTCCGACATGGGAAATCCCGTCCCTCGCCCGTGTGACAAAAGGCGACGCCGGCGTCGCGCTTATACGGGTTGCCACGGCCGAGGCAAACCGGTATCTGATCGCCGCCGCTCTCCTTGGCGTTAAGCTCCACCCCAATCCCGAGCGCTCCCCGGAGCCCGATCGCGATGAATTCCTTTGAACTCAACAAAATCCTTGGCGCCATCCTGGGGACCTGCCTCGTCCTGCTCGCCCTCAATATCGCCGCCGGCGCCATCTTTGCCCCCGAGAAGGCGGCCAAGCCGGGCTATGCCATCGCGGTCAAAACCGGTCCCGCCAAGGAAGAGGAGGCGGCTCCCAAGGAGGAGCCGATTGCGGTACGGCTCGCCAACGCCTCGGTGGAAAAGGGCAAGACGGTGGCGCGGCAGTGCCAAGCCTGCCATACGTTCGAGAAGGGGGGCCCCAACCGCGTCGGACCCAATCTCTGGAATATCGTCGGCAGCCCGCGCGGGGAGGACCGCGGCGGATTCAATTTTTCCGCCGCGATGAGGGCCAAGGGCGGCTCGTGGACCTATGAGGAGCTTGACAAGTTTCTCACCGATCCGCGCGGCTACATCAACGGCACGGCCATGACCTTTGCCGGGATCAAGAACGCCCAGCAGCGCGCCGACGTGATCGACTATCTGCATACGCTTTCCGACAATCCCCAGCCCCTGCCGCAGCCGCAGGCGCAGAACGAAGGCACCAAGGGTGCCGCCGAGCCGGCGGCGAAGCCCGCGGAGAACCAGCCGAAGGCGTCGGCGCCAGCGCCGGCAAAGTGAGCGGACCGTCGCCGCGCAATGCCTGGCGGCGATCGCTCGGCTTCTTCGTGAGCGCCGGTGACGGCCACGCGGATGTGATCCAAATCCGCGGCGGACGGTCGCGGGCGACTGGAGATCAACCGAAAAACCGACATAATCACCGGTGATGGCGCTTCCGGGCGTGCTTCCCGTGGAGTTCATGCGCATGAGATTGACCCGCCGGCGCGTGATCGGCACCGCCGCTGCGACGCTTACGGCGCCAGTTTTCGACGCGCTTGGCGTCGTCGGACTCGCTCGCCCGGCGCGGGCTGAGAGTCCGGTATGGAAACATGGTCTCTCGTTGTTCGGCGAGCCGCGCTATCCGCCGGATTTTCCCCATTTCGATTACGTCAATCCGGCGGCGCCGCAAGGCGGCACGGTGCGGATGATCGCCTTCGGCACCTTCGACAATTTCAACCAGGTCGTTGCGGGCGTGAAGGGCAGCCTGGCGAACGGCCTCGACCTGGTGATCGAGACGCTGATGACCCCGGCTCTCGACGAGGTCTCCACCGAATACGGGCTGCTCGCGGAAGCGGTGCGTTTTCCGGACGACCGCGCATGGGTTACCTATCGTCTGCGCGCGGAGGCGCGCTGGCATGACGGCCGGCCGGTGACGGTTGAGGATGCGATCTACTCATTCAACGTCTGGAAGCAGAACAGCCCGCAGCTTGCCGCTTATTATCGCCATGTGGTGAAAGCGGAGCGGACCGGGGAGCGTGACGTCACTTTCGTCTTCGACAAGGGCGGCAATCGCGAACTGCCGCAGATCGTCGGTCAACTCCCGGTCCTGCCCAAACATTGGTGGGAGGGGACCGACAAGAACGGCCGCAAGCGCGACGTGACGCAAACCACGCTGGAGCCGCCGCTCGGCTCCGGCCCTTATCGTCTGAAGGAGTTCGCGCCGGGACGGACCGTCGTCTATGAAAAAGTGGCCGACTATTGGGGCAAACGTCTCAATGTGAATATCGGCACCAATAATTTTGCCCAGATCCGCTACGAATATTTTCGCGACTCCACCGTCGCGCTCGAAGCCTTCAAGGGTGATCAAGTGGATTGGCGCATCGAGAACAGCGCCAAGAACTGGGCGACTTCCTACGATTTTCCCGCCGTGCGCGAAAAGAAGGTGGTGTTGGAGGAATTTCCGATCCGCAACTACGGCGTGATGCAGGCTTTCGCCTTCAACATCCGTCGCGACAAGTTCAAGGATCCGCGCGTGCGGCGCGCCTTCAACTTTGCCTTCGATTTCGAAGAGATGAACAAGCAGCTCTTTTTCGGCCAGTACACGCGCATCAAGAGCTATTTCGAGGGCACCGAGCTGGCCTGTGCGGGCGTGCCACAGGGACAGGAGCTCGAAATTCTCGAGACCGTCAAGGACAAGGTGCCGGCGCGCCTGTTCACCGAACCCTACAGCAACCCGGTCGGCGGCACGCCGGAAAACGTACGCAACAATCTGCGCCACGCGCTCGCGCTGTTCCGCGAGGCCGGGTACGAGATCAGGGACACGAAGCTTGTGAATGCACGGACCGGCGAGCCGTTCACGGTCGAGTTCCTGGTGGAGGATCCGGCAACCGAGCGCTTCGTGCTGTTCTATCGTCCTTCGCTACAGCGAATCGGCATGACCGTGACCGTGCGCATGGTCGACAGCGCGCAATACGAGAACAGGTTGCGGCAGTGGGATTTCGACATCATCACCGCCAACTGGGGAGAATCCTTGTCCCCGGGCAACGAGCAGCGCGGCTATTGGGGCTCCGCCGCGGCCGATCAGCCGGGCTCGCGCAATCTCATCGGCATCAAGAATCCGGCGGTCGACGCCATGATCGACCGCGTCATCTATGCCAAGGATCGTGCCGAGCTGGTGGCGGCCACGCATGCGCTCGACCGGGTCCTGTTGTGGAATTTCTATGTCGTCCCGCAATGGACCTACGGAAAGGTGCGAACGGCCCGCTGGGATCGCTTCGGGCGGCCGGAGGTGATGCCGAAATACGGCACGTCGGCATTTCCCGCGATCTGGTGGTGGGATGCCGACAAGGCGGCCAAGCTGCCGCAGCGGTCGTGACGGCATGACTCTCAATCGCCGCCATGCCTTGGGGCTTCTCGCCGGCGCGGTCGCCACGGGCATGAGCCGCGGTGCCGCGGGCGCGACGGTGCAAGGCGTCGAGCGACACGGAATCTCGGCCTTCGGCGATCTTGCCTATCCGGTGGGCTTTCGCCATTTCCGTTACGTCAATCCGGACGCGCCGAAGGGCGGGTTCTATTCCGAGATCGTGAGCAGCCGCGGCTACAACGGCTCTTTTCTCACCTTCAACTCGCTCAATGGTTATATCCTCAAGGGCGAAGGTGCCTTCGGTATGGAACTGACCTTCGCCACGCTGATGACGCCCTCCGGTGACGAGCCCGACGCGATGTACGGGCTGGCCGCGCGCGCAGTCCGCATTTCCGACGACGGACTGGTCTATGAGTTCTTGCTGCGTCCGGAGGCCAGGTTTCACGACGGCAACCCGCTCACCGCGCATGACGTCGTCTGGTCGTTGACAACGCTGAAGGACAAGGGCCACCCCATCATCAGCCAGATGCTCCGCGACATGGCCGAGGCGGCGGTCGGCGACGAGCACACCGTGACGGTGCGGTTCAAACCGAAACGTGCGCGCGACGTCCCGCTCTTCGTTGCCGGCCTGCCGATCTTCTCGCGCGCCTATTACGCGAAGCGACCGTTCGACGAGTCTACGCTCGATATCCCGTTAGGTAGCGGCGCCTACAAAGTGAGCAAGTTCGAGGTGGGACGCTTCATCGAATTCGAGCGCGTCAAGGATTGGTGGGGTGCCGATCTGCCGGTAACGCGCGGTCAGAACAATTTCGACGTGATCCGATACGAATATTACCGCGATCGCGACGTCGGGTTCGAGGGATTCACCGCCGGTAACTACCTGTTTCGCGAGGAGTTCACCTCGCGCACATGGGCAACCCGCTACGATTTCCCGGCCTTCAAGGAGGGTCGCGTCAAGCGGCGCGTGATCCCCGACGAAACGCCTTCCGGCGCGCAAGGTTGGTTCATCAACACGCGGCGACCGCAGTTTCGCGACCGGCGCGTGCGCGAAGCGCTGATAGACGCATTCGATTTCGAATGGACCAACAAGAATCTCATGTACGGTTCGTACCAGCGCACGCAGTCGATATTCGAAAATTCGCCGATGAAGGCGGTCGGCAGGCCGGATGCGGCGGAACTCGCGCTGCTCGAACCGTTCCGCGGCAAGGTTCCGGACGAAGTGTTCGGGGAGCCTTACGTCCCGCCGGTGACCGACGGATCGGGACACGATCGGCGGTGGCTGCTGCGCGCGTCGCAACTGCTTGACGAAGCCGGCGTCGGGCTGAAAAGCGGCCGCCGCGTGCTTGCGGATGGCACGCCTTTGTCGATCGAATTCCTGATCGATGAGCCGACGTTCAAGCCGCACCATCTCACATATATCAAGAACCTCGCGGTGATCGGCATCGCGGCCACGCTGCGCATCGTCGATCCAGTGCAGTACCGCGCCCGCGTTGACGAGTTCGACTTCGACATCACTGTCGAGCGCATGAGCTTCTCATCGACGCCGGGCGACTCGCTGCGTGCTTATTTCTCCTCCGCGGCGGCGGCGACCAAGGGCAGCTACAATCTTGCCGGGATTGCCGATCCGGCGATCGACGCGTTGATCGAGGCCGCCATTGCGGCGCGCACGCGCCCCGAGCTGATCGCGGCCTGCCGCGCGCTCGATCGCGTATTCCGTGCCGGCCGTTATTGGATCCCGCACTGGTACAAGGCCTCGCACTGGATCGCCTACTGGGACGTTTTCGGCTTTCCCGACGCGCAGCCGCGCTATTTCCGCGGCATTCCCGCGACCTGGTGGTTTGACCCCGCCAAGGCGGGAACATTGGAACGGAAAGGCTAATGCCGGCCCGCTCTGGCCGCGTCGGGACGCTGCGGGGAGGGACTGTCGTGCTGCGGGGTCGGCCGCGGAGACGTTCGCAACGCGCATTTGTCGCTATCCTCGCCCGCGGGAATGGCCTAGTGAGGGAGTCATGACGGCCTATATCGTCCGCCGCCTGCTGCTGATGATCCCGACCATGTTCGGCATCATGCTGGTCGCCTTCGTGGTGGTGCAATTCGCGCCCGGCGGCCCGGTCGAGCAGGTGATCGCGCGTCTCACCGGAGCGGACACCGGCGCAACCTCGCGCATTTCCGGCGCCCCCGGCGATTTTGCCAGCCGCGCCGTGATCCAGGGCGGCGCGCAGGTCGATTCCGTCAGCTCGAAATACCGGGGCGCGCAGGGGCTCGATCCCGAGTTCATAAAGAAGCTGGAAAAGCAGTTCGGCTTCGACAAGCCGGCCTACGAGCGCTTCTTCCTCATGCTGTGGAACTATATCCGGTTTGATTTTGGGAAGAGCTATTTCCGCGACATCAGCGTGCTGCAGCTCATCGAGGAAAAGCTGCCGGTGTCGATGTCGCTCGGCATCTCGATGACGCTTTTGACCTATCTGATCTCGATTCCGCTCGGCATCCGCAAGGCGATCGACGACGGCTCGCGCTTCGATGTATGGAGCTCGACCGTGATCGTGATCGGTTACGCCATCCCTGGGTTTCTGTTCGCGATTCTGCTGATCATCCTGTTTGCGGGCGGATCCTTCTTTTCCTGGTTTCCGTTGCGCGGCCTCGTCTCGGAGAATTGGGCGCTACTTCCCTGGTGGCAGAAGCCGCTCGATTTTCTTTGGCACCTGACGTTGCCGCTGATCTCGATGTCGCTGTCCGCTTTCGCCACCATGACGCTGCTCACGAAGAATTCTTTCTTGGAGGAAATTCGCAAGCAATATGTGCTGACGGCCCGTGCCAAGGGGTGCACGCGCAACCAAGTGCTCTACGGTCATGTGTTCCGCAACGCCATGCTGATCGTCATCGCGGGCTTTCCGGGGGCGTTCGTGCACGCCTTCTTCACCGGCTCGCTGCTCATCGAGACCATTTTCTCGCTCGACGGTTTGGGCCTGCTCGGTTTCGAGAGCGTTCTCCACCGCGACTACCCCGTGGTGTTCGCGACGCTCTACATCTTTTCGCTGATCGGCGTGGTCGTGAACCTGATCTCCGACCTGACCTATACCTGGGTCGATCCGCGCATCGACTTCGAGACGCGGGAGGTCTGATGGACGCCCGTACCGGCATAAAATCACCGGACACCACCGCGATCGGCGTGGGCGGGCTCGCCGTGCCGCCCCGTCGACAATGGATCGCGGTTTCACCGCTCAATCGCCGCCGCTGGGAGAACTTCAAGGCCAATCGCCGCGGCTACTGGTCGCTTTGGATCTTCCTGGCGCTGTTCGTGATCTCTCTGTTCGCCGAATTCATCGCCAACGACAGGCCCATTTTCATTGCCGTGAACGGCCATTACTATTTTCCCGCGGTGGTGACCTATCCCGACACCGCGTTCGCCAAAGAGCCCGATCCGAACCTGTTCGGCACGCCCGCCGACTACAAGGACGAATATCTGATAGGCCTGATCAAAAAGGAGGGCGGCACGGTGATCTGGCCGCCGATCCGCTACTCCTACGACACGCAGGTGAGCAATCCGCCGTCGCCGTTCCCGTCCAAGCCGACGTGGCTGCTGACCGAGAAGGATTGCGAATTTGCCGCCGCGCACGGATTCGGCAAGTGCAGCGAGCTCGAATACAACTGGCTCGGCACCGACGACGGCGGCCGCGACGTGCTGGCGCGGTTGATCTACGGATTCCGTATTTCCGTTCTGTTCGGCCTTTGTCTGACCATCGTTTCTTCAATGGTCGGGGTCGCCGCCGGCGCCGTGCAGGGTTATTTCGGCGGCTGGATCGACCTGCTGTTTCAGCGGTTCATCGAAATCTGGACGTCGGTGCCCTCGCTCTACCTGTTGCTGATCATTTCGTCGGTCCTCGTGCCCGGCTTCTTCGTGCTGCTCGGGATCCTGTTACTGTTCTCCTGGGTGTCGCTGGTCGGGCTCGTGCGCGCCGAGTTTCTGCGCGGACGCAATTTCGAATACATCCTGGCCGCGCGTGCGCTCGGCGTATCCAACCCGGTGATCATCTTTCGCCACCTGCTGCCGAACGCCATGGTGGCAACCTTGACATTCCTCCCCTTCATCCTGTCGTCATCGGTGATGACCCTGACCGCGCTCGATTTCCTCGGCTTCGGCCTGCCGCCCGGATCCCCGTCGCTCGGCGAGTTGCTGTCGCAGGGCAAGGCCAACGTGCAGGCGCCGTGGCTCGGCCTCACCGGCTTCTTCTCCATCGCCATCATGCTCTCGCTCCTGATCTTCATCGGCGAGGCGGTGCGCGACGCCTTCGACCCCCGGAAGACGTTCTGATGAGCGATACGCCTCTCCTCTCGGTTCGTGATCTGTCGGTCGCTTTCGGCACCGGCGAACGGATGGTGCTCGCGGTCGACCGTATCTCCTTCGACATCGGCCGAGGCGAAACGGTGGCGTTGGTCGGCGAAAGCGGCTCGGGCAAATCGGTGACAGCGCTGTCGATGATGAAGCTGCTTCCTTACCCACCGGCGCATCATCCCTCAGGGTCGATCACCTTCAAGGGCCGTGAACTGGTGACCATGACGGAACGCGAGATCCGCGCGATCCGCGGCAACGACATGGCGATCATCTTCCAGGAGCCGATGACCTCGCTCAACCCGCTGCACACGATCGAGAAGCAGATCGGCGAGATCCTCCTGCTGCACCAGGGAATGACCGGAGAGGCCGCGCGCCGGCGCATCATCGATCTGTTGGCGCAGGTCGGCATCCGCGATCCCGAGGCGCGCCTCCACAGTTACCCGCACCAGCTGTCCGGTGGGCAGCGCCAGCGCGTGATGATTGCCATGGCGCTGGCCAATGCACCGGATCTTCTCATCGCCGACGAGCCGACGACGGCGCTCGACGTCACGGTCCAAGCGCAAATCCTCAAGCTGCTCAAGGACACGCAGGCGCGGCTCGGCATGTCGATGTTGTTCATTACCCACGATCTCGGCATCGTGCGCAGGCTCGCCGACAAGGTGTGCGTGATGCAAAAGGGCCGCATCGTCGAGCAGGGGCCGGTTGAGCGCATTTTCACGACGCCGCAGCACGCCTATACCCGCGCCCTGCTCGCCGCCGAGCCCAAACCTGATCCGGCGCCGCCGCGGCCGCAGGCGCCCGTGGTGGTCCAAACCGACAATCTCAAGGTCTGGTTTCCCGTGAAGCGCGGCCTGCTCCGCAAGGTCGTCGGTCACATCCGCGCCGTGGACGGCATCAGCATCACGGTGCGCAAAGGCGAGACGCTCGGCGTGGTGGGCGAATCCGGCTCCGGCAAGACGACGCTCGGCCTTGCCATCCTGCGCCTGATCGCCTCCGACGGCCCCGTGGTCTTCATGGGCAAGCCGATCCAGGGGTTGCGCGTCGGGCAGATGCGGCCGTTTCGCCGCAACATGCAGATCGTGTTCCAGGATCCCTATGGATCATTGTCGCCCCGCATGTCCGTCGCCGACATCATCGCCGAAGGCCTTTCGGTGCATCACCCTGCGCTCGACGCGCAGGAGCGCGAACGGCGCGTCATGGCGGCGCTCGGCGACGTCGGCCTCGATCCGGAAACCCGCTTCCGCTATCCGCACGAGTTCTCCGGCGGCCAACGCCAGCGCATCGCTCTTGCGCGCGCCTTGGTGCTCGAGCCGACTTTCATCGTGCTCGACGAGCCGACCAGCGCACTCGACATGCTGATCCAGGCGCAGATGGTCGATCTTCTGCGCGAGCTGCAGAAGCGGCACGATCTCACCTATATGTTCATTTCCCATGATCTGCGCGTGGTGGCTGCGCTGGCCAGTCGCGTCGTGGTGCTGCGCAACGGCAAGATGGTCGAAGAGGGACCCGCCGCAGACCTGTTCAAGGCGCCGAAGAGCGATTACACGCGCGCCCTGTTCGCCGCCTCGTTCGACCTGGAGGCCGCGCCGGAAGGCGTGGTGTCGCAATGAGATATCTGCTTGCGATCATGGCCCTTTTCGCGCTTTCCGGCGCGATTGTCGCCGCCGAGGAGCTTAGCGCCGCGCAATACGCGATCAAGGACGGTGACGGCGACCCGGTGGCCAATTTCCGCTTGCGCCCCGAGGAGGCCGCGCGCATTGCCGCCCTGCGCGGCGTCATCCCGGTCGGCAATCTCAAGGGCGACGTGACGCTGCTGCAGTTCTACGACCTGAACTGCCCCTATTGCCGCGAAGCCGCCGTCGACATCGACGCGCTCGTGCGCGGCGACGCCGGACTCAAGCTCGTGTTCGTCCCTTATGCGGTGCTTTCGGTGCAGTCGGTCGAGGGTGCCATGGTCGAACTTGCCGTGGCCAGACTGTTGTCGCCGGACCGGTTCCTCGACTTCCACCGGCGCATCTATGCCGGCCGGGGCATCATCGACGCCGCGCGCGTGATGGCGGCGGCAAAGGACATGGGGCTCGGCGAGGACAAGGTCGCCGCCATCGCCCGCAGCGAGGCGACGCTGGACATCCTGCGCGAGAACGCCACCGTGGGCGGCCATGCCGGGCTGCGGGCGACGCCGGCCTATGTGATCGGCGGGGTCGCCGTTCTCGGTCATCCCGGGCTCGAGCCGCTCAGGCGCATCGTTGCCGCCATGCGCGCCTGCGGCCGGGTCGTGTGCTGATCCATGGCCGCGCATTTGCCCGCCGATGAGACCGCATGGGTCGAACTTTCGGCACCGGAACTGCTGGCGCGCGGTTTTCGCGATTATGAACGCTATCGCGTGACGATCGCATCCGCGGACGGGACGCCGGTCACGCAGCAGCGGGATCTCATTCGCGGCGGCAGGGTCGCGGCTGTGCTGCCGATCGACCTTGTGCGCGACGAGATCGTGCTGATCCGGCAGTTTCGTCTCGCGGCGCATCTTGCGGGCGGCAGAGGCAATCTCGTCGAGATCGTGGCGGGCCGGATCGAGCCGGGCGAACGTCCGGAGGAGACGGCGTTGCGCGAATGCCGCGAGGAGATAGGCCTCGCGCCCATCCGCCTCGTCGCGCTGTTCAGCTATCTGACCACGCCCGGCCTCACCGACGAGGAGATCAGCGTCTTCCTCGCATCGGTCGACGCCGCGCACCTGCCGCAACACACCGCGACCGGAGACGAGCACGTGACGGTGCTGCGCACGCCGATCGGCGCGGCGCTCGAGGCACTGGCGCGCGGCAGGCTGCGCAACGGCCCGCTTCTGGTCGCGCTGCAGTGGCTCGCGCTCAATCGGGCGCGGCTTCCCGATCTTCTGGGTTCGGCGTGAGGCGTGTCGACGCCCCGTGGCCAAGACGAAAGCGCACGGACGCCGGCAGGAGGACGCAATCGCACGGCCGGTGCGAGGAAAACGCCGGCGCGGCGCTATGTGCAGGGATGGTCGGTGCCGTCGTTATAGGTCGGGGCGGCAATGCGCGGGGCCATGAACATGTGATCGGAAAGCGTCAGCGTGCCGGTGACGGGCGAGCCGACGATCGGGGTATAGGTATAGGAGGCCTCGGCATAGAGAAGCTGCGTGTTCGGCTGCTGCAGATCGCTGGGTACCGTGATCGTCGGCGCGCGCGTCTCTCCCCGCAGCGCGGTCCACTTCACGGTCATGACCTTGTTGGCGTCGAAGGCGACGCACGAGAGCGACATGCGCAGCGGTCCGACCGAGTAGGGCGCGATGATCGCCGAGGAGGCGTCGAGGATGTTGGTCATCTCGGCGCTGCTGATCGTGTTGTTGACGCAATTGCTGCCCGTGTCGCAGGATGAGGCGAGGTTCGCCAGCGTCGCGGCGATCAGACTTACCTTGCGCTGCACCGCCACACCCTGGGAAATGTCGACGCAACCAAGATAGAGCGCGATCATCAGCGGCGCGACGAGCGCGAATTCGACCGCCGAGACGCCGCGGCGGTCGCGCGCGAGGCGCCGCGGCAGGCAGGACGAAAGGCGGGCGACGGCGCGCATCATTGTCCGAAAGGCTCGTTGCGGAACACGGAGGTTGCCACCAGCAGGTGGCTGCTGCCGAGATTGGCAAGCTTGTCGAGCGCCGACACATAGATCGGCCACTGATAGTAGAGCTGCACCACGACGATGTCGCCTGGATTGCCCGGCTGGTAGGGCAGCTTGGTCTTGTCGATGTTGCCGTCCGACGTGAGCGGCGGCCCGCTGTCGGCGCCGTTGGCGGCGTTCTGGAAGCTGGAATAGGTCTTGACGCTCACATAGACGCCGTTCACGCAGTCGAAGACGCTGCCCTGCAGATAAGGACAAATGATGTATGTCTTGTAGTCGTCGGCATTCTTGATGGTGGCGTTGCCCTGCACCTGGCCGGTCATGACCTGTCGTCCGGCTTCCGCCGCCGCCGCCTCGAGCGACTGACCGGCGAAGAACACGAGCGCGGTCTCGATGATCGCGAACATCAAGGCGAAGAACGGCAGCGCCACCAGGGCGAACTCGACGGCCGCCGCGCCCTCCTGCCGGCGTAGAAAACCGCCCGCGCGCGGCGCCGCCGCGTTCCGCGCGGACCCGGTCAAAATTCTCCGAACAGCGTCGAGCATGACCCGCAGGCGCGATCGAACCAAGGATGGTTCGGGAATTGGCGCGAGTGATAACAAAGTCGCGTTGTCGAATGGTTGCGGGCGAGGCCGCGAAACCGCGCCATCGCGGCAAGCAACCATTAACGCTCGCCGGAATGGTCCGTCGCGGCGGGCGCAGAACGGGCCCGTCATGGCGAACCGGAGCTTAGCGAGGGCGAAGCAATCCAGAACCGTCGACGTGATTCTGTATTGCTTCCTCGCCCCGGCATGGCTCCTCGCAATGAAGGAGCCCGGGCGCGGAAAGCGATCAATGCGCCGGGCTTGCGGCCGAATTGCGGGCGCCGCTCTCGGCAAGCGCGGCGTTGAAATAGACCGGCGAGTCGCCGAGCATGATGCGCCGTTCGCATTGCGGCGCGCAACTATAGGATTCGCGCTCCAAACCGCGATAGACCACCACCAGGTCGCGGCCGCGCTCGCTCTCGACCTGCACGGCCGACTCCATGAGCACGTTGCCGGCGCGGTCGAGCGCCAGCAAGTTGGTGGTGCCGTAACCCTTTCCCGTGACCACCAGCACGCCGCCCTTCTGCAGCGTGGCATCGGCAATGAGCGGATTGCCGATCACGATGGTGGCGACCTCAGCGGGAAGCTTCACGATGCGCGCCTGGTCGACGCGGATGCGCACGGTCTCCGCCCGCGCGAGGCCCGCAAACATGGCCATGCACGCGGCTGCCGCGACCAGAAGGGAGAGCCGACCCACCCGATACGCCGAAACGGCCCTCATGCGCGCTCCGAATGTTCCCCGCCACAGCCAGCCGCCGCGCCGGGCGGCGAGCGGGAGCAGTCTCACCCGAAATGGTGAATGAAATGCAAACATGCGCGCCGCGGGGCGGGCCGCAGGTTCCGAGGCGGGGCCCGCGGCGCACCGGCGGCGGAAAAACCTCCGGCGGGCCATGATGGCCGTGCGGCGGCGACGCCGCGCACGGCGGAGATCACGATGAAGAACCGCGATGTAAAAATGAATAATAATGCAATAGCGGGAAAAATTTCAGGAAGAAGACTTCGGTATTGGCTCCCCCCGGAGCGAATATTACGGTCTCGATAGCCGAGAAATGATCCGTTAACCGTGATGATCTTGGTTATAATCCTTGTTAACCACCCCGAAGCATGTGGGAAATACACCGATAATTCTGCGATCGGATTAACCCGGGCGCAAGGCCGCCTCGCTAGGGTGCGCCCTGGTCCGGGAGCGCCGGAGGCAATCCCGTCGCCCGGTCCTGCTCAGACAGCCACGTGTGCACAAGGAGCTACCGATGAAGAATCTGGTCGTGCGTTTCCTCAACGACGACTCGGGCGCCACGGCGATCGAGTACGGTCTCATTGCCGCCGGCATCTCGATCACGATCCTGGCCGTCGTGTTCAGTGTCGGCTCGCAGCTTCAGGCTAAATTCTCATGCGTTGCTAACTCGCTCAGTGGCGGTGCGCCTGCCTGTTAAATCGACGGTTCAAGCGACCGTTACGTGAGGCTCCGGACCGTGATCCGGAGCCTTTTTTCATCGTCGGGTTCGGTTCGGCGCGCAGGTGCCGGCGCATGTTTACGCGCGGTCAACGAATCCGGGGTTAGGGCGGACCGCCAGGCATCGCCGCTCAACCGGGAGGCAGGAGAAGAGAGGGAGGACGCCAGACCGATGCTGATCGACGTGCTCCGGCTGTTGCTGTTTCCCGCGCTGATGGCGTTTGCCGCCTCGAGCGATCTCCTCACCATGACCATTTCCAACCGGCTGTCGCTTGCCTTGGCGGCAGGCTTCTTCCTGCTGGTGCTGGTGACGGGGATGAGCCCCGCCGCCGTCGGCTGGCATCTCGCGGCGGCGCTGCTGGTGCTGGCGGTCGCGTTCGGCTTTTTCAGCCTCGGCTGGATCGGCGGCGGGGACGCCAAGCTCGCGGCGGCAACCGCGCTGTGGTTCGGTTTCGATTATCTCCTCGCCTATCTCGTCTACGCCTCGCTCCTCGGCGGCGCGCTCACCTTGCTCCTGCTGCAGTTCCGGAAACTGCCGCTGCCCGGCCTGCTCGCGCGGCAACCGTGGATCCAGCGGCTGCACGAGAACGGTGCCGGCATCCCTTACGGGATCGCGCTCGCCGCCGCCGCCATGCTGATCTACCCGCAGACCGGCTGGATGCCCGGCGGGTGGATGCCGGGGATGGGCCTGGCCGCGCTGAGATAGACCCCGGCAGCCGGGCCGGCACGCGCGACCTTGCGGAAGCGGATAGAGGTCCGCGCGCGGGCAGAGCATCGCTTCCGCCCCGCCAATCCCCCGCGAACCGGCACGGCAAGACAATATTAACGCGATTTGGTCACCGCTTCTTAACCATGCTTTGACCTTTCGCTGGTCAAATCCGACGCGTGCGGTCGCATCGGCCGCCAGCCTGCACGCCAGAGAGTGAGCGCATGAAAGCCGCCCGCATCCTCGTGTTGACCGTTGCGCTCGCCGCCGGCGGCGTCGCCGCGCTGCTCGCCGGTCGATCCGCGGCGCCGGAAAAACCCAAGCCGGCGCAGCCGGCGGTCGCCACCGTCGACGTGCTGGTGGCCAAGACCGACATCGACATGGGCAAGCCGATCACGGCGCAAGACGTCGCCTGGCAGGCCTGGCCCGAGAGCGCCAAGCTCGGCAATTTCATCCGCCGCAGCGAACAGCCCGACGCCGTGCGCGCGCTCCAAGGCGCAATCGCGCGCGCCCCCTTCGTCGCCGGCGAACCGATTCGCGAGGCCAAGCTGGTGCGACCGAACGGGTCGGGCTTCATGGCCGCGATCCTGCCGCCGGGCATGCGCGCGGTCTCGATCGCCGTTTCGCCGGAAAGCGCGGCGGCCGGTTTCATCCTGCCCAACGATCACGTCGACGTCGTGCTCACGCGCCGCGACCGCGAAGGCAACAGCGAAACGCAGACGAGCGAGATCATCCTGCGCGATATCCGCGTGCTGGCGATCGACCAGCAGCTGGAGGAGAAAAACGGACAGAAGGTGGTGGTGGGCAAGACGGCGACGCTCGAACTGACGCCGAGCCAAGTCGAAGCCATCACGCTTGCCCGGCAGACCGGCACGCTGTCGCTCGCGCTGCGCAGCCTCAGCGATGTCGGCAAGGGCAAATCCGGCGAGCTCGATCGGTCGAGCGGTGACACGGTGAATGTCATCCGCTTCGGCGTGAGCAAGACGGTGACGCCGCGATGATCCACGGGGGGTCAGAAGGATGAGGGAGGGCATGACGCGTCCGCTCACTCGCGCCGCCGCGGCTGCGGCCTTGATGCTCGGCATGGCGCTGGCGCCGCTCGTTTCCTCGGCCGCGGCGGACCGGCCGGCGCCGGCCGCGCGTCTTGCCGCCAGCGATGCGGGATCACACTTCGTCGCCCTCGGGGTCGGCAAATCCATCGCGCTCGATCTGCCGGCCGACATCAAGGACGTGCTCGTCGCCGATCCCAAGATCGCCAATGCGGTCGTCCGCACCGCGCGCCGCGTCTACATGATCGGCGTCGCGGTCGGTCAGACCAATATCTACTTCTTCGACGCGCAGGGCCGCCAGATCGCGGGTTATGACATCGCCGTGACGCGGGATCTCAACGGCGTGCGCGCGGCGTTCCGTCGCCTGCTGCCTGACTCGAACATCGCCATCGAGGGCGTGGGTGCGGATGGAGTGATGTTGTCCGGTACCGCCGCGAGTCCGGCCGAAGCGCAGCAGGCCTACGACATCGCTTCGCGACTCGTCGGTGACGGGACCAAGGTGGTCAACGGCATCACGGTCAAGGGCCGCGATCAGGTCATGCTCAAGGTCACCGTCGCCGAGGTCAAGCGCGACGTGATCAAGCAGCTCGGCATCGACCTCTCCGGCAGCCTCAACTACGGCACCGCCGTCGTGAACTTCAACACCTCCAATCCGTTCTCCGCCAGCGGCCAGGCGCTCAGCGACACCGCGATCGCGGGGACCTGGAAGAACGTCACCGCCACGCTGCGGGCGATGGAGCGCGCCGGCGTCATCCGCACCCTCGCCGAACCCAATCTGACCGCCATATCCGGCGAAACCGCGACCTTCATGGCCGGTGGGGAATTCCCGATCCCGAACGGCCTCTCCTGCGACACCACGAAATCGCCCCCGGTCTGTCAGGCGCAGGTCTCGTTCAAGACCTTCGGCGTGAGCCTGATGTTCACGCCCGTCGTGCTGTCGGAAGGCCGCATCAGCCTCAAGGTGATGACGGAGGTCTCCGACCTGTCGATGGAGAACGCGCTCACGCAGCAGGTGCCGGGTTCGACGCAGAGCCTCACCATCCCGTCGATCCAGACCCGGCGCGCCGAGACCGTGGTCGAGATCCCCTCGGGCGGTTCGCTGGCGATGGCCGGCATGATCCAGGAGCAAACCAAGCACGCGATCAACGGCCTGCCCGGGCTGATGCGCGTGCCGATCCTAGGCGCGCTGTTCCGCAGCCGCGACTACATCAACCACGAGACCGAGCTGATGATCCTGGTCACGCCCTATGTCGTGCGCGCCGTCGCACAGAAGGACCTGTCGCGTCCGGATGACGGATTCGCCGATCCGACGGACCCGGCGGCGATTTTGCTCGGCCGCATCAACCGCATCTACGGGGCGCACGGCAAGCCGGTCGAACCGGCGAACAGCTACCACGGCAAGTATGGATTCATCCTGGACTGAACGGGGGCGAGCGATGCGCACAGTTGAAGCAACGAGTTCGGGCTGTCGCCGCGCGATCGTCCGCCTCATATGCGCCGGCGCGCTCGCGGGCGCTCTTGCCGGCTGCCATCAAGCGACCGTCGCGCAGACCCGCTATCCCGACGACTATCGCAAGCGTCATCCCATCGTCGTCCAGGAGGGCGTGCACAGCCTCGACGTTTTCGTCGGCCGCAATCGCGGCGGGCTTAATCCCGGCCAGCGCGCCGATGTCCTCGCCTTCGCCCAGACCTGGCGACACGAGTCGACGAGCGGCATCCTGATCGAGGCGCCTTCCGGCGGCCCCACCGGACGCGCCGTCGAGGAGACGATGCGCGAGATCACGTCTATCCTCGACGCCTCCGGCGTTCCGCGCAACGTGGTCCGCGTCCGCCGTCCTCCGGCCGCAGGCTCCGCGCTCGCCATCATCCGGTTGAAGTACACGCAGCTCACCGCCAAGGTCGGGCCCTGCGGGACATGGCCGAACGATCTCGGGCCGAACGGCGGCGAGGCCTATGTCGGGAACAAGCCCTATTGGAATTTCGGCTGCGCCACGCAGCGCAACCTTGCCGCCATGGTCGCCAATCCCGCGGATCTCGTGCAGCCGCGGGCCGAACTGCCCGCCTATGAGGCGCGTCGATCGGTGATGATCGACAAGTACCGCAAGGGCGAGAACATGTCCGGGACCTACACGGGCTACGACAAAGGCAAGATCAGCGATCTCGGAAAATGATCAGGCACGCAGCGCAAGCCGTCGAGGAACGGACCGCGCCGGTCGAGGCCGGCGCAGGAGACGATCACATCGCGCCGGCGCCTCGCGTCTCGGTGCAGGCCTTTTGCGAGACGGTGGAGACCGCCGCCGCCGTGCAGTCGGCCGGCGAGGATCGCCGGCTTGCGAAAACGCATCTCAAGATTCAGATGGGCGGCGCGGCCGCGGCCTTCGAGGCGTACAAAGGGGCGCCCACCCCCAACGTGATCATCATCGAATGCGACCGCCGCGCCGAAGAGGTCCTCAAGAGCCTCGATCAGCTCGCGGAAGTCTGCGACGCAGGCACCCATGTCATCGTCATCGGCCGCATCAACGACGTAGGATTTTATCGCGAGCTTACCCGGCGCGGCGTCAGCGAATATCTGATCGCGCCGGTCGCGGTCATCGACGTGGTGCGCGCTGTCTGCGGGCTGTACGTGACGCCCGACGCCAAGCCGGTCGGGCGCATCATCGCGGTGGTGGGTGCCAAAGGAGGCGTCGGCGCCTCGACCGTCGCCCACAATATCGGATGGTCCATCGCGCGCGACCTTTCCCTCGATTCGGTGGTGACCGATCTCGACCTCGCATTTGGCACCGCCGGCCTCGACTACAACCAGGATCCGCCCCAGGGGATCGCCGACGCGGTATTCTCGCCCGAGCGGGTCGACAGCAATTTCGTTGACCGGCTGCTCTCGAAATGCACCGACCGCCTCAGCCTGCTGGCGGCGCCGGCGACGCTCGACCGCGTCTATGATTTCGGCGCGGAAGCCTTCGACGCCATTCTCGATTCGCTGCGGGGATCGATTCCCTGCGTCGTGCTCGACATTCCGCACCAGTGGAGCGGCTGGACGCGGCGATTGCTGATCGCCGCCGACGACATCCTGGTGGTGGCCGCGCCCGATCTTGCCAATCTGCGCAACGCCAAAAACATCGTCGATCTGCTGCGCGCCCAGCGCCCGAACGACAGACGCCCCTATTATTGCCTCAATCAGGTCGGGGTGCCGAAGCGACCGGAAATCACTCCCGCCGATTTTGGCAAGGCGCTGGAAGATGCGCCGCTCGCGGTCATCCCGTTCGAACCGCAACTGTTCGGGACCGCCGCCAACAACGGCCAGATGATCGCCGAGATCGCGGCAGGGCACAAGATCACGGAAACCTTCCGCCAGATGGCGCAAGCGCTGACCGGCCGCGCCGAAACCAAGCGCGCGCGCGGCGGCCTGCTGTCGCCCTTGCTCGCGCGCCTGACCGGGCGCGCGGGATGATCGCTCTATCCGGAGTCGTCGGTCGTGTTCGGCAAGCGTAGCGCCCCGACGGAAATCGCGGCCCCGGCTCCCCGGCCCGCGCCGCCGGCGACCGCCGCGCCGGCGGCGCCGGCCGAGAGGTCTCTCGGCGCGGCCGCACCGACGCAATTCCCGTCCGACGGCCTCGGCGCGCCGCTCGTGCCGGCGCCGGGCCCGGGCTCCGCCCCGGTCACCGTCAACATGCCGGCGATCGACTCGCACCGCTCAGACGCCTATTACGAGACGAAGAGCGTCATCTTCGGCGCGCTGATCGAAGCCATCGATCTGGCTCAGCTCGCGCGCCTCGACCCGGAGTCGGCGCGCGAAGAGATCCGCGACATCGTCAACGAGATCATCGCGATCAAGAACATCGTGATGTCGATCGCCGAGCAGGAAGAGCTGCTCGACGATATCTGCAACGACGTGCTCGGATTCGGACCGCTCGAGCCGCTGCTCGCGCGCGACGACATCGCCGACATCATGGTGAACGGCGCCGGCACGGTCTATATCGAAGTCAAGGGCAAGATCCAGAAGACCGGCATCCGCTTCCGCGACAACCAGCAGCTTCTCAACATCTGCCAGCGGATCGTGAGCCAGATCGGCCGCCGCGTCGACGAATCCTCGCCGATCTGCGACGCGCGTCTGCCCGACGGTTCCCGCGTCAACGTCATCGCTCCGCCGCTCGCCATCGACGGCCCCGCGCTGACGATCCGCAAATTCCGCAAGGACAAGCTCACGCTTGACCAGCTGGTCAAGTTCGGCACCATCACGCCGCAGGGCGCCGAAATCCTGCGCATCATCGGCCGTTGTCGGGTCAATACGCTGGTGTCGGGCAGCACGGGCTCCGGCAAGACGACACTACTCAACTGTCTCACCCAGTTCATCGACAATGGCGAGCGCATCATCACCTGCGAGGACGCCGCCGAGCTGCAATTGCAGCAGCCGCACGTGGTCAGGCTTGAGACGCGGCCGCCCAACCTCGAAGGCGAGGGCGAAGTGACCATGCGCGATCTCGTGCGCAACTGCCTGCGCATGCGGCCGGACCGGATCATCGTCGGCGAGGTGCGCGGAGCCGAGGCCTTCGACCTGCTGCAGGCGATGAACACCGGCCACGACGGTTCGATGGGCACCGTGCACGCGAACTCGCCGCGCGAGGCCCTGTCGCGTCTTGAGTCGATGATCACCATGGGCGGCTTCGGATTGCCCGTGCACACCATTCGCGCCATGATCGCGGCCTCTATCGACGTCGTCATCCATAGCCAGCGCCTGCGCGACGGCTCGCGCAAGATCACCCACATCACGGAAATCGTGGGCATGGAAGGCGACGTCCTGATCACCCAGGATCTTCTGGTCTTTGAGATCCTCGGCGAGGACGCGCACGGGCAGATCCACGGTCGCCACCGCGCGACCGGCATCGCACGGCCGCGCTTCTGGGAAAGCGCCCGCTATTATGGCGAGGAAGAGCGGCTCGCGCGGGCGCTCGATGCTGCCGAGGCGGCCGACGAGCCGCTTCGCGGGTGAGGCTCAATCCATGCCGATGCAGACTATGGCGATGTTCTTTCTCGCGGCGGTCGCCTGCGGCGGCATCGCCTGGGTTTTCGTCTATCCGATCCTGTCGGGCGAACGCAAGGCGGCGCGCCGGATGGAAAGCGTCACCAGGGCGGATCCGGTGGCGCGTGCCAGTCGCGTCACGCAGAAATCGCGACGTGACGTCATCGAAACGACACTCAGGGAGCTCGAGGAGCGCCAGAAGAAGTCGCGGCGGCCGCCGCTCAGCGTCCGCATCGCACAAGCCGGACTCGACTGGTCGAAGCGGAAGTTCTTCGTGATCGCGGCGGGAATCGGCCTTGCCTGCTTCGCGTTCGGCATTCTGGTCGGCGCGGGACTCCTGGCCGCCGTCGCTCTTGCCTTCGCCGGCGCTTGCGGCGCGCCGCTCTGGCTGCTGTCGTTCCTCAAGAAGCGACGCGAGGCCGCGTTCATCGAGGCGCTTCCTGATGCCGTCGATATTATCGTGCGCGGCATCAAGGCGGGCCTGCCGCTGCACGATTCGCTCAGGGTCATCACCGCCGAATCGCCCGAACCGTTGCGCTCCGAATTCCGTCAGATCATCGAGACCCAGGCGATCGGCGTGCCGTTGGCCGATGCCTGCGCCAAGCTCTACGAACGCATGCCCCTGCCGGAAGCCAATTTCTTCGGCATCGTCATCGCGATTCAGCAGCGCGCCGGCGGCAACCTGGCCGAGGCGCTCGGGAATCTGTCCCGCGTTTTGCGCGATCGCAAGAAGATGAAAGCCAAGATCCGAGCGATGTCGCAGGAAGCCAAGACATCGGCCTGGATCATCGGCGCGTTGCCGATCGTGGTGATCCTCATGGTTTATTTCACGAACCCCAACTACATCACGCTGCTCTGGACGACGCCGCTCGGCCGGGTCATGCTGGCCGGGTCGGCGGTGTGGATGCTTATCGGGATCCTCGTGATGAAGAAGATGATCAGTTTCGATTTCTGACGCGTCGCGCCCGAAGGCGCGCGGAGGACGAAGCCAGCCGATGATCGAGGTGCTTGAGAACGCAATCAACGTTCAGACGTTGACGATGATCTTTGCCGCGCTCGCTGCCGCCGCGACCGTGCTCACTCTCGCCATGCCGTTCGTCTTCTCCGATCCGCTCGAGAAACGGATGCGGGCGGTTGCCATCGAACGCGAGAAGATACGCCAGCGAGAACGTGAGCGTCTGGCGCAGGAGAAGCAAAGGGTCACGCTGCGGCAGGCCCCGAAGCAATACGTGCAGACCGTCGTCGATCGTTTGAACCTCGGCAAGTGGTTCGGCCAGGAGGAGGCACGGCTGAAACTGGTGCAGGCCGGCTACCGCGGCAGCGCACCCTACATCACTTTCCTGTTCCTGCGCATGGTGTCGCCCACCGCCTGCTTTCTCGCGGCCGCGATCTATCTTTTCGTCATCATGGACCTTGATCAGCCGACGACGATCAAACTCGGCGTGTGCATCGGCGCGGCTTATATCGGCATGCATCTGCCGATGATATTCCTCAAGAACAAGATCCAACGCCGTCAGCTCTCGATCAAACGCGCATTTCCGGATGCGCTCGATCTCCTGCTCATTTGCGTCGAGTCCGGCATGTCGATCGAGGCCGCGTTCAAGCGGGTGAGCGAGGAGATCGGCACCCAGTCGATCGCATTGGCGGAAGAGTTCACGCTTACCTTGGCGGAACTTTCCTATCTGCCCGACCGGCGCCAGGCCTATGAGAATCTCGCCAGGCGCGTCGACCTCGACGGGGTGAAATCGGTCTGCATGGCGCTGCAACAGGCCGAGCGCTACGGCACGCCGCTCGGTACGGCGCTGCGGACCATGGCCCAGGAGAACCGGGATATGCGCATGGCGGAGGCGGAGAAAAAGGCCGCCGCGCTGCCTCCCAAATTGACCGTGCCGATGATCCTGTTCTTTCTGCCCGTGCTCTTCATCGTGATTCTCGGACCGTCGGTGATCAAGGTTCTGGCGTTGCGCTGAGGCGGGTCAACCGCCGGCATCGGGCGCCGGCAGGCGCGACCGCCCCAGTCGCGTCCGATCGTCCCCGCGGGCGAGCATCTGCCGCAGATAGCTCACGTTGGCCGCGGCCTGATCCGGCGGCAGATCGGCGGCGGCGACCTTCTCGGCCTCCGCGAAACGTCCCTCGAGTCCGAGCACCAGCGCGAGGTTCTGCCGCACTTTGGGGCTTGCGTCGGGCGCGGCCGCCGCGCGCCGCAAAACGGCCTCCGCCTGCGGCAGCTTCTTTTCCAGGGCGTAGGAGAGGCCGAGATTGGACAGGACCGAGGATTCGTTCGGCACGATCTTGAGCGCCGCGGAATAGTACCGCTGCGCCTCCGCATGGCGTCCCATCTCGTCGAGCACGGCACCCTGTGCGTTGAGAATACGCCAGTCGGGATTGTCCGGCGTGTGGGCGCGGCCGAGGGCATCGAGGGCCTCGTTGTACTGGCCGACATCGGCGAGCGCGCGCCCATAGGCTCCGAGCAGCGCCATGTTGTGCGGATTGCGGATCGAGGCCTGCTGCAGCACGGCCACGGCCTGCGCGCGCTGCCCGGTGGCGCGCAGGGCGCGCGCATAGGCCATTGCCGCCTCGGCGTCCCCCGGATTGGTGCGATACCGCTCGCCATAGACGGCAAGCGCCTGCCGCCAATCCGATTCGTTGGCTGCCGCGGGCGGCGCGCTCACCGAGCCGGTGACATCACCCCCGGTCGTCTTGCAACCGGCAAGCGGAAACGCCAGCGCCGCCGCGGCGGCAGCGGCGAGCATGGCGCGGACGGGACGGATGTGGAGCGGCATTGCCTGCCAGCAATAAAACGTTAACCCTAACGAGTGGTTAATGGCGATCCCCGCGGCTTCGTCCCTCGCCGCGGCCGTTGATTCAGCGCCATCCTGCGTGGGAACGCTTATGAGTCTAGGCCAAGCGCATCAGGCCCGCCTGCCGGCACGCGTCGCGCCGGCGGGCATCCTTCGGGGATACGCTGCGGGTCTCCTTGCAGCCACCCAGTGTCATCGCGCGGAGTGACCATGCATCCTCTCTTTGCCCGGCCCGGCGAATCAGACTCGATTCCCATCCTCTTCGTCACCGCGTCCAGCTTCGAGAAGGTCATCGAAGCGGTCGACGACCGCGAGCGCGCCTTCGTCAAAGCCGCGGGCTTCGAACCGAAGGCGGGGCGGCATCTTGTCGTGCCGGCGCCGGACGGACGGCTCGCCGGGGTCCTCTTCGGGCTCGAGCCGGCCGACGAACCGGTGCGGGATCCATTCCGGCCGGGAGCGCTGTCAACGCTGCTGCCGGCGGGCACCTATCGCTTCGCCAATTCACCTTATGATACGCGGCTTGCGGCGCTTGCCTTCGCGCTCAATGCCTACCAGTTCGCGCGCTATCGCAAGGGCGAACCGCGCAAGGCGCGACTCGTGCTGCCCGAGGGGCTCGACGGCGAGGAACTGACCCTGATCGTCGAAGGCGTGTCGCTTTGCCGCGATCTCGTCAACACGCCGGCCAACGACATGGGGCCGGAGGAACTGGAAGACGCCGCGCGGACGCTCGCTAATCGACACGATGCCGCGGTCAGGGTCGTTCTCGGCGAGGCGCTCGAGCGGGAATTTCCTTTGATCCACGCGGTCGGTGCCGGCTCGCAGCGCGCGCCGCGTCTGATCGATCTCGCATGGGGCAAGCCCAGCGACCCCAAGATCACGCTGATCGGCAAGGGCGTTTGTTTCGATACCGGCGGTCTCGACATCAAGCCCGAGGGCGCCATGCTCAACATGAAGAAGGACATGGGAGGCGCCGCGACCGCCCTCGGCCTTGCACACATGATCATGGCGCGCGGGTTGAAGGTACGCCTGCGTGTGCTGATTCCGGCGGTGGACAACGCCATTTCGAGCACGAGCTTCCGGCCCCGCGACATATACAAATCACGCAAGGGATTGACCGTCGAGATCGGCAACACCGACGCGGAAGGCCGTCTGCTGCTGGCCGACGCGCTGGCGCTCGCCGACGAAGACAAGCCGGACCTGATCGTAGATTTTGCGACGCTGACCGGCGCGGCGCGCGTCGCACTGGGCGCCGACCTGCCGCCGTTCTTCACTGATGACGACGCGCTGGCGGCCGAATTGATGGAGTGCGCGAGGACCGAATTCGATCCGCTCTGGAGGTTGCCGCTCTGGCGGCCCTACGACGCCATGCTGGAGTCGAAGGTCGCCGATCTCAACAATGTCGCAAGCGGCGGGCAGGCCGGCGCCATTATCGCCGCTCTGTTCCTGCGCCGTTTCGTGACCACGTCGCGCTGGGTGCACCTCGATATCTTCGCCTGGACGCCGACGACGAGGCCGGGCCGTCCGGAAGGTGCCGAATGCCAGGCCGCGCGCGCCATCTACGCGTGGCTGGCCGCTCGCCACGTCTGAACCATGGTTGCGCTCGACCCCCGCATTCATCCGTTCCGGCCGGAAGTCGCGGCAAAATATCTGCAAGGCCAGGTCGAGGCCGCCCGGTTCGTGGAGGGGCAGCGCTATGCGGTGATCGAGCCTGTTGCCGATCTGCGCCGCGCGCCGTCGCACGGGGCGGCGCTTGCGAGCCAGGCGCTCTTCGGGGAGGAGGTGACCGTCTACGACATCACCGAGGAAGGCTGGGCCTGGGGGCAGTTGGAAAGCGACGGCTATGTCGGCTGGCTGTCGGCGAACGCGCTTGGGCCGCCCGGCCCTGCACCGACGCACAAAGTGAGCGTGCCGCGTACCCTCGCCTTCCCGCGTCCCGACATCAAGGCCCCGCCGCTTGCCGGACTTCCGATGGGCGCGCGGCTCACCGTTGTGCATCAAGACGAACGCTTCGCCGTGACCGCCGCAGGCTGGCACGTGCCGCTGGCGCATCTTGCCCCGGTCTGCGCGACGCACGCCGATTTCGTCGCCGTAGCGGAAAGATTTCTCGATGCGCCCTATTTGTGGGGCGGCAAGACGTCACTGGGGATCGACTGTTCCGGTCTGGTGCAGATCGCCTTGCAGACCGCCGGACTGCCTTGCCCGCGCGACAGCGACATGCAGGAACTGGCCCTCGGCACGACCGCAGCGTTCAGCGAACTGCGCCGCGGCGACCTGCTGTTCTGGCCGGGACATGTCGCCATCGCTCGCAGTGAGGACGAGATCACGCACGCCAACGCTTACCACATGAGGGTGGCGGTTGAGCCGGTGGAAGACGCGGTCCGCCGTATCGGGGCAACGGGAATGATGCCGACGAGCGTCAAGCGACTCGCTCCGGCACGCGCATCCTCGGGCTGAAGGCCGCTCATCGTGCGATGGGGCAGCCCGCGACCCGCGAACCCGGGGTGGCGATATCCGGGCGTGACCATGTCAGCCACCCGGTCGAACTTCGGCGATCGGCAGCGCGGTGGTCGATTTGATGCGCTCCATGGCGAAGCGTGAGGTGACGTTCTTGAGCGGAACGGCAGCGATCAGCCGCTTGTAGAACGCGTCGTAGCCGGCGATGTCGGGCACGACCACGCGCAGCATGTAATCGACGTCGCCGGCCATGCGATAGAATTCCATCACTTCCGGCATCGCCCCCACCACTTCGGCGAAGCGCTTGAGCCATTCCTGGGAATGGTCGCCGGTCTCGATCGACACGAAGACCGTGATGCCCAGCCCTAGCTTGTCGGGGTCGAGCAGCGCCACCCGACGCTGGATCACACCGTCGGCCTCGAGCCGCTGCAGCCGCTTCCAGCACGGCGTCGAGGAAAGGCCCACACGCTGCCCAATCTCGGCAACCGACAACGACGCATCCTGCTGGACAACGGCAAGGATCTTGCGATCGATGGCGTCCATCCTTCGGTTCCCTCATCGTTCGACAAAAAAGTTGCACAGAGCGCATATTAATTAGAAACAAATTCTTTTTTATGCGCAGATACTGTCTTTAGCGAGAAGATTATTCTATTTCAAGCCCGATCTTTCCCCGCCCGCCGTGGCGTTCGGAGATTGAGGGACATGACAAGACAGTTTGCTTCCGTCTGCCATCGCGTCGCCGCCCGCGTGGCGTTCGGCCTCGCGCTCGTCCTCGCGGCACTCACGGCACCGAGCTTCGGCGCCGGGACCGGCGCGACGGTTCCTCCGCTCGTCGATGTCGAGTGGCTCGCGGCACATCTGCACGACGATAATCTCGTGGTGCTCGACATTCGTTCCGCCATCGACGGCGGTGGCCTCAAAGCCTACGAAGCCGGCCATATCCCCGGCAGCGTGCACAGCGACTACGACAAGGCGGGTTGGCGCGTCACGCGCGGCAACGTGCCGTTCATGGTCCCGACCACGCCGGAACTCGAGAAGCTGATCGGCGACCTTGGCATCGATGAGGACAGTCGCGTGGTCGTCGTCCCGGCCGGCGTCAGCGTGCTCGATTTCGGCGCGGCCGCGCGCGTCTATTGGACGCTGAAATATGCCGGCGTCGCCCGCGTATCAATTCTCGACGGAGGCATCGCGGCTTGGCGGTCCACCGGCCGTCCGCTCGAAAGCGGCACCAACAAGCCATCGCCCAGAATCTTCACCGCGCGCATCGACAACAGCATTCTCGCGGTGGCGGACGACGTCGAAGCGATCGAAAAGAACGGCGGTGCCACGCTGGTCGATGCGCGGCCGGCCTCGTTCTTCGCCGGCAAGGAAAAAGCGCCGGCGGCCAAGGCTTATGGCCATATTCCCGGCGCGATCAATATCGACAGCTCGGCCTTCTACGATTCCGGGACCAACCGGCTTAAACCCAAGGCGGAGCTTGCGAGGATCGCGCGCGACGTGGCGAGCGGTGCGGTGGTGAGCTATTGCAACACCGGGCATTGGGCCTCGACCGACTGGTTCGTGCTGCACGAAATTCTCGGCAATAAGAACGCCAGGCTTTATGCAGGATCGATGGTCGACTGGACCAGCAAGCCGGAGCGGCCGATCGCTTCCTCGCGCACCAAGTGGGACGATCTCAAGAAAGCGCTCGGCCTCGGATCGTGAGCCTCGCGCGCGCCGCTGCGGATGCGGCACCCTGGCCGCACGGCATTGTGACGTCCGTACCATAACGGATGAGCGCTTCTTGGCCGGCAACGGAGGCGACGAGCGCCCGTGCATGACGCGGGAGGCAAGCCGTGGTAAGGGCTTCGTCGGAAATCCAAGGGAATTGACCGATGTCCACAGCGACCCTGACGACGGCGAAACCGCGCGCGGGCGCAGGCTCCGATCCGCTTTTTCTCGCATTGTCGATCGGCGCATCCGCGCTGCTGATCGCGCTCGTGCTGGTCGATGGGCAGCCTGCCTCGGCCGTCCTCATCCTCGGCGGCTTCGGTCTCGGCATCGCGTTCTGGACCGCCGAGTTCAGTTACACCGCCTCCTGGCGCCGTTTCCTCGTCAAGGGCGAAGCCGGCGGTCTGCTCGGTGGTCTGATCGTGATTGCCGTGTGCGCCGTCGTCGTGGTGCCCGCGGCCGCGCTGGAGCCGCATTTTGGCGGCGCTATCGCACCGCTCGGGCTCTCGCTCGTGGTTGGCGCTTTTGCCTTTGGCGTCGGCATGCAGCTGGCCAATGGCTGCGGCTCGGGAACGCTCTATACCGTTGGCGGCGGTTCCGGCCGCATGCTGGTCGCGCTGCTGTTCTTCCTCGTCGGTAGCGTGCTCGGGAGCCTGTCGCTGCCGTTTTTCCTCGCGCTCGGCGGCGTCGATCCGGTGCTCGCGTCGGACTATTTCGGCCCCTGGGGCGGACTTCTTGTTACGCTGGCAAGCCTCGGACTGGTTGCGGCGATCATCATCGCCGTGGCGAGGAGACGCGGCGCCACATGGCGCCCGCCGCGCAACTACGTGATCGGCGGCGTCGTCATCGGGCTGCTGTGCGTGCTCGTGTTCCTTGCCGGCGGCCATCCCTGGAGCGTGACGTTTGGTTACACCGTATGGGGCGCGAAAATCGCCGGGGCGCTCGGCATCGATCTCGCGCAGGCCCCGTTCTGGCAGTGGCCCGGGCCGAAACATGCGCTCGCGGGTTCGGTGCTGTCCGACACCTCGAGCCTTACCGATTTCGGCGTCATCTTCGGCGCCATGGCCGCTGCGGCCGCGCGCGGGCCCTTCGCGGCGGGCGCCTGGCCGCCGGCAAAATCGCTGCTGGCGGCGGCGATCGGCGGCCTCGTGATGGGGTGGGGCGCGCGGCTCGGGTTCGGCTGCAATATCGGCGCTTTTGTCGGCGGGGTCGCCTCGGGCTCCCTGCACGGCTGGATCTGGTTCGCCGCGGCGCTGCCGGGATGCCTGCTCGGCATCCGCCTGCGACCGCTGTTCGGTCTCACGCGCGAGTAGTCCCGTGCGCAAGGTCTACGTCGTCGTGGTCGTCGTTTCCCTCGCCGCAGTCGTCGTTCAGCATTTGCTGAGCCCGTCGGCCGGTCGGGCGGTGTCACCCGAGGATTTCGCCGGAGCCTGTGCGCCCTGCGGCGCGCCGTGTCCTTCCAAGAAGTGACGGCGGCGCCTCGACGATCGCCATTCAACGGTCCGTAACACGATCGGACGCGGCGAGACGCTTGCGGCGCGGACCGGTGACTATCCGCGCAGCAGCGCTTCGACCATGTCTCGCCGCGGCGCCGCGCTGCCTCCGCCGAAACGCGTGCATTTGAGCGCCGCAGCGGCGCAGGCGAAACGCAGCGCGGCTTCGAGTGGGCGTCCCTCCGCCAGTGCCAGGGCAAATGCGGCGTGAAAGACGTCGCCGGCGGCGAGAGTGTCGACGGTCTCGACCTGGAAGGTCGGCATGTGTCGCACCGTGCTTCCTTGACGCCAATAGACACCGTTAGGCCCGTCGGTGACGGCGAGGAAAGCCGGATGATGCGCGGCGAGTCTCGCAAGGCCGGCTGCGTGGTCCGACGCATCGGTGGTGGCGAACAGGGCCTCCGTGGAGGCGATGACGTGCGTGCCCAGCGCGAGCAGCGGATCGTCGGGCCGGGTTGCCCGGTCGAGATCGATGACGCAGGGGAGTCCGGCATGTCGGGCCGCCCGCGCCACGGCCGTCACAAATTCGGGGAAACGGTTGTCGATCAGGAGCGCATCGACGTCGCGGATGAGCGCCTGCGCGTCGCGCGGCAATGCGGCGTCAAGACCTTTGCCGCGGCGTGTGGCGATGGCCTTCTCGCCGCGCCCGTCGATCAATATCAGGGACACCGAGACGGTCGCCCCCGCCACGCGGACGACGCCCTGCGTATCGACGCCTTCGGCGGCCAGGTCGGCCAGGATGCGGTTGCTGGCGACGTCGTCGGCGTCGCCGAGGGGTCCCGCAAAGCGCGCCCGGCCGCCCAGTCGCGCCACCGCGAGTGCCGCGTTGGCGGCGCAGCCGCCGCCGGTAACCAGGAAATCGGTCGCGGCAATCTTGGTGCCCGGCGCGGGAAAGGTCTCGACGCGCATGACGATGTCCTGTACCGCGATGCCGGCACAGAGAATCCTCGCTGCGCGCTCAGCCAAAGCCGGCCTCGCCGTCAATCCAGGCGCGGATGATGTGGTGGGCGATCGCGATCGGCGGCGGGGTGGTCAAGCCTCGCGGATGCCGGCGCAGGAGCATGCTCGCGACCTCGTCACGCGAGAACCAGCGTGCGTCTTCAAGCTCCCCGCGGTCGACGGTGAGGTCTTCGCCCATGGCCTCGGCGTGGCAGCCGATCATCAGCGACATGGGAAACGGCCAGGGCTGGGAGGCGAAATAACGGACGCGGCCGGTGGCGAGGCCCACTTCCTCGCGCGTCTCCCGCCGCACGGCATCTTCGATGGCTTCCCCCGGCTCGACAAAGCCCGCGAGGCATGACCACATCCCGGCGGCGAAGCGCGGGCTGCGCGCGAGCACGCAGCGGCCGCCGTCGACCGCGAGCATGATCACGACCGGATCCGTGCGCGGGAAGTGCTGGGCCTGGCACTGCGGGCAGTCCCGCCGCCATCCCGCGCTTGCCGCTCGAGTCGGCGCGCCGCAGTTCGAGCAAAATCGGTGACGCAGATGCCAGGCAAGGACTGCTTTCGCCTCCGCGATCGGCGGCAGATGATCGGGCGCAACCAGACCCTGCACGGCGATTGAGCGCAGGTCAGTGACAAGAAGGTCGTCGCGCGATTTCAGCGCGTCGGCGACGGTGGGCGCGAGGCCAATGCCGAAACGAGGCGCGCCGTCAGCGAGACCGAGGAAGACCGTGTCCGCAAGGTCGCCCAGCGCGCGCGCGGCGCTCATTTCGAACAGCGGCTCGTTGAACGGGCGGGCCTTCCTCGCGGCGATCAGCTCGCCGCACACGACATAGGCGCGCGCCGCGCGGCTTGCGGCCATGGCGGCGATCGACGCGTCATCATGACGCTTGTCCGCCGCGCGGTCTATGCGGCTCTCGACGTAGCCGAGACGAGGCTTGGGACCGAGATCAAGGCCGTGCATGCGAACGACAGAATCGCATGACGCACGCGTTTGCGCAATCAGCCGAGCTCATTTCTGCGGATACATGATCGTACGCAATTCCGGCCGCTGCCACTGCGGGCCGAGCACGCCTTGCTTGGCGCCGTAATCGCGCGCGGACGCGATACCGTCATTGCTCGCGCGCATTTCGCGTGCGCGATCGAGACTCACCTCGACGGTGAAGAAGCCGGCCGCCGTGCTCTCGAACACGATCTCTTCCGGCGTGGCGACCATCGCCAGTCCGCGCTCGGCGTGGTTGAACAGATTTTGCGTCGTGACGACGACGGCGAGGTTCTCGATCGCGCGCGACCAGATCAGGTTGCGCCACGTTGCCCATAATTTGCGCTTATCCGTACCGGCGGGCATGAAGATCAGTTCGGCGCCGCGCAGCGCGAGCGCCCGCGTGACTTCCGGCATGTAGACCTCGCTGCACATCGCCATGCCGACCTTGCCCTGCGCGGTATCGAACACGGGAAATTCGTTGCCCGGCACGTATTGGAATTCCCACCATTCTCCTCCGGTATAGATCCAGGGTCCGTTGGGATGCGTGCGTCGGTAACGTGCCGGCTCGCGGCCGTCGGCATAGGCCATGCAGATAAGATTGTGCGCCGTGCCCTCGTTGTGGCTGATCGGCTCGATCGTGCCGTAGACCGCGTTGACGCCGTGCCGCGCTGCGGCCGCGGCGATGCGGGGCGTCGGATCGAACGCCGCCGGCATCCGCCAGGGGCCCGGATAGGTCTCGGGAAAGCACACGAACTGTGCGCCCTCGCTTGCCGCGCGCGCAATGAAGCGTTCTGCGTCTGCCACGTTGTCCTCGGCCCGGTCGACCGGATGGGTGATCGGCTGCACGACGGCGATGCGGAATGTCATCTCCGGACTCCCTCCATGATCCGAGCTTGAAGGCGCCGAGGGGCGCGGTCAAGCCAGGGCACGATCGACCGCGGCAAGCACCTGTTCGGCCGCGAGCCTGTCGAGGCAGGCGCTGCGGCTGTCGCGACGGCGTTCGCACCCTTCAAGTTGGCAGGGCAGACACGGAAAGGGGTTCTGCACCAGCCACACGTTGCCGCGATTCTGGATCGTGCCGCTCGCGTCCCACGGCACCGCGAGCCCGCCCCGCGGCCAGGGACCCCAGAGGCGCGGATCGGTCGGACCATAGATCGCTACCGTCGGGCATCCCGTCGCCGCGGCGAGATGGGTTGCCGCGGTGTCGGTGCCGATGAAGACCCGGGCGTCGGCAAGCAGGGCCGCAATTTGCGGCCAGGGCCATTGGCGCACGGCGGCATCGTCCTGCAACAGTTCGGCGAGGAAAGCGCGTTCCGCCTCGCTCGGCCCGGCGACGGCGATCACCGCCAGGCCGCGTTGCCGCAGGTGACGCGCGAGCGTGCGCCAGCCTGCGGCCGTCCACTGCTTGTAGCGGTACATCGGCGTCGCATGAATCACGGCATAGGGCGCGGCGGGCGCGCAGGCGGCTATTGCCCGCGGCGCGATCACGTCGGAGGCCCGCGCGATGCCGATCGCGTCTGCGAGCCGGAGCATGAGCTCGACGCGATGCACGTCCGGTGCCTCCGGCACGGCGCGGACGAGGAGCGCATGTTTGATGGCCGCGCCGATGCCACCGTGCGGGTCGACGAGGGCCACGCGCCGTTTGCCGGCGATCCAGGCGAACGCGTGCGGCCGGTCGCCGGCCTGTACCGCGATCGCCAGATCGTAGCGTCGCCACAATTTGCAAATCAGCCGCAGCGTAGAGCCCATGCCTGCGCGGTGCGGCATGGCGATGACCTGGCGGAGGTCGCCGTTACCTTGCAGGATGCCCTCTGTCCCCGCAAACACCAGCGCATCGATGACGGCGTCCGGCCAAGCGCGCGCGAGGCTGCGGATGAGCGGCGTGGTCAGCAGAACATCGCCGATGCGGCGAAGCGCGATCGCAAGGATACGCGGACATTCGGGCAGGCTCTCCTTCAGCGTCGCCATCGTCGCGGGCCGGAATCTGGCGTCGGATGCTCTGCCTCGCGCGATCCGCCGCACACGGCCCCCGGCTCGCGGCCGGGCTTGCCGGGCTGCACGGCGGCGGGCCCGAACGAGGTTCTGAGCGCGGTGCCGATCGTGATCGGAGTCATTGCGGCGATCTTGGGGCGGGGTCGGGCGCAAGGCAACCCGCGCGCATCCGCCTCGGTCGGAGCCGGGGGCTACGGGGGGCGGAGCGAGGTTTCTTCCGCGGTAGCGGATGGCGCCGATCCTCTCGCCTTGCTTTCCGCCGGCAATGGCCCGATATAGGTCGGCGGGAGGTTGGCGGTGGACGAGCCACTCGCCAACCGGGTCAGGTCCGGAAGGAAGCAGCCCTAACGAGCGCGGTTCGGGTCGCTCGTCAGCCTCCCACCTCAACGTTCCTGATCGCGATCGAAGCGCGGGCGTGTCCCCGCGTCCGGCGGATGGCAGGATGAGCGAGCCCGCAGACAGCGTCGACCGTACCGCCGGAACCGGCTATCGCGTGCTCCCGCGCAAATACCGACCGACGAGCTTTGCCGACCTCATCGGCCAGGAGGCCATGGTGCGCACCATTTCGAATGCGTTCGAGACCGGACGCATTCCGCAAGCCTGGATCCTGACCGGCGTGCGCGGCGTCGGCAAGACGACCACCGCGCGCATCCTTGCGCGCGCGCTCAATTACGAATTGCCGGACGGCTCGATCAAGGCGCCCACCGTCGTGATGCCCGTGATGGGCGTGCACGACCAGGCGATCATGGAAAGTCGGCATCCGGACGTGCTCGAGATGGATGCGGCCTCGCACAACAGCGTCGAGGACGTGCGGCAGATCAACGACGCCGTCCGTTACGCGCCGATGTCGGCGCGCTACAAGGTCTACATCCTCGACGAAGTGCACATGCTCTCGGGCGCCGCCTTCAATGCGCTGCTCAAGACGCTGGAAGAACCGCCGCCGCACGCGAAATTCATTTTCGCGACGACGGAAATCCGCAAGGTTCCCGTCACCGTGCTCTCGCGCTGCCAGCGCTTCGATCTACGTCGCGTCGAGGCGGCGCTGCTGGTGAAGCATCTTGCGGCCATCGCGGCCAAGGAGCGCGTCGAGGTTGAGCCGGACGCGTTGGCTCTGATCGCGCGGGCGGCGGAAGGCTCGGTGCGCGACGCGCTGTCGTTGCTCGATCAGGCGATCGCGCATGCCGCCGGCCCCGTGCGCGCCGAGGATGTGAGGCAGATGCTCGGCCTTGCCGACCGCGTCCGAGTGGTTGACCTGTTCGAAGCCTTGATGAAGGGCGACGCCGCCGCCGCGCTCGGCGAGCTGCGCGAGCAGTACCTGATCGGTGCCGACCCTGCCGTGGTGCTCGGCGACCTTGCCGAATTCACCCACTTCGTGACCCGCGTCAAGGTCGTGCCGGCGGTCGCCGACGACGTCGCGATCTCCGAAGCCGAGCGTATGCGCGGACGAGATTTCGCCGCCAGGCTCTCGATGAGTGTTCTGTCGCGCACGTGGCAGATGCTGCTCAGGGGTATTTCCGAAGTGCAGGGTTCCGGTCGCCCGGTCGCCGCCGCCGAGATGGTGCTGATACGCATAGCCTATGCCGCAAGCTTGCCGACGCCGGAGGACGTCGTGCGCTCGTTGCAGGACGAGGGCGCATCCGGGCCGTCGGGCAATGGCGGCGCGGCGCCGACAAGCCCGGCTCAGGTGCCGCGTTATGAGATCCCGCGTAGCTCGCCGCGCTCCGCCGCGGCGCTGTCGCCGCGGCTGGTTTTGGAACCGTCGGCGCAGCCGCAGGAGACGCGTCCGCTCGAGCTCGGCAGTTTCGAAGAGATCGTCGCGCTTGCCCAGCAGAAGCGCGACATCAACATGAAGCTCGCGCTTGAGCGCGACGTGCGCCTGGTGCGCTGCGAGGACGGTCGGCTCGAGATCGCGCTCGAGCCTTCGGCGTCGAAGACCTTGGTGCATGACCTGACGCGCAAGCTTTCCGCTTGGACCGGCAAGCGCTGGGTGGTCACGGTATCGCAGGAGGCGGGCGCGCCGACTCTCCGCGCACAGGCCGAAGCGCGCCAAGCCGAGATGGAGCGAGGCGTGCAGGCGGATCCGCTGGTGCAGGCGGTTTTGGCCCGTTTTCCGGGAGCAAAGATCGTTAACGTGACGCAGGTCGATGCGCCGGAGATGCCGCCCGACTATGACAGCCCCTCCGAGGATTGAACAATGCCCGACATTATGGGCCTCATGAAACAGGCCGCGCAGCTGCAAAGCAGGATGCAGGAGTTGCAGGCCGAGCTCGATCGCATCGAGGTCGAGGGTATCGCCGGCGGAGGGTTGGTGAAGGTGCGCCTCACGGCCAAAGGCGAGCTCAAGGGCGTCGAGGCCGATGATTCGCTCATGCAGCCGTCGGAGAAGGAGATCCTGGAGGATCTGCTCATCGCCGCTCACGCTGATGCGCGCAAGAAGGTCGAAGCGCTCCTGCAAGAGAAAATGAAGGCCCTGGCCGGGGGGTTGCCGCTGCCACCCGGATTCGGCCTCGGATAAGGCGCCGTCCCCGCTCGCCGGGAGACCCGGAAAACACGAATTCTTTCCATGGCTTAGCGCATGCCCGCCGCCGTCGCCGGACCCGAAATCGAACGCCTGATCCAGTTGCTGGCGCGTCTGCCGGGGCTTGGACCGCGCTCGGCACGGCGCGCCGCGCTCTTTCTCATCAAAAAGCGCGTGGCGCTGATGGCGCCGCTTGCCGACGCGCTGCAGAATGCGATGCAGAAAATTGCCGTCTGCAAGGTCTGCGGCAATATCGACACGCAGAATCCCTGCACGATCTGCACCGATGAACGGCGCGACGCCTCGATCATCGTGGTCGTTGCCGACGTGTCGGATCTGTGGGCGCTCGAGCGGGCACAGGCCGTCAACGGCCGCTATCACGTGCTCGGCGGCACGCTTTCCCCGCTCGATGGCGTCGGCCCGCAGGACCTTTCGATCGACGCCCTGGTCGCGCGCGCGCACGAGCCTTCGGTGCAGGAGGTGATCCTGGCGCTGAACGCAACGGTCGACGGCCAGACCACGGCGCACTACATCACCGAACTTCTGCTCGACGCGAGGGTGAAGGTCACGCGGCTCGCGCACGGCGTTCCCGTCGGCGGCGAGCTGGATTACCTTGACGAGGGCACGCTTGCCGCCGCCATCCGACAGCGCACGACCCTCTAGCCGTCGCCGGCAAACAGCCGTTTGAAATGCCCGCCGGCCTGCAGGCGGGCGAGCAGCAGCATGCCGGGCAGCGCCGTAAGGGAGCAGAGGACGAAGAACCAGGCCCAGCCTGTGGCACTCGCCAGATAGCCGGTGCCGATCGAGAATACATTGCGGCCGAGCGCGGCCAGGGCCGTGAGCAGCGCATATTGCGTGGCCGTATGCAGGGGGTTCTTGCAAAGCGCGGAAAGGTAGGCGACGAAAATCACCGTGCCCACGGCGTCGGCGAAATTGGCGAGGCTGACGACGACGGCAAGTGCGACAAGATCGCGGCCGATCATCGCCTGCGCCGAGAACGCAAGGAGCGTGACGGTCTGCGCCACCGCGCCGATCCAGATGCTCGTCGACAGAGAATAGGCGCGCGCGATGAGCCCGCCCGCGAACCCCCCGAGCAGCGTGGCGGCGAAGCCAACGCCCTTGGTGACCGCCGCCAGCTCCGGCAGCGAGAAGCCGAGGTCGAGCACGAACGGCGTGATCATTGCCTGTGCGAGTGCATCGGCGAGCTTGAACAGGGCGACGAAAACCAGCGCGGTGATCGCCATGTCGCGCGTCAGGAATTCGGTAAAACTCGCCGCGGCGGCAGCCGCGGCACGGCGCAGCGGGTCGTCGGCTGCGCGGCGTGCGTGGTCGGTCATGGCGAGGCGCGACGTTTCAGGCTCCGTCGCTGCCAGCGTGGCGATGAGGCCGATGAGCACGAGCCCCGCCATGATCAGATAGGTCACGGTCCAGGCCGACGGCAGCGTGACGCCCTGCTGGGCGAGGCTGTCGACGAGCGCCAGCGCTCCCGCGCCTGCAACCAACACGCCGACCCGATAGGCGGCGACATAGGACGCCATGCCGGCGGCCTGCTCGTCTTCGGGGAGGCTTTCGACGCGGAACGCGTCGATGACGATGTCCTGGGTCGCGGAAGCCACGGCCACCAACAGTGCGCCGCCGGCGATCAGCATCGGGCGTGCCGCCGGGTCGCCAAGGCCGAGCACGGCGATCGCCGCCATGAGCAGGAGCTGCGAGCTGATGAGCCAAGCGCGGCGGCGGCCCAGCCGTCGCGACAGCAGGGGAATGTCAAGAGCATCGATCACCGGCGCCCAGAGAAATTTTGCCGAATAGGGAATGCCGACGGCGCCGACGAGACCGATGGTGCCGATGTCGACCCCGCGCGTCTTGAGCCAGGCCTGCAACGTGCCGCCTGACAAGGCCAGCGGCAGGCCGGACGAGAAGCCGAGTAGCAGGATGATCAGAACCCGCGGCTTGAGATAGACCGCGAGCGCGTCCAGCATTCGCGCCCTGCCCGACGCGTCGCGCCCGCCAGGATCCACGCTCATTTTCCCGCTTCGACAGGGCGCGTCGCCGGCGGTAGGATGGCGGCGGACGGTATATCGTCGCCATCGAATTCGACCGCCTGGATTCTTTCGCCGCGGTTCAGGATCTTCTGCGTCGAGATCGTAATCTGCTCGATATCCTTGTTGGCTTGGGCGAAATGTCGGCCGAGGTGTTCGACGCGATCTTTCAGTCGCTGCACATCGTCGATCAGCAGCGCCACCTCGGCCAAAATCCTGTCTGCGGCCGCGCGCATTGCCCAGTCCTTGCGGATCTGCTGAATCACCTGGATCGCCAGCATAAGAAGCGATGGCGACACGATGATAACCCTTGCACGGTAGGCCTTTTGGAAAATGTCATCGAAACTGTCGTATAGCTCGCAATAGATTGATTCCGATGGCACGAACATCAACGCCATGTCCTGGGTTTCGCCGGGGATAAGATATTTTTCCGCGATGTCGGTGAGGTGCTTGGCGACATCCTGACGCACGCGCGCGGCCGCGAGCTTGCGCTCTTCCTCGCTTTTTGCCGCGCGGAAGGCGCTCACCGCTTCCAGCGGAAACTTGGCGTCGATGACCAGGGGCGGCGCGTCGGGAAGATAGATGCAGCAATCCGGGCGCGCCCGATTGGAAAGCGTGGGCTGGAATTCGTAGCTGTCCTTCGGCAATCGATCTTGGATGATTGCTTCCATCTGACCCTGCCCGAAAGCGCCGCGCGACTGTTTGTCGGCGAGGACCTGCTGCAACGTGGTCACCTGTGAGGCGAGATCGGTGATGTTTTTCTGTGCGTTGTCGATCACTGCAAGCCGCGCGTGCAGCTGCTGCAGATGCTCGGTCGTCTGTTTGGCCGAGTTCTGCATCGAGTCGCCGAGCCGGGCGCTCACCGCATCGAGTCGTTCGGTGACGGCCTGCTGCAGTTGCGCCTGCGCCTTGGCGAGCAGATCGGCCATGGTCTGCACGCGGGTATTGAGTTCGACGAGTCGTGCTTCCGCGGTGGGATCGCTTGCCGGGGGCCTGGGTCGCAGCGCTAGCACCATGACGGCCGCAAGACAGACGGCCGCGATCGACGCCAAAGCAATGACGAGGGCTTGCTCCATGGGTCCGCTTTCTATGCGATTCGGCGGCGTGCACGAACGAAAGGCGAACGGTAGGCCGGGTCGGCGGAGGACTCAAGGCGCTCCGCGCGTTCGGGCCGGGTCTTCGACGACAGGGTGGCGACCTGCATGGCCGTCGGCTGGCGCCTTTCAGGCGCGCCAATCGTGCGCGCGCGGCAATTCGCATTGACCGATTTCGTGCCGCCAACTACATGCGCCCCCATGGCGATACGCGAGATCCTGATTCTGCCCGACAAGCGGTTGCGGATGAAGTCGGAGCCGGTCAAAACGATCGACCGGCAGCTGCGTGCGCTCGTCGACGATATGTTCGAAACCATGTATGCCGCGCCGGGGATAGGACTCGCCGCGATCCAGATCGGCGTCCCGCAGCGCGTGGTCACCATGGATCTCGCCAAGAAGGACCAGCCCAAGGCGCCGCAGGTCTTCATCAATCCAGAGGTCATTTGGTCGTCCGACGAGACGGCGACCCGCGAGGAGGGCTGTCTGTCGATCCCTGAATATTATGAAGAAGTGACGCGGCCAAAACTGGTCAGGGTCAGGTTTCTCGATCTCGACGGCCGGCCGCAGGAGGTCGAAGCCGACGGGCTGTTCTCGACCTGTCTTCAGCACGAGATCGATCACACCAACGGTATCCTCTTCATCGATTATCTTTCTCGCCTCAAGCGCGACATGGTGATGAAACGGTTCAGGAAAGCGGCGAAACGCGGCGAAGCCGCGCGCCCTTCGTCGGCGGATGATGAGCCCTCGCACCATCTCGGATAGCATCCGCTTGGGTAGCGGGCGATTCGCGCGTCGCTCTTGCTGCAATCCTTTCCCGGCGCGCCGTATCCGTGGGGCGTGCGCCATAGCCCTGGATCGCGCGCGGGTTTGCGGCCGGCCTGCGCTCGGAGAGAGAGCGGGTCCGACAGCTGAACTTCGGCCGCCGCGGGACGTGGATCGAACGGCCGGAGCACGAGCAGCGCCAGGTCCGCCATGTCGCTGCGACTGATATTCATGGGCACGCCGGAATTCGCGGTGCCGACCCTCGTCGAGCTCGCCCGGCGCGGACACGAGATTATTGCCGTCTACACACGCGCAGCCAAGCCTGCGGGCCGGGGGATGGCCGTGCAGGTCACGCCGGTCGAGCGTGAAGCTCGCCGCTTGGGATTGCCCGTGCTCACGCCGCCAAGCCTGCGGGGCGAAGCGGAACAGGCGGCGTTCTTAACGCATCGCGCCGACGCGGCCGTCGTCGTTGCATACGGCCTGATCCTGCCGCCGCGCGTGCTCGAAGCCCCGCGGTTCGGGTGCTTCAACCTCCACGCGTCATTGTTGCCGCGCTGGCGCGGCGCGGCGCCGATCAATCGAGCCATCATGGCGGGCGATACCGAAACGGGCGTCACCGTGATGAAAATGGAAGAAGGTCTGGACACGGGCGCCATCGCCATGGCCGAGCGCGTGGCGATCGGCGCCGATATGACCGCCGGCGAACTGCATGACGCGCTCGCGCAGTGCGGCGCCGACCTTATGGCGCGGGCCTGCGAGGCACTCGAGCGCGGGACGCTCGAGCTTCGGCCGCAACCGTCCGCGGGCGTCACCTACGCGGCCAAGATTTCGAAGGAAGAGACGCGCATCGACTGGCGCAAACCCTGGTGCGAGGTGCACAATCACGTTCGCGGCCTATCTCCCTTTCCCGGTGCGTGGTTTGCGGTCGACGGCGTGCGAGTGAAGGTTCTGCGTTCGACAAGGGGGGAGGGCAGCGGCGTCCCCGGAACCGTGCTCGATCGAAGGTTCACGGTGGCCTGCGGTGGGGGCGCGATCCGGCTCACCCGTGTGCAGCGCGCCGGAGGGCAGGCGATGGATGCCGAGGATTTCCTGCGCGGCCTGCGCCTGGATGCGGGAGCGGTCCTCCGCTGAGGAGGTGCTCCGCGAAGGCGGCGCGCGATGGCGTGACTTCCCCCAGGTATGCGTCTACTGAAGGCTCGGACCGATCCCGGCGACTGCAGGCGGCGACGATGCCTCGCTACAAGCTCACTCTGGAATATGACGGCACGCCCTTCGCCGGCTGGCAGGCGCAGGCCGAGGGCCTCACGGTGCAGGCCGTTCTGACCGCGGCGGTGGAAGCCTTCAGCGGCGACAAAAGCTTCGTGCAGGGTGCGGGACGCACCGACGCGGGCGTGCACGCGCGGGGACAGGTGGCGCATGTCGATCTCAGTCGGGAGTGGGATGCCGATACCGTGCGCGACGCGCTCAACGCGCATCTGCGACCGCACCCCATTGCGGTTCTGGCGGCCGAACGTGCGGCAGAGAATTTCGACGCCCGCCGGTCGGCGGTCAGGCGCCATTACCTTTACCGCATCGTCAATCGCCGTCCCGACCTGACGCTCGACATCGGCCGCGCCTGGCGCGTGCCGCGCCCGCTGGACGCAGCGGCGATGCATGCGGCCGCGCAACGGCTCGTGGGCCGGCACGATTTCACCACGTTCCGCTCGAGCGACTGTCAGGCCAAGTCGCCGATCAAGACGCTCGACGCGCTGGTGGTCGCGCGCGAAGGCGACGTGGTGACAATTTTGGCCTCCGCGCGTTCCTTCCTGCACAATCAGGTGCGTTCGATGGTAGGCTCGCTGGTGCTCATCGGCGAGGGCAAGTGGAACGCGGACGATCTTTCGCGCGCGCTCGAGGCGCGCAATCGCGCCGCCTGCGGTCCGGTTGCGCCGCCCGAAGGGCTCTATCTAATGCGGGTCGATTACTGATCGTGCCGCGCGTCGACCTTCTTCATGCGAGCGACGCTGTAAAATACCGCTCGATGATCTTGTGATAGATCGCGGTGAGCGCCTGCAGGTCGGCGATCGGCACATGCTCGTCGACCGCGTGCATGGTCTGTCCGACCAGGCCGAACTCCACCACGGGACAGTATTTCGTGATGAAGCGCGCGTCCGACGTGCCGCCAGCCGTGGAGAGCCGAGGCCTGCGACCGGTGACGCTTTGCACCGCATCGGCCACGAGTTCCGTGAATGGACCCGGTTCGGTCACGAAGACGTCGGCATTCGAGGGTTCCCACTGCAGGGCGAACCTGATCCGGCCTTCGGCGGCGCTCTTTGCTCGCTGCTCGATCAATGTTTTGAGCGAATCGCGCGTGTGCCTGTCGTTGAAACGGATGTTGAAACGTGCGCGTGCTTCGCCGGGAATGAGATTCACGGTCTTGTTGCCCACGTCGATCGAGGTGAATTCGAGATGCGAGGGCGCGAATTGCGCGGTGCCTTGATCGAGGGGTTCGTCATGCAGCGCTGCGATCAGCTTCACCAGGCCGCGGATCGGGTTGTCGGCCCGCTGCGGATAGGCGACGTGTCCCTGTTTTCCGGTCACGATGAGCTGACCGTTGAGCGAGCCGCGGCGGCCGATCTTGATGGTGTCTCCGAGCTCGTTCTGGCAGCTAGGCTCGCCGAGAATGCAATGATCGAACCGTTCGCCGCGCGCTGCCGCCCATTGCAACAGCTTCGGCATGCCGTTGACCGCAACGCCTTCTTCATCACCGCTGATCAGGAACGATATCGATCCGCGCGGCTCGTGCGCGGCAAGATAGTCGAGCACCGCGGCGACGGCGCAGGCGATGCCACCCTTCATGTCGACGGCCCCGCGGCCGTAAAGCGCATGACCGTCACTTTCGCCGGCAAAAGGCGGGTGGCTCCAGGCGTTTTCGTCGCCAGGCGGCACGACATCGGTATGGCCTGCGAAGACGAGAAGCGGCGCCGAGGTGCCGACGCGCGCATAGAGGTTTTCGACCTCCTCGGTTCCCGGTTCGCGGAACCTAATTCGATGCACCGTGAAGCCCGCGGCCTGCAATGTCCGCTCAAGAAAACCCAGCGCACCGCCTTCGTTCGGCGTGACCGAGGGACAGCGCAACAGCGCGCGGGCGATGGCGACCGGATCGACGGACATCTGGCTTGGGTTCAATCCCTGAGCAGCTCGTTGACATTCGTCTTGGCGCGCGTCTTTTCATCCACGCGCTTGACGATAACGGCGCAATAAAGGCCCGGGCCCGGGGTGCCGTCGGGCAAGGACCGACCCGGCATCGTGCCGGGCACGACGACCGAATAGGGCGGCACCTCGCCCTGATAGATCTTGCCGGTCTCGCGGTCGATGATCTTGGTGGAGCGCCCGATATAGACTCCCATGCCAAGCACGCAGCCCTCACGCACGATGACGCCTTCGACCACTTCCGATCGCGCACCGATGAAGCAATTGTCCTCGATGATCACCGGGCCGGCCTGCAGCGGCTCGAGCACGCCGCCGATGCCAGCCCCGCCGGAGATATGGCAGTTCTTTCCGATCTGCGCGCAGCTGCCCACCGTCGCCCAGGTGTCGATCATGCTGCCTGAATCGACATAGGCGCCGAGATTGACGAAGGAGGGCATCAGCACCACGCCGGGCGCGATATAGGCGGAGCGGCGAACGAGGCAACCGGGCACGGCGCGGAAGCCGGCGGCGCGGAATTCGGCGTCGCCCCAGCCGTCGAACTTCGACGGTACCTTGTCCCACCAGACCGCGCGGCCGGGGCCGCCGCCGATGACATTCATGTCATTGAGACGGAACGATAACAGTACCGCTTTCTTCAGCCACTGGTTGACTCGCCAGTTGCCGTCGCCGGTCGGCTCGGCGACGCGCGCCTTGCCGCTGTCGAGCAAAGCGAGCGCGGCCTCGACCGCCTCGCGCACCGGTCCCTGCGTGGTAGGGCCTATGCCGTCGCTCGCCTCGAAGGCGGCATCAATGGTTTCGGCGAGTTTTTCATTGGACATGCGCGTGCGGCCCCTGGACCCGTGTTCGCCCGCGGTTTGTCGAGGCAAGCGGCAGCCCTGTCAAGCCGCCGCGCCGGGACAATCGGGTCCGGCCCGACGCATAAAAAAGGCCCCCTTGCGGGGGCCTTCGCTTCCGGTAGTCGACAAGTTCGAGCGCTCCCCGCGCCGGGCTAGACCGCATGCGCGAGCCGCTCGTTCGCCGTCACCTTGTTGCGCATCGGCTTGAGCACGAACAGTGCCAGTGCCACCACCAGCAGGTTCATGATCGCGGTAACCGCGAACACCATGTGCCAGCTTCCGGTGGAGGCCTTGATCATGTTGGCGACCGGCACCAGGAAGGCCGAGGCACCCTTGGCGGTGTAGAGCAGGCTAAGGTTCACGGTGGCGAATTTCGGCCCGAAGCTGTCGGTGCAGGTCGACGGGAACAGGCTGAAGATCTCGCCCCAGGTGAGGAAGATCAGCGCGGCGAACACCACGAAGGCCCAGGGCGAGTGGCCGGCCGAGCCGAGCAGCCAATAGGCGACGGCGCCGAGGCCGAAAGCGATCGCCATGGTGTATTCGCGACCGATATTATCCGACACCCAGCCGAACAGGGGTCGCGCGGCGCCGTTCGCGAGATTGTCGATGATCAGCGCCACCGACAGGGCTGTCGCGCCGCCGAGGATCGCCACATTGGCGATGTTATAGTCGCGCGCAATCAGCGCGATCTGCGCGGTCGCCATCAGGCCGCTGGCCGAGATCATGACGAACATGATGTAGAGGATCCAGAAGATCGGCGACATCAGCATTTCGGCGGGCGTATAGCTCTTGGCCGATTGCACGACCTTGGGCGGGGCCACGCTGGCGAGCTCGCCCGGTTCGGGCGCGCGCAGCAGCCAGGCGAGCAACAGCACGATGGCGCCCTGCCCGAGGCCGAACCAGAAGAAGGCGGCCTCATAGCCGCTCACGGCGATCATGGCCCGGATTGGCACCACGGTGAGCGCGGCGCCCGCGCCGAAGCCGGCGGCGGTCAGGCCCACCGCAAGCCCGCGGCGATCGGGGAACCATTTCACCGCCTGGCCCACGCAGGTCGCATAGACGGCGCCGCCGCCGATGCCGGCGAGAACCGCGCCCAAATACAGCATCTCGAGTGAGTCGGCTTTCGAATTGATTATCCAGCCGGCCGCGATCAGCACGCCGCCTAAGGCGACCATGAGCTTGGGTCCGCGCTGCACGCCGAGTTTGTCGACGATCCAACCTGCCACCGGCGTCAGCCAGGTCTCCAGCGCGACGAAGATGCTGAAGGCGACCTGGATGGCGGCGATCGACCAGCCGTGCTTCGCATTGATCGGATGGACGAACAGGGTCCAGCCGTATTGCAGGTTTGCGATCATGATCATGCAGATGATCCCGGCGAAAAGCTGGGTCCATCTTTCGCGCGAGATCGATTGACTTGGGCTCGCCGAAGCATTGGCCATTTCAGTCTCCTTGGTTGCGTTTAGTTTTGCTGCTTGTGTTCGGCCTTTGCCGGCAGCGCCTGCACGGCTTGCGCGGGTTCGCCAAGCAGAAGCAATTCGGTGCGCGTGAGTCCGCCGCTGCCGATGCGGTATTCATTGACAAGGATGAAATACGCGGCGGAGAAGAGGAGAGCGCCCGCTATTGCCAAATCGACAAGGAACGGAACATCTCCGCGCGCGGCTTTGGGCCGCATTCGTAGACCGACGATAAGCGCCCCCGTTTACGTCGTTATTTTTCTTATCGAAAACGCGTGCGGTCAAGGGATGAAGTCACAGATGGACGCCGGATTCAGTGTCGAATAAAGGCTGCTCAACTCTCATCCTAAAGTCGTAATTCGGCAGTCAATCTTTCGATGAAATCAACCAAATTCGCGGTCACGTGATCGATGTGGCCGGCCTCGCGACCTTCCAATTCCCAGTCCTCGCGCACCACTTCGCGCTCGCCGTCGGGCACCACCAGCACCGTGGTCATGCCGAGCGCATGGGGCACTTCCAGATTGCGCGCGAGATCCTCGAACATGGCAGCCCGGCCGGGCTCGACCGCGTGCCGGGAAAGAAAACGCCGATAGGTGTTGAGTGCCGGCTTGGGTTCGAGCGCGGCGGCCACGATGTCGAAGACGTCTTCGAACTGCTCATGGATGTTGAGCCGGCGCATCACCGCCTCGGCATGCCGGCGGGTGCCGTTGGTGAGAATGAGCTTGCGACCGGGCAGTTTCTCGAGCGCCGCCCCGAGTGCCGGATTGGGCTCGAGCGGAGAATGGTCGATGCGATGAACGAATTCGAGATAGGCGTCGGGGTCGAGCCCATGCTCGATCATCAACCCGCGCAGCGTGGTACCGTATCGCCGATAGTAGTCCTTCTGCATGCGGAATGCCTCGTCATGCGAGATTTTGAGGAAATCGGCGATATAGGCGCGAATGCGCTCGTCCACCTGCTGCCAAAGGTTGAGGTGATGCGGATAGAGCGTGTTGTCCAGATCAAAGACCCACGTCTCGACATGACTGAAACCGCGTGATGTCCGCCGTTGCATTGCCATGTCCGAGGTGCCGCGTCCGCCGCGCGCGCCGAGGATGGTTCAGTTCACCGCAAGCGTGGCATGCCCTGCGCCTGCCGGCGGCACCGGTTTGCCCGCCTCAAGCCCGGCGATACGCGCATCGATCCGCGCGATGAGGCGACGCGAAAACGGCCCCAGATGGAGGTAGATCGCCATCAGGAGAACGATATAACGCAGGGCGGCCGGATTATTGCGTGCGCAGTTCATGAAGGCGCGCCAGAAAACGTCCCGTGCTTCAGGCACCGCGTCGACGATGCGGCGCAGCGTGTCGAGCGAGCCCACCCGACCGCGCGCGTCGCCGGCATGAAGGGTGCGCGGACGCCGGTTCCGATCAAGCCGCTCGGTCAGCCGGTCGAGACGGCGTGCATAGGCGGCGGGATCGTAGATGTGCGCGAGTATACGCCTGTAATCGTCGAGAATGTCCCGCAGGGGACGTTTCGGTTCGAAGTTGATGCCGAGCCAGCATTGATCGCCAGCGCGATCGTCGCTCATGACGTCGTGACCGTCGTGCAACCTGCCTTCGTCGGCGAGCCGACGGGTCAATTGTGTATTTGGCAATGCGTAGAGCAGCCCCACCATCGCCACAGGTATCGCGCATTCGTCAATGAAGGCGATCATCGCCTCGGCAATCGAAGCTGCCTCGCTGTCGAAGCCGACGATGAAGCCCGCGGTCACGAACATCCCGTAGCCGTAGATCTTGTGAACGCATTCAGCAATATCCCGCCTCGTATTCTGTTTCTTTCGCGTCTGAGTCAGGGTTTCCGGATCCGGACTCTCGATGCCGATGAAGACCGCGAAGAAATTCGCCTCGCGCATCATCTCCAGAAGTTCGTCGTCGTCTGCGAGGTTGATCGAGGCTTCGGTCGAGAATTCGAATGGATAGCCGTGAGTCTCCTGCCATTTCGCCAGCGCGGGCAGGAACTGCTTGAGGGCCTTCTTGTTGCCGATCAGATTGTCGTCAACGAAGTCGACATGACCGCGGAAGCCCAGCCAGTAGAGCCGCTCGAGTTCGGCCAGCATCTGCTCGGTGGTTTTGGTCCGCGGCTTGCGGCCGTAGAGCTCGATGATATCGCAGAATTCGCACGTGAAAGGGCAGCCGCGCGAATACTGGACGCAGACGTAAAGGTAGTGATCGAGCTTGAGCAGATCGAAACGCGGTAGCGGCGATTTGGTGACATCGATCGTGAACCGTTCGGCGGAGAAAATACCCGTGCGCTCGCCGCGTTCCCAGGCGGCGACGAAGTCATTGATGACGTCCTCGGCTTCGCCCACGACGCGGAAGTCCGCGGCCTCGTAGATGTGCGGACTCGAGGTGACGTCGGGACCCCCGACGACGACGGGTCTCCCGTGGCGGTGACAGAGCTCGATGACGCGGAGGCAATCGGGCTGCTGATTGAGCATGCCACCGGTCATCACCAGATCGGCCCACGCGAGATCGTCACCGGTCAGTTCCTCGGTATTGCGGTTGACGAGCTTGAACTGCCAGGATTGCGGCAGCAGGGCGGCAACGGTGATGAGACCGAGCGGCGCGGCGGGATACCGCGCGCCGACGACACGGCAGGAGTCGGTATAATTCCAAAACGAATTCTGGACGAATCGGGGATAGACCAGCAGGACGCGCGGCGGGCGGTCGGTCATTGGAACGATGCTCCTCGACCGACTATCTCATGATTGGTTGCCGTCGCAAAGCCGCGACAGGATTGAAGGAAAAGTTCCCGTGTCTCACGGCGGCAGTGCGAACCGCACGACGGTTGTGGGTTGCGCGGCCGTATCGATGACGGCGAAACCGGCGCTCGCAAGCCCGCGTGCGGCGCAATCCTTGTGATCGGACAATTCAAATCGGCTCGCGCGCGTGCAGAGCGGAACGTGGCCGCCCCAGGACAGCGCGGCGTCGCCTTGCTTGATCGTGCGCCCAGCGGCGTCCACCGCCTCGGCATAGCTGTACAGCCGATGCGGATCGCCGTGCAGATCGGGCCGCAGGCAGCGGCCGGCAGGGATGCGGTACCATCCGCGGACGACGATCGCGCCCATCTCCACGACACCGAGCGCGGCCATGACGGTATAGTGCGTGTCGTTGCACCAGAAGAATCCGCCTCCCTGCGGGTTTGTCGCCGCGGCCAAAAGCGTGTCGAAGAACGTCTCCTTGGCCACCGCATCCGCGGCAAGTTTATAATCCTTCAGGAATCGCGCCAGCGCGGCCTGCGTCTTCGCGCCGGCAAGGCCGTCGATGGGCGTTGCGTCGTATCCGCCGATCACCAGCAGCCGTTGGATGCCGGCGAGGCGGGCCTGGGCATCGTCATAATCGGCGTCCTCGGCGAGGTTGATCGTCGGTCCGTTCGGCGAGTCGGTCGGTCGCGCCGCAGCGAAGCGCACCCGTTCCGATTGCGGGCAATTGAGCGCATTGGCAAGGCTGAAATTCCCCTCGCCCACGCACAAGTCGATCTGACCATCGGCCGGGGTCGGCGCCGTGCCGTAGAGTTCCGGTATCCGTCCGTGCACATAGACGAGGTCTGCGTCGAGCGGTCCTTCGAGCACCCGCCGGCATTGGCCAGGCAGCGTGCGAAACCAACCGCGGGTCGATGCAACCGCGCCCTTGGAAAGGCCGATCGCCGCCTCCATGACGTAGCTCGTGCGGTTGCACAGGGTAAGCTCCGCCCGCGCTGGCGGGATCGGCAGCGACAGCAAGAAGGCAATACCGGCAAGGCCTCGAGCCGCACGAATCATGCGGCGATGTTACAAGACGACGGCGTCATGCGGTGCGGCCGCGGAGGCGTCGTGCAAACAGCTCGCGCGCGAGCAAGACGGCGCCGAGCGCGAAGCCGGCTACGTCCAGCAGGCCGCCATAACGGACGGCGTCGATCGGGATGAACAGCATGAGGCCGGCCAATCCGAAGCCGATTCGCATCGGCATGCCGAGCATCCGCGTCGCATAGCCGGCGAATGCCGCGCAAATGAACCAGACTCCGATCAAAGCGGCGACAAAATCGATCGCGATCGACCCCGGCGATCCTTCCAGCAGGAGCGAGGGCGAACGGACGAACAGGAAGGGAATGATGAAAGCAATCCAGCCGAATCGGACTGCGGTCCAGCCGGTTTTCATCGCGTCAGCATTGGCGAGCGAGGCGGCGGCATAGGCCGCGAGCGCCACCGGGGGCGTGATCATCGACATCATGCCGAAATACATTACGAACATGTGCGAGGCCATGGGCGAAAGGCCGATCTTGACCATGGCCGGGGCGACGAGCGCTGCGAGCAGGACATAAACGCCGACCGTCGGCATCCCCATCCCTAGAATGATCGACACGATGGCTGAGAATACGAGCAGGATCCAGAGATTGCCGGAACCGATCTGAACCAGAAGCAGCGTGAGCGCAAAACTCAAGCCGGTGATGTTGAGCACGCCGATGATGAAACCCGCCGCCGCGGTAATGACCAGCAGGTCGAGCGACGCCATGCCGGTTGTGCGCAACGCATCGGGCAGATCGCGAAGCCGCAGCTTCTTGGCGCCGTAACCGAGCGTCGATCCGGTGACGATCAGCACCGCCGAGGCCCCGAGCGCGGCCAGCGCGGGCTGCCAGTTGAGCCAGAACAGGCCGTAGATGAGCACCGCGAAGGGAAGCAGGAAGTGCCAACCCTGTCGCAGCACCTGACGGAGCGGGGGGAGATCCGATCCGCCGATGCTCGTAAGCCCGCTGCGTGCGGCGAGCAGGTCGGCTTGAACGAAGAGGGCATAGTAATAGAGCAGCGCCGGCAGCGCGGCGGCGACCGCCACGTCCCGATAGGGGACTTGCAGAAACTCCGCCATCAAGAAGGCGGCCGCCCCCATCACCGGCGGCATCAGTTGACCGCCCGTGGATGCGACCGCTTCGATCGCCGCGGCGACGTGATTTGGATAGCCGCCGCGCCGCATCAGCGGAATGGTGAGCACGCCGACCGATGCGACATTGCTCACCGCGCTGCCAGAGATCATCCCGAACAGGCAGGAAGCCGTGACCGCGATCTTGGCCGAGCCGCCCCGGTAGCGGCCCATGAGCGTCAACGCGATGTCGGTGAAAAAGGCCGAGCCGCCGGAGGCGAAAAGCAGATTGCCAAAGAACACGAAGGCGATCACGATCGTCGACGCGACCATGACGGGCAGCCCGAGCATGCTGCCGGAATCCCACACGAGATAGAACAACAGCTGTTGCAGGTCGACCGGCAGGCCCTGCAGCGCGCCCGGAACGTATTGACCGAGCGGCGCATAGACGAGGAAGGCGAGCACGATGACGGTGAGTGCCACGCCGACGGTACGGCGCAACGCCTCGACCACCATCGGGACGATGAGGACGGCGATGATCATCCCGTCGAGCGGACGCGACGTCATGTTCTCCGACAGCGCGGGATAGCGGATCGCAATCCAGAGGCCGAATGCGAAGCTCGCCGCGGCGAGCAGCCAGTCGTACCAGGGGATCGTCGCCCGCGGTTGGCCGCGACGGGCGGGCTGGCTCAGAAAGACCAGCGCCAGGCCGAGCCCGATCATGCCGGCGAGGAACTGTTCGTTGTACAACAGCAACCCGAACAGGTCGCGATAGAGCTTGAGCGCAAAGGCGATCGAGGCAAGCGTGATGAGGCTTGCGGCGGCGTAGATCAGCCGACGCGCCGGGAGCGGCCCCGGGGCGGCCGGCACCTCATGCCCGGCGTGGGATTCGGGGCCCGTCTCCGTCGCTGGCGCGGCCTCGGTCACCATCGGGTCAGCCGCTCGTCCGTTGGAGAAACTGCGCCGCATTCGCGTGTTGCCGCGCGCGCGACAGTAACGCAGCAGGTGATGAGCAGCGGCGGGTATCCTAGGCCCGCCCGCGGATGCGGGACCGGGGGACCTTCTCGCCGCCCCGCGCGCGACATGCGTTCGCTCAGCTGCCGCTCTTCGGCGGCCACTCGCCGATCTCCTTGTAGTATTTGATGGCGCCGGGATGGAATTTCACCGGGCCCATATCCTTTGCCATGCGGCCGGGATCGAATCCGGATAGCGCTCCGAAATTGGCGGCCAGCTCGTTCTTGTGATCGTGCAGCAATTTGGCAAGCTTGTAGACGAGGTCATCCGGCACCTTGTCGTTGGTGAGCACGAGATAATCATAGGCATAGACCCAAGTGGGCGCGTCGACGCCGGTATTGACCTTGCTCGGCTTGACCTCGACGGCATAGGCGACGGGAATGAACTTGCGCAGCCGCTCCATCGCCTCTTTGGATCGATCGACGGGCAGCACCCGCACCGGGACCTTGGAATTGACTTCCGCGACCTTGCCGGAACCGAGTGCGAACATGAATACGTCGGCGTTGCCCTGCTCGAACTCATCGGCGCCACCCACCACGTTGGGCACCGGCACTTGTTGAATGTCATTGTAGGTCAGGCCGCCGTTCGCAAGAGTCCCCTTGGTCAGCACGTCGAGCACCCGCTGGCTGGCATAGCCGGTAGGCACCCGTTTGCCCTTGAGATCGGCGATCGTCTTGATCGAAGAATCCTTGCGCACGAAAAATTCGGAATAGAGCGGGGCGAGAATGGCGACCGCGCGCAAATGGGGCTGCGGCTTGTCCTGGTAGATGACCTGGCCGGTGACGGCATAATAGGTCTCCAGTTCATTGGCGAGCCCGAATTGCTGCTCGCCGGCATTGACGCCCGGCACGTAGGCGCTCGTCCCGCCGAACGGTTTGACCCGCAGGTTCAGGCCGCCATCGGCCGCGACCTTGGCGATCGCGGCTCCGGCCGAATAGGTCCAAAAGCCCTGTTTGCCGGTGCCCAGGCTGTAGATCTGGCTCCATGCCGGCGCGGCACAGGCCAGCAATGCCGCAACTGCGGCCGCCGTGGTGCTGCGTGCATACATCATCACCCCGTCCTCCCCTGACGTCTGATGTCCGGTATGTACGTCTCGTCATGGATTGCATTGCGCGAGCCTACAGGGACTTGGCAGTCGAGAACAGCGGTGATCGGCGGGAAGGGCGCTCGCTCGCCATGCGGCAGATTGCCCTCCCCGCCGACGGCGTCGGTCGACGGCCGGCACGCTCGCCCTGCCGTCCGCGCCTCCCGCGCGCTCAGCGGTGAATGAGCGTGCCGATGCCGTGGTCGGTGAGCAGTTCCAGCAGAACGGCGTGCGAAACCTTGCCGTCCATGATGACCACGCCCTCGACCCCCTGTTCGAGCGCATAAATGCAGGTTTCGACTTTGGGAATCATGCCGCCCGAAATCGTGCCGTCGGCGATCAATTTGCGCGCGTCGGTAACGGACAAGTCGTGAATCAGCTGTTTCGAGGCATCGAGAACGCCCGGCACGTCGGTGAGCAGCAACAGGCGCTTGGCTTTCAACGCGCCGGCGATGGCACCGGCGAAGGTGTCGGCATTGACATTGAAGGTGCCGCCGTTGGCGGAGGTCGCGAGTGGGGCGAGCACCGGGATCATTTCTCTCCCGATCACCTGGTTGAGGATGGTGGGATCCACGTGTTCCGGGTCGCCGACGAAACCGAGATCGACCACCTTTTCGATATTGGAATCGGGGTCGGTGACGGTGCGACGCACCTTGCGCGCCTGGACCATGTTGCCGTCCTTGCCGCACAGCCCGATCGCCTTGCCGCCGGCCGCGTTGATATAGCCAACGATCTGCTTGTTGATCGAACCGGCGAGCACCATCTCCACGATCTCGACGGTTTTGGCGTCGGTGATGCGCAGGCCGTCGACGAATTCCGATCGAATCCCGAGCTTCCTGAGCATGTCCGCAATCTGCGGCCCGCCGCCGTGCACGACGACCGGGTTGATCGCGGTCTGCTCCAAAAGCACGACGTCCCGGGCGAAGTCGCGCGCGGCCCGTTCGTCGCCCATGGCGTGGCCGCCATATTTGATCACGACGATTTCCTCGTCGTAACGCTGCATGTGCGGCAGCGCCTCGAGCAGGATGCGGGCCTTGTCTTGCGGCGAAACGGTCATGTTCGATTCCCCTTTGCCGATCGCTATTTACCGGTCGCCGGCGGGCGGCGGAAGAGGGCGCGCCCGTGGGCCGCTTGCGTGGCGCAATGCCGCGCGGCGGACATCGGCCGACGCAGGGAACATTGAACGCCCCAATTCGTTGACGTTAAAATAGGTAGGCTTGGCGCAAGCGGCGCGAGCCGGGACCCAGCGGTTGTTGCGCTGCGGGACCAGAGCGCTTTCAGAAGCTGCATCAAATTCCGTGCGTTGCGGCCGGGGGTCTTCAAGCGATTGGAGGTTCCCATGAGCGTCACCGAAACCACACTTGCGGCGACTACCGAGGCAGGGGGTGTATTCGCGGAAGCCGTCGGTGGCATCGCAACGATCGCCTTGACGATCATCGCCTTGGCCGGCGTTGCCCCCGATTTCCTCCTTGCCATCGTAACCATCGTGTTTGCAGCCGCGCTATTGATCGAAGGAACGTCGATCGTCGCCGACTATGCGAACATGCGGTCGAAAGAGAGCGGCGCGGCCGAGTCCGAAGGGATGCATGTGGGTGCCGGCAGCCTAGCGGCGGTGTTTCTTGCCGGTCTCACCGGAATCATTCTCGGTCTGCTGGCGTTGCTCGGCATTCATGCATCCGTTTTGATTTCTGCCGCGGTCATCACCTTCGGCAGCGCTTTGCTGCTCAACAGCAGCCTGGTCCTCAACCTTTACACGCTGAAGGCAAGAACAGCCTCCGCGCTGTTGATCGGCGGTGCGGTGGGGACGGCGGGTGCGCAGGCGCTGGCTGGAGTCGCGGCGATCGTGCTCGGCATCCTCGCGATCGCGGGACAGGCCACAGTATCACTGGACCTTGTCGCATTGCTGGTGCTGGGCGCGTCGCTGCTGGTGACGGGCAACGGCATGAACAATGCGATGATCAGCATGTTCAATCGCCTGCCGGCGCGCGCCTGAGCCGAAGGCGGGCGAATTCCGGGACTCGCGCGGCCGGTCGCCGGCACGGCCGGCCGCGCCTTTATTGTTGCGGCGGCGCGGGTCTCTTCCGGCGTTCGGCGACGAGGCGTGCGATCGCGGCACGGAGTTCGGCAATGCCGCTGCCATGACGCGCCGACGTCGCAAGTACGCCCGGAAAGGCGGCCGGGCGGCGGACGAGCGCAGCCGTCGTCTCGGTAAGGCGCACGGACAACGCCGCGCCGTCGAGCTCGTCGCATTTGGTCAACACGATCTGGTGGCTGACCGCCGCCTGCTCCAGCGCGTCGAGCATAGGCTCGTCGGTCGCGCTCAGGCCGCGCCGTGCGTCGACAAGCACATAGACACGCGCAAGAGTCGCTCGTCCGCGCAGATAGGCGCGAATCATCGCGCTCCAGGCGGCGACTCTGGACTTGGCTGCCGCCGCGTAGCCATAGCCCGGCATGTCGACGAGGCGCAATGCGCCTTCGCCGGCGAAGAAGATCAATTCCTGCGTGCGCCCCGGCACGCGCGAGACCCGCGCCAGTCCCTTGCGACCGGTAAGCGCATTGATCAGGCTCGATTTTCCAACATTGGAGCGACCGGCAAAAGCGATCTCGATTCCGCGCATCGGCGGCAACGATGTCTCGTTCGCCGCGGCGGCGACGAAACGCCACTCCCCGGCGAACAATTTGCGGCCGGATTCCATCTCGTCGCGGCTGAAGTCGATTGTCGTCATCGCCGTCGTCGTTCCCTGGCCGGCAGCAAAGCCATCGCGGGTTGTCTGCCGCGACTGCAAGGCGGGTCCGGTCGACTCGGCCGGATGTCGTTCCGCATCGCGCGGCTTTGCCGCAAAGCCGCGCCTTTGCCTCCGCCCAAAGTCGCCGCGCTGCCTGACGTTTCTCTATCGTACATCATCGTTTCCGAAGATCGACGCCTGCGGTTCGCGACCAAAGGCCCGCGGGAAGAGTCGCCCGCGGCGGCGGCTCGCCGGGGCTGACGGGGGACAGACCCGTCGCCGCGCCGAGCCGGCAGCGCGAAACGGATGCGGCGTGGGTTAGTTCTCCTGCGGTTTTTCCTCGTCGTCGAAATCTTCGTCCCCCCGCGTTTCAAAAAACGCCTCGATTCTGCGCGCCAGATTCTCGCGAAACTCGTCTATATCCTCGGGGATGTCGTCGAGGAGCTCGTCGATGTGTTTCCTTAGCATTTCGTTGAGCTCGCGCAGCGTTCCTGTCAGCGCGCCGAGGACGCGCACGGCCTGCGCCGTTTGGTAGGGAGGGGTCTGAGCCGCGGTCAGGGTGGCGAGAGTTGTCTCGACCGCGGGAAGCACGCGTTCCAGCGCGTTCTGCAGAGGCGGTATGATCGCTTTTGTGCCGTGCCCGGCCGGTGGAGTGCTTCGTTCGCTCGCTGCTGCATTAATTTGCGCCAGGTCCGCGGCGGCCTGAGCTTCGATCGACGGCGTGATGGCGGAGTGGACCGGGCTGCCGATCGGCGGCAGGAGGGACCGTTGGTCATGCGGCAGGGGAGGTGGTCCGTGATGCGGGATCGGTGCACGCCGTCGAATCCATCCCCAGCGGCGTACGCGATCGCGCAGCGTGCCGGACGAGATGCCGTGCGCGGCGCAAATGTCAGCGATGGGCTGGTCGGTATGTTCGTAGGCGTAACGGATGTGTGCCCAGGCGTCATCGGTGAGAGTCGTGGCCATGTTCGTCCTCGCTTCGGTATTGCAGGCAAATGTCGACGCGCTCGCGCCAACGCGCGCGCGGCTCAACGCGAACGGCGGGCGGCCGGGTCAGCCGCAGAGTCAATTGTGGAGCGTGTCGCTTTGCTAGCGCGACAGCCGCAGGCTGTCAAGGACTATTTTCCAAATTTGAGATCGGGATCGGCCTCGTCCGGGCGAGGGGAATGGCGCGCGTCGCGGCGATCGCCTGTTTCACCGCGGGCGCGGGCGGCGGGCGGTTGCCGGGAGGCGGCTTGCGCGGGGGTCCCGTTACGCGGGCATTGGCGCCGCCGCGCGCCGGCAAAGCCGTGCCCGAACGGTTTCGGCGTTTTCGTCCTGCCGAGGGGAACCCTCCCCGCGCGTAGCCGTTGAAGGTGCATCGTTCATTCACACACAAGCGCGGGGCGCAACGGCAATGCCGACGCCGAGTTCACCGCACAGGAGCCAGCCATGGACTGGAATCGCGTCGAAGGGAACTGGAAGCAGATCAAGGGAAAGGTGAAGGAGAAGTGGGGTCAGCTCACCGAGGACGATTTGGACACGATTGCCGGCCGTCGCGAGCAGTTGGAAGGCAAGATTCAGGAGCGTTACGGCATCGCCAAGGATCAGGTCCGCAAGGAGGTCGATGACTGGTTCAGCCGGCAGAGGTTGTGAAGGGCGCGGAAGGCGGAGGCATCATCGGCAAGCGCAACCTTCGACCCTCGCGCGCGGCGGGGAAGGCCATCAGGGAGGAAGGCATGGCAAAAGGCATCGTGCTTTGGCTGATCGGGATTCCGATTCCCATCATCATCCTGCTCTGGATCTTCGGTTTCCTCCACTGATCGATCTCGGCCAATGTCTTCGTGACCGTTGACGGCGGGCGGTTCGCGAGAGAATGCCGTTGCGTCGAACGGCCGCTTCCTCCAATTCCACGACCCGGGCGGATCCGCCTCAGCGGATCCGCTTGTCATCTCGGCAAGCGGGAGGCGCGCCGAGCTCCGGGAATTCGATGACGAATGGCAGTCCGCGGCCCGAGATCGTGGCGCGATGCCGGATGCGGCCGCGCAGACACGCCGATGTCGAACCTACAAAGAATCGAAAGGGCCGCCTCGACAAAAGCCACGCAGGCGTCGACCGCGCTGCCATTCCGCTTCCAGACGGGCGGTTGTCCGGAGGCATGGAATCGATCGATTTTCTGCTGGTGATGCCGCGATGGCATGGCCAGGAGAGCGCCGCCGCGCGTCTGTTCATGCCGAGCATTTGGCAGGGCGAAGTTCGGTGATATTGCCCGGTCATTGCGAGCGCATTGCGAGCGCAGCGAAGCAATCCAGCATTCACTGAGGTAGCTCTAAATTGGTTCGTTTCCCTTGCGGGCCTGCTCGTCGTGACGGCACCGGCTCAATCCGATCGTAACCTGCTTTAGAATCACGAACTTGCAGCTTCGCTTTGGACACGGGATGCATCTTCCTGCCGCGGCGCGGCTTTCTCAACGATTTTTCTTTCACCCTGGTCGAACCTTGTCGGCGAGCGCCGGCACGATCGAGCCGGTCGTGCAGGTCATCGCCGCCGGCAACCGCCGACCTACGTGGTCGCGATTCGGTCGATCGATCGCCTGTCCCGTGACGACGTCGGGCGGGTCCTGCACCCGACGACCGGCAGGGGGAGCCGGTTCCGCCCGATCCCGTGCGCGTTTCCGATCCGGCGGCTAAGGCTGCGGCTTCTTTCGCACGAAGACCGCCTTGATATTGTCCAACAACTCGATCTTCGCGCCGTGTTTGCGCATGATGATGCTCTGCTGGATGATCGAGAGCGTGTTGTTCCAGGCCCAATAGATCACCAGGCCGGCAGGAAAGCTCGCCAGCATGAAGGTGAATATGAGCGGCATCCAGTTGAACACCATCGCCTGCGCCGGATCAGGCGGGGCCGGGTTGAGCTTCATCTGCAGCCACATGGTCACGCCCATGATCAGCGGCCAGATGCCGAGATGCAGGAAATGGCCGATCACCGGGATGATCGTCGGATCGAAGGGGATGAGGCCGAACAGCGTGAAGATATTCGTTGGGTCGGCGGCGGAGAGGTCGCGGATCCAGCCGAAGAACGGCGCGTGACGCATCTCGATGGTGACGAACAGCACCTTGTAGAGCGAGAAGAACACGGGAATCTGAATGACGATCGGCAGGCAGCCGGCGAGGGGATTGATCTTTTCCTTCTTGTAGAGCTCCATCAGCGCTTGCTGCTGCTTGACCTTGTCGTCGGCATAGCGCTCACGCAGGGCCATCATCTGCGGCTGTACCGCCTTCATCTTGGCCATCGAAGCGTAGGATTTGTTGGCGAGTGGGAAAAAGGCGATCTTGATCAGCACCGTGACGATCAGGATCGCGAGCCCGAAATTGCCCACCAGGTGATAGAACCAGTCGAGCGCCAAGAATAGCGGCTTGGTGATGAAATAGAACCAACCCCAGTCGATCAGCAGATCGAAATGATTGAGATTGTACCGCCTTTCATAGTCGTCGACGAGGTGCACCTCCTTGGCGCCCGCGAACAGTCGGGCGCTGGTCGCCCCGCTTGCTCCCGGCGCGATGGTGACGGCATCGAGCAGGTAATCGGTTTGATAGGCCTCCTTGCCGCCGATGGTCGCGGTTGAATAACGGGCCTTGATGCGTGCCTTGGGGTCGGGCAGCAGCACCGCCGCCCAGTACTTGTCGGTGATCCCCAGCCAGCCGCCGGTGACATTGAAATCGACCTGCTTGTTGCCGGAAGCGTCCGGCTTCAGATCCTGCATGTTCTTGTAGGTGTATTCCTTGAGGCCGTCCTCGCCGAGATAGCCGATCAGTCCTTCGTGGAGGATGTAATAACCGGCGGTCTGCGGCGTGCCGTGGCGCGAGATCAATCCGTAGGGGTAGAGCGTCACCGGATTGGCGCTCTTGTTCACCACGTCCTGGGTGATGGTGAACAGATATTTGTCGTCGACTGCGATCGTGCGCCGGAACACCAGGCCCTCGCCATTATCCCAGACGAGCGTGACCGGGTGGCCGACGGAAAGCGGGCCGCTGCCCTCCTGCGTCCATACCGTGTCGGACGTCGGCAGCTTGATCTTGTTCTCGCCCGCGGTCCAGCCGAATTCGGCGTAGAAGGGGTCGCGACTGCCCGAGGGCGACAGCAAGACGATGGGCGGGGATTTTGGGTCGACCGTTTCGTGATATCTCACGAGCGCAAGGTCGTCGATGCGCGCGCCCTTGAGGGCGATCGAGCCGCGCAGACTGTCGGTCTCGATCGGGACGCGCTCGGACAAGGCGAGCACCGCGGCGCGATCGGCCACTGCCTCCGCGGCCGGAGCGCCGGCGGCGGGAACCGAGGGCGTCTTCTGCTGCGGCTGCGCCTGCTGTTCCTGCCGCGCCGTCGGTTGGGCGGGCTCTCGCCGCGCCTGCTGCTGCGGCGTGGCAAAGAAATATTGCCAGCCTATCAGCACCAGCGCCGAAAGAATGATGGCAAGAATGGTATTCTTGTTGTCATTCATCACGGTCGTGTTCCTGATCCGCGCCGTTCATGCACGCGTCGTAACGCATTTTCGAAGTCCCGCCGCAGGCTCGCGAACGGCAGGCTGAGCGCCGCCCGCCGCCCGATCAGCACATAATCGTGACCGGCGCGTGTCCGATCCGTCCCCACGAGCCGGACAACCTCGCGCAACCGCCGGCGCACCCGATTGCGCTCCACTGCCGTGCCGACCTTCTTCGACACGGTATAGCCCACTCGTGCGGGACCATCATCGTCACGTTTGCGCATCTGCAGCAGGAAAGCCTCGGCGGAGATCTTGACGCCGTCCGCCGCGGCCAGGAAATCCGCCCGTTGCGTCAATCGCTTCATGAAGTGATGCGCGCGGGACGCCTCTGCCCTTCCTATGCGGACAGACGTTTGCGTCCTCGCTTGCGCCGTGCCGACAGCACTTTGCGCCCGCCCTTGGTGGCCATGCGCGCGCGGAAGCCGTGGCGGCGCTTGCGCACAAGCTTGCTCGGCTGGTAGGTCCGCTTCACCCTGGATGTCTCCGCTGATGGCGCCGCGACCGGCCGTCGACAGAACCGGCCGAAAATCCCTATGTCGGCCGAACCGGCACCGGATGTGCGCGGCTTATAAGGGAGGGGCTCCGGCGCGTCAATTGCGGGCGGCGCGGCACGCGAGGGAGGGTTACGGCCGCGCATGGTAGCGAGGATCGGGTTGCGCGGCGGCCCGCAAGCGGCAATCCGGCGCCCGGCACGGCGCTTTCGGCAGGGACGTCGAAAAACGGGACATGGCTCAACTTCTCAGACCCGACATCTGCATCATCGGCGGGGGGCCGGCCGGAATCGCCGTCGCCTTGGGCGCGGCGCGGAGGGTTTCCTGCGTGCTGGTCGAACGGCGCGCGCCCGCGGATTTCCTGCCCGGTCGCGACGCCTCCGCCTGCGGAGCGCTGCTTGCCTGCGCCCGCCGCGCGGCGCTCGCACGAACGGGGAATGAGCTCGGCGTGCAGGTCGAGGCGGCAATCGACTATGCCAGGATACGGGATCATATGCGACAGGCGGCGACCGCGCTCGCCCCGAATTCCTCCGCCGCACGCCTGGCCGCGCTCGGCGTGCGCCTTGTTTTTGGCGAGGCGAGGTTTCGCGATCGCCGCACCGTCGCCGTCGGCGACCGGTTTGAAATCCGCGCTCGACGTTTTGTGGTCGCAACGGGAGCGTCGACGGCGCCTCCGGCCATTCCTGGCCTCGAGCGCGTGCCCTATATCCTTGCCGAAGACGTCGCAAGGCTCGCGGAGTTGCCGCGGCGGCCCATCATCGTCGGCGCAGGTGCGATCGGCATGGCGTTAGCGCAAGCTTTCCAGCGGCTCGGCAGCCAGGTGACCGTGCTGGACACGGCTGCGCCGCTCGCCGAGGAGGACGCGGAATGCGCCGCGGTCGTCGTTACCCAACTCGAGCGGGAGGGCGTGGCGATTCGGCGCGCGGCGAAGTTCGGGAATGTGCGCGGCGATGCCGCTGGCGTAAGCGTCACGATCGAAACGAGCGAGGGCGAGGAAACGATCGAAGGCACACATCTGCTTTTGGCGACCGATCGCAAGGCGGCCGTTGAGGGTCTCGATCTCACCGCCGCGCGCGTGCGATATAGTGACGCGGGCATCGCGGTTTCGCCCGCGCTGCGAACCAGGAACCGACGAGTTTACGCCGTCGGCGACGTCGTTGCAGGGCAGCCGCGTTCGATGCAGGCGGCCGAGCATCACGCCAGTGTGGTGATTCGCAACCTGCTGTTCGCGCAACGCGCCCGTCTCGAGGTCATCCCGCGCGTGGCATTCACCGAACCTTCCCTGGCGCACGTGGGCATCACCGAGGCCGAGGCGCGCAAACGCCGCCTGCGCTTCCGCATATTGCGTTGGCCGTACCACGATAATGCGCGCGCGCATGCCGAGCGCATGAGCGAAGGTCATATCAAGGTGCTCGTCGGTCGATCAGGCCGAATATTGGGTGCGACGATCGTCGGCGCGCAGGCCGAGGAGATGATAGCAATCTGGTCGCTCGCGATCGCCCGCCGGTTGAATATCGATGCGCTCGCCGGTGTTGTAGTCCCGTATCCGACCTTTTCTGACGTCAGCAAGCGGGCAGCGGTCGCGTTCCTTTTTACGCCCGGTTTGCTGCGCTCCATGCTGCGCCGTGCGGTGGCCCGGCTGCGAATTTCCGGATGAATGCCCGTGGAACCTGATCCTACACCTCCACATGAACCGCCGCCCGCGCCAGCGAGGCGGCTGCCGCTCGGTCTTTCCGGGAAGCTTCTGTTCCTCACGATCGTCTTCGTGACGGTGGCGGAAATACTCATCTACGTTCCCTGGATCGCCAATTTCCGCATCAATTGGCTCAACGATCGCCTTGCCGCCGCGCACACGGCGGCGCTGGTGCTCGACGCCGCGCCGAGCGGCATGGTGCCCGAAAGCCTCGCCAAGCACATCCTCGACAGCATCGGGGCACGCGCCGTGGCCATGAAAATGGGTGCGCAACGGCGCATGCTCGCGGCGACCGACCTGCCGACCACGGTGACGCAGACCATCGACATGCGGGATGTCGGCTTGTGGCGGGCAATCGTCGACGCCTTCGACACCTTGCTGTTCTGCATGCCCGACGACGTTGTCCGCGTCGTCGGACCCGCGCCGATGGCCGAGGGCCAATTCCTGGAAGTGGTGCTCGACGAGGCGCCGCTGTGCAAGGCGATGTGGTCTTTTTCGGTCAACGTGCTGTTGCTGTCGCTGGCGATCTCCGGCATCACCGCGATGTTGGTGTTTCTTGCCCTGCATTATCTTCTGGTCCGTCCGATGGCGCGGATCACAGACAACATGGTGGCCTTTCGCGCCGATCCGGAAAATCCCGCACGCATCATTCGCGAATCGGGGCGCGGCGACGAGATCGGCACGGCCGAGCGCGAGCTCGCTGCCATGCAACGCGAGCTCGCATCCATGCTGCATCAGAAGAGCCGGCTTGCCGCATTGGGCCTTGCCGTGTCGAAAATCAACCACGATCTGCGTAACCTGCTTGCTTCCGCGCAGCTCTTCTCGGACCAGCTCTCGAGTCTGCCTGACCCGAAGGTGCAGCGCTTCGCACCCAAGCTCATGCGCACGCTCGAGCGCGCCATAGCCTTCTGCCAGTCCACATTGTCGTACGGCGCGGCGCAGGAACCGCCGCCCGAACGTAGAACCGTCGCGGTCGAACCGCTGATCGAGGAGGTGCACGAAGCGCTTGGCCTCAGCCTCGACGTGCCGATCCGCTGGATCGTCTCGGTCGAACGCGGCTTGACGGTGGAAGCCGACCACGACCAGTTGTTCCGCGTGCTGGTCAACATTGCGCGCAATGCCGTGCAGGCTCTGCAAGCGCACGGGACGCATGATCCGGCGCGCGATCAGATCCGCATTACCGGACGGCGCGAAGGCGGCGTTGTCGTGCTGGAGGTGTCGGACACCGGACCCGGCGTCTCGGAAAAAGCGCGTGCGCACATGTTCGAAGCGTTCCAGGGGTCGACATCCGGCGGGGTCGGCCTCGGGCTTGCCATCGCCGCCGAACTCGTGCGCGCCCACGGCGGGGACATCGCGCTCGTCCCCGGCACGATCGGCGCAACCTTCAGGATCACCATCCCCGATAGCGCGGTCGACTTCGACGCGCACCGTAGCGCGCGCGCTCGTGCCTGACGCGCGCAATCCTGGCGATCGAATTGCGGCGCGGAGCTCCTCGCCTGCGCCGTCCGATCTGCGCGATGGAGCGCCGCGCGCCGGTTGCGCTGCGATGAGGACGCGAACCGCCGGGACAGCCCGCCTAATTCATTTTCTTTGCGGGCGGGAACCGCGGCGCGGGCGGGTGTGTACCTCCCCGAGGCGCGACGTCCGTGCGCAGGGGTACGGTGCGGACGCGCGTGTGGCTTGCGTGGGGAGGATCGGAGCGGCGGGCAGGCGACTGATGCGTCTCTGAGCTTTCGCGACGCTGCGGCCGCGCTCACATCCATGTGAACGGCGCATGCCGGTCGCCGCGATCGGTGTTCGTAAGTCGATGCCGCGGAAAAGGGTGCCGTGCGCTGTGCGTGCGCTGAGGCCGAGACGGGGACATTCGTTTGACGATCGCCTATATCAACCGCATTGCGACCGCCGTTCCGCCATATGATATTCACGCGGCCTTCCGCGACTATGCGCGATCGCGCTTGCGCGACAATCGCCACACCTCCTTGTTCCAGCGCATGGCGGATCGGGCGGGCATCGAACACCGCTATTCTTTCCTCAGCCCCAATCCCGTTCCCGACAGCGCTTTCCTTGATGCCGAGGGATTTTACCGGCGGGGATGTTTTCCCGATACCGCGGCGCGAATGCGCCTTTTCGAGCGGTACGCGCCGCAATTGGCCGCGACCGCGGTCGAGCGACTTGCGCTGGGCAGCGAACGCAGTCGCGTCACCCATCTGCTGATCACCTGCTGCACGGGGTTTTCCGCGCCCGGCCTCGACCTCGAACTGATCGAGCGCTGCGGCCTGCCGACTTCCGTCGAGCGTACCATGATCGGTTTCATGGGCTGCTACGCGGCAATCAACGCGCTCAAGCTTGCCCGTCACGTCGTGCGCTCGGATCGCTTGGCGCGCGTGCTGATCGTCAATCTCGAACTGTGCACGCTGCATTTCAAGGAAACCGGCGATCTCGATCAGCTGTTGTCGTTTTTGCTCTGGGGTGACGGCTGCGCGGCATGTCTGGTCAGCTCCAATCCGCTCGGCGCGGCGCTCGACGGTTTTCGGGCCGTGCTCATCCCCGATACCCGCGAGTTGATTACGTGGACCATTCGCGAGGCGGGCTTCGACATGGTGCTGTCCGGCAAGGTACCGGCGGTGATCCATGATGCATTGCGTGCGCATCAAGATGACATCCTCGGCGGCGCGAGGGCGCGGGCGATCGATCTGTGGGCGGTTCATCCCGGCGGACGGACGGTGCTCGACGCGGTGGAACGGGCATTTGCGCTGGCGCCCTCCATGCTCGCGGCATCGCGCGAAATCCTGCGGTGTTACGGCAACATGTCGTCGGCAAGCGTCATGTTCGTGCTCGAAAGACTCTTGCAGTATGGCGTGCGCGGCAGCAAAGGCTGCGCGATGTCCTTCGGGCCGGGGATGATTGCGGAATCCATGCTGTTCCGCACCACGGGGTGAGCGATGACGGCGCATGATGACCACCGCGCATGGATGCCCGATTTCTCGCAACGCAGCCGCGAGAGGGAATGGATCGATGACGCGGACCTGTCGGCGGACGAACTTGTCTGCGTGCTGCGCGATCTCGCGCGTTTCAACGCGGCCATGCTCGGCCATTGGCCGGTGCTGTCATGGCTGCGCCGCGCCGTCAGGAATCTGCCGCGCGATACGCCGCTCACCCTGATCGACGTCGGCTGCGGCTATGGCGATCTCTTGCGCGTGATCCGGCGCTGGTCACGCCGAGGGAGGCGACCGATCCGGTTGATCGGCGTGGACATCAGCCGCGAGACGATCCGCATCGCGCAGTCGGCGACCAATTCGGACGACGCCATCGAATTTTACGCCGCCGATGTCTTCCGCTACCATGAAGCCGTCCCCGCCGACTTCATAGTCAGCAGCCTCTTCGCGCATCATTTGAGTGATGCGATGATCGTCGATTTCCTGCGATGGATGGAGACGAACGCGCGGCGCGGCTGGTTCATCTACGACTTGCAACGCCATCGCGTGCCCTACCTATTCATCGGCCTCATGGGTCTGGTCACGCGATTGCATCCCATGGTGATCCATGACGGCCGGATCTCGGTGACCCGTTCGCTCACGCGTCGTGAGTGGCAGGCGCGTCTCGCGGAGGCCGGAGTCGGATTGAACGCCGTTGATCTGCGCTGGTTCATCTTCCGCTTCGCCATCGGACGATTGAAATGAGCGAGGCAGAGACCGTCGTCGTCGGTGGAGGTCCGGCCGGCGCGGCCGCCGCCTGCGGCCTGGCGATGGCGGGGCGCGAAGTACTGCTGCTGGAGCGCGAACGGGCGCCGCACCACAAGGTCTGCGGCGAGTTTGTGAGCGAGGAGACGCGGGCCGCGCTCGATTTGCTCGGCATCGACGTCGAGGCGCTTGGCGCTGCGGAGATCGGCGAAGTGGCCCTCCATTTCCGCGCCCGAACAGCCGCGGCAGCGCTGCCGTTTCGCGCCTTCTCGTTGTCGCGTTATCGGCTTGACGCTGCCTTGCTGCGCCGTGCGGAGGAATGTGGCGCTCATGTGCGGCGCGGGATCTCCTTGCTCGGCCTCGTGCGCGGCGACGCCTGGTGGACGCTGCGCTGCGCCGACGGCGAGGTCATCCGATGCCGGCAGCTCGTGCTCGCGACCGGGAAATGGCCCGTGCGCGGACTGGCCGAGGCGCGCGACGCCTCGTTGGTGGGATTGAAAATCCATCTCCGGCTGCCGCCTTCGCAGGAGCGTGCGCTGTCCGGCCGCGTGGAGCTTTTCTTCGTTCCCGGAGGCTATGCCGGCCTCGAACTGGTGGAGGACGGCATCGCCAACCTTTGTCTGGTGTTGCGGCGCGCAACGGTCAAGGCTCTGGCGCCGGGTTGGGCGGCGTTGCGCGATCATCTCGCGGCCGCCTCGCCGCGTCTCGGCGAGCGGCTATTCGGCGCCTCGCCGCACTGGGACAAACCGCTCGCGGTCGTATGTCCGGCCGGAGGCCATCGTGAATCCGAGGCGCAGGGCCTCTACCGCGTCGGCGATCGACTCGCGCATATTCCGCCGCTCGCGGGCGACGGTCTCGCCATCGCCCTCGGATCCGCGGCCTTGGCCGCGGATCACATCCGGCGCGGGGCCTCGGCCGCGGCCTATCTCGCCGGAGCACGGCGATTGACGCGGCGGCCCGTCCGCCTGGCCGGTGCACTCGCGCGTTTGCTTGCCCACGGCGCCGCGCCCGCTTTGCTCGTCGGCGCTGCCTCCATGGCGCCAGGCGTGATCGCCGCTTTTGCAAAAGCCACGCGCCTGCCGCTTGCGGCGCGTTCGCCGCGATAGTGCGGCGCCGCGGGCTCTCAATGCGCAGACGGGGCAAGGCCGGCTCCGCGGCGACGAAAGCCGTTGCCTCGTCGCGCGCGGCTTTCCGCGCATGCCGGAGCCCGTTCCCATGAGAGTGAATCGGCCGCGTTATAGCGTTCTGGACAGCGCGGGTGCGGGCCTCTATAACGCCCCGCGCTCTTCGTGCCCATCTTGGAACGGGTCGGCGCCCAGGTAGCTCAGTTGGTAGAGCACGTGACTGAAAATCACGGTGTCGGTGGTTCGATTCCGCCCCTGGGCACCATGGCCCCGTTCGCAGATGTTCGC
>JADGGK010000145.1 GCA_019689975.1 Pseudolabrys sp.
GACGGTGTCGAGCAGAAACATCAGAAGCCCGGGTCGCGCATGCGCCCCTCGAGCCGTTCAAAGTCCTCGCCCCCGCTCGGCATCGCTAGAAGAAGCTCGGCGAAGCTCGGTGCCTTCAGGTGCTGCAACTTCCGCAAACGCTCGTATTCATCCGCGGCTATAACCACCACAGCCGGCTTGCCATGCTTGGTCACAGTCTGCGGCTTACGCCGTGCCGCCTCGACGACTTCGCTGAATCGGTTCTTGGCGTCCTGAACCGACCACGTGGCGTTTGCCATGGCTCACCTCAACTAGCTAGAATTTCTGGCTAGAATATAGGGCCCGCAGGCGGGCCGTCAAGGCCCCTTGGCTTCGCCAGAGCCGCCACCGAATGCTCGACCTACCCCACGTGGCCTCGCGCCTGTTCGGGACGCCGCTGATGATCGCGCGCGCCAAGCTCGAGGCGATCCTCGCCGTGCTGACGCCGCGGCTCGCCGGCGGGAGAATCGAACCGATCGACCCGCGACCCGAGCCAGCGCCGCTCACCGCGATCACGGCCGAAAGCATTGCCGTTATCGCGGTGATCGGCACGCTGGTTGCCCGCTCCGGCTATCTCGATGCCGCAAGCGGGCTTCGCTCGTACAGCGAGATCGGCGAGGCGATCGCGGGCGCCATGAGCGATGCAAGCGTGCGCGGCGTGATCCTCGATGTCGACTCCGCAGGCGGGGAGGTCGGCGGCCTGTTCGATCTCGTCGATCGCATCCGCGCCCTCCGCGCGGCGAGCGACAAGCCGCTGTGGGCGGTGGCGAACGAGAGCGCGCTGTCGGCGGCCTATGCCATCGCGAGCGCCGCGGAGCGGCTCTATGTCACCCGCACCGGCGAGGTCGGCTCGATCGGCGTCGTCGCCGTGCACGTCGATGAAAGCGGCGCCGATGCCAAGGCGGGCCTGGCCTGGACCTTCATCTTTGCGGGCGAGCACAAGATCGACGCCAATCCCCACGAGCCGCTCTCCGAGCGCGCCCGCGCAACGATAAAGGCCGACGTCGACCGCCTCTATGCGGAGCTCTGTGCGCTCATTGCCTTGAACCGCGGCCTGACCGTGGAGGCCGTGCGCGCGACGAAGGCTGCGATCTATCGCGGCGAGCTTGCCATCCGCGCCGGTCTCGCCGACAGGCTCGGCACCCTCGATGCGGCCATCGCCGAGATGGCGGCCGAGCTCGCGCGCGGTGCGCCAACCGAGCGTGCCCTCATCATCCAGCCCCCGAACAGGAGCCCGTCCATGCAGATCGACCAACAATCCGTAGAGATCCGCGATGATCCGAACGCGGCGCAGGCAGAGCGGCAGTTGGCTTCTCGGCCGGCAACCATGCCTGCTCTGCAAACGCCGGCGGAAGCCCCGGGACTTGCCGTCGCGGCCGGCTCGGACGGAGCGCCCGAGCCCAACCCCGCCGAGAGGCTCCGCGCGGAATTTTCGGAGATCGTCGGCATCGCCGCGCAGGCGGCGCGCCTCGGCGTTGCCGTCGATGCGGCCGATGCCATCGCCAAGGGTGTCTCGCCGGACGCGCTGCGGCGCGCCGTGCTCGAGGAGCTCGCTGCGCGCGCCGAGGCAACGAGCGTGATTGCCGCCGCCCCACCCGCCGCCGCGGCGAGCGACAGCCCGATCGTGCGGCGGGCCAAGGAGCGCGCCGCCGCAGCGGCCCGTCCCTGACCGTCGAGACTTCAAGGAGCCCCGACCATGCCCACGCTCACCATGGCGCCGACGCTCGGCGACCTCGTCAAATACGAGCTCAACGGCAACTACAATCGCGAGACCGTGACGCTCAAGGCCGGCACCAGCTACTTGCTCGGTGCCGTGCTCGGCAGGATCACCGCCTCCGGCAAGTACCGCCTGTCGCCCGCATCCCCGGTCACGGGCGACGAGGGCGCCGAGACCGCCGTCGCCGTCTTGATAGAAGCCGTCGACGCAACCGCTGGTGACGCGGCCGGGCTCGTCATCGCCCGCGGTCCCGCGATCGTGTCCAAGGCCGCGCTCGTGTTCGACGCCTCCGTGGACCAGCCGGCCGAGAAGGCGGCCAAGCACGCCGAGCTTGCGGCAGTCGGCATCGTGCCGCGCGAGACCGCCTGATCCGCCCCTCGCAATTCGAACGCCACCCTCGGGCCTCGACGGAAATCCCGTCGGGGCCCGAACCATTTTGAGGAACCACAATGGCCCCGATGATCAATCCCTTCGACGCGGGCGGCTACTCGCTCGCCGAGATGACCCAAGCCATCAACATCCTGCCCAACATCTACACCCGGCTCGGCCAGCTCGGCCTGTTCCGCTTCGAGGGCATCACCCAGCGCAGCGTCATCATCGAGCAGGCCGAAGGCGTCCTGAACCTGCTCCCCACCGTTCCCCTCGGCGGGCCGGCGACCGTCGCTAACCGCGACAGTCGCTCCATGCGCTCGTTCACGGTGCCGTGGATTCCCCACGACGACGTCATTACGCCTCAGGACATCCAAGGCGTCCGCGGCTTCGGGGTGGCGGACGCCGCTGACCCACTCGCCACCGTCATGGAGCGCAAGCTCACCCGCATGCGCGCCAAGCACGCCCAGACCCGGGAGTACATGGAGGTCAATGCGCTGCGCGGTGTGGTCAAGGATGGGGCCGGCATTCAACTCTACGATTACTTCGCCGAGTTCGGCCTCGCCCAGCAGTCGGTCGACTTCGTGCTCGGCACGGCCGGTACGAATGTGCAGGCCAAGTGCCGCGAGGTGCTGCGCGATATCGAGACCGAGCTCAAGGGCGAGACCATGACCGGTGTGCTGGCCCTCGTCAGCCCGTCCTTCTTCGACAAGCTCATCGGCCATGCCAAGGTCGAGGAGGCCTACAAGTACTTCTCCTCGACCGGCGCCCAGCCGCTGCGCGAGGACACCCGCCGGCGCTTCCCGTTCGCCGGCATCGTGTTCGAGGAGTACAACGCGACCGTCACGCTCTCGACCGGCGCGACCGAGACCCTGATTCCGGCAAACGAAGGCATCGCCTTCCCGCTCGGCACCATGGATACCTTCGTGACCTATGGGGCGCCGGCGAACCTGATCGAGACCGTCAACACCGTGGGCCTTCCGATCTATGCGCGACAGATCGCGCGGCCCGACGGCAGCGCCATCGACATCAAGACCGAAGCCTCCATCCTGCCCGTCAACAAGCGCCCGCGCCTGGCCATCCGCATCCACACCAGCAACTGAGTGGAATGAGTGTGTTCGCGCAGGCGAGCGACGACCTGTTCGATGATCCCCATCTTGCGCTCGAGGCGCTGTGGCGCGCGAACGGCGCGGGCGCCGGCATTCCTGTCCGCGTCATCCTCCGCCGTCCGGACGAGGTGGTCGGCTTCGGCGACAGCCGCGCCGTACTGCCCTCCGTGTTGATCGACGTGCGCCGGTCGGACGTTGCCGCGCCGGCCGCGGGCGACACCGTCGAGATCGCGGGCGACGTCTACGAGATCATCGCCGCGCCGGTAGCGGACAGCCTCGGGCTCGTGTGGACGTGCGAAGCCGCCAAACAGGCTTGAGCTATGCGTTTCACGCTGCAGACCTCCGATATCGCGCGGGACCTCGCGGGGACCGAAGGCGACATTGCGCGGTCCGTGACCGCCGCGATGCGCCAGGTGACGGAAGGGCTGAAATCGGACCTGCGCGCGGATGTGGTCGATTCCGGTCTCGGGCAGCGGCTCGCCAACACCTGGCGCGGCAAGACGTTCCCCGAGAGCGGCGCGAGCATCGAGGCGGCGGCTTTCGTGTGGTCGAAAGCGCCGAACATCGTCGATGCCTTCGACCGCGGCGTAACCATCCGCTCGCGTGACGGTTTCTGGCTGGCGATCCCGACGCCGGTGGCGGGAAAGACGGGTCTCACGGCGACCGGCGCGCGCAAACGCATCACGCCGGGCGGCTTCGAACGGCGCACCGGCATGCGGCTGCGCTTCGTCTATCGGCGCGGTCGGCCGTCGCTGCTCGTCGCCGACGAAGCACGCATGACAAGGCGTGGTCTCGCGGTCAAAAGCCGGAGCAAGAGTGGGCGTGGGCAAGTAACAGCCATCATCTTCCTTCTCGTTCCACAGGTGACGGTGCGAAAACGCCTCGACGTCGAGGCGACCGCCACCCGCTGGGCCGCCCGCGTGCCGGGCCTGATCGCAAGCCACTGGAGATGACGATGCGCCTACGGAGTGCGGCAGTTATTGTGTTTGTGCTGTCCTTCGGCTTCGTCTTCATCTTGCTGTTTGCCACGCTGCCATGAGCAAGCGCGAACAGGTCATCGAGGCCATCGTTGCGCTCGTCGT
>JADGGK010000048.1 GCA_019689975.1 Pseudolabrys sp.
TCGGGCGCGCATTGACGGGGAAGGTGCGCGGGCCCGCAATGACGAGCCGATGGTGCGCTCGCCATGACGGGTCGCTGTCGCCCAACCCTGCGCTAGCGGATCGTGGCGCCGCTGTCGACCGACAGCACTTGGCCGGTCGTGATCGCCGATTCGTCGGAGGCAAGATAGACCGCCATCTCCGCCACGTGCCCCGGCAGGCCGAGACCCAGGAGATGGGTGGCCGCAAGCCGTTCGAGATCCTCGGAACCTTGCATCAGCCGCCTGACGCGGTCCGTGAGCACCACGCCGGGCGCGATCGCGTTCACCCTGATCTTGTACGGCGCATATTCGACCGCCATCGACCGCGTCAGCGCCGCAATCCCGCCCTTGGCCGCCGTGTAACAGTCGCGTCCCGGCAGCGCGCGCAAGGCGACGATCGACGACATGTTGATGATCGAGCCGCCGCCGGACCGGATCAGATGCGGAATGCCGAGCTTCGCACACAGGAAGGTGCCGAAAAGATCGAGCCTGAGCGCGCGCCAGAACTCCTCCTCGCCGACCTCGGTTACCGGGCCGTCGCGCGGCGAGGCGCCGCCGGCATTGTTGTGCAGGATATCGAGCCGCCCGAAGCGGGCGATCGTCTCGGCCAAGGCAGCCTCGACGCTGCCGCGATCGGTCACGTCGCAGGCGACGAAAACACCGTCGCCGCCGTTTCCGGCCCCGCGCGCCTTGGCCGATTGCGCGGCCGCCTCGCCCGCGGCATGGTCGATGTCGGCGACGACGACCTTGGCGCCTTCTTCCGCAAACCGTTCCGCGGTGGCGCGTCCGATGCCCCCGCCGCCACCGGTGATGAACGCCACCTTGCCAGCCAGACGTGCCATGCAACGACGATAGCACGGACGGCTCGCCGCGCCAGCCTCACCGCAATTCCGGGGTGGCGTTGAAATATTTGGCATGCTCGATCAACGCATAGCGGTCGGTCATGCCGGCGATATAGTCCGCGATGCGGCGCGCGCGCGTGGCCTCGTCCGCCCCGGCGATCCCTCCGCGCCATTCCGGCGGGAGATCGGCCGGGTGCGCCGAGAAATGGGCGAACAGGTCCTGCAACACGCCTTCCGCCGCCTGCATCACGCGCCGCACCCGCTCGTGCCGGTACATGCGCGGATAGAGAAATTTCTTGATCTGGGCGTCGGCCTCCTCCATGGCCGGCGAGAAACCGATCACGGCGGCGGCGGCCGCGCGGATATCCTCGACCGAGCGCGGCGCGAGCGCCTCCAGGCGGCGCCTGCTTTCGGCGATCACGTCCTCGATCATGCGCGTGATCAGCCGGCGCACCGTCTCGTGCGTGCGGCGGGCCGCGTCGACGCATCCATGCGATGCATCGATCTCATCGATGATCGCGGCGACGAGCGGCACCTCCGCAAGGTCGCCGAGCGCAAACAGGTCGGCGCGCAGTCCGTCGTCGATGTCGTGCGCGTCATAAGCGATGTCGTCGGCCACCGCCGCGACCTGCGCCTCGGCGCTGGCGAAAGACCACAGCGCGAGGTTCTGGACGCGGTCATAGAGCAGGATCGGCAGCGGCACGCCCTTCTCCGCGTAGCGACCGATGCCGCGACCGTCGCGGTCGGTGAGCGGCCCGTTGTGCTTGGTGATGCCTTCCAGCGTCTCCCAGGTCAGGTTGAGTCCGTCGAAACGGGCATAGCGGCGCTCGAGCGCGGTCACCACGCGCAAGCTCTGCGCGTTATGGTCGAAACCGCCATAGGCCTGCATGCAGCGGTCGAGGGCACGCTCGCCCGCGTGCCCGAAGGGCGGATGCCCGAGGTCGTGCGCGAGGGCCGCGGCTTCGGCGAGATCCTCGTCGAGGCCGAGCGCGCGCGTGATGGAGCGGGCGATCTGCACCACCTCGAGGGTATGCGTGAGCCGCGTACGGTAATGGTCGCCTTCGTGATAGACGAAGACTTGGGTCTTGTAGGCGAGCCGGCGGAAGGCGTTCGAATGGATGATCCGGTCGCAGTCGCGCCGGAAATCATTGCGCGAGCCGCTCGCCGGCTCGACAAAGCGCCGTCCCCGGCTCCGGGCCGGATCGGCGGCGAAGGCGGCACGCAAAACGGGGGTCGAGATGGCCATGAACCGGCCGCATTGACGTTGGTGTCGGCCGCACTTAACTAGTTGTCACGGGCTCTGCCAAGTCGGTAGCGACAATGGACAACGGCATTACCTTGAGCGAACGCGCCGCCCGCCGCATCGGCGAAATCCTGAAGAATGAGCCGGCCGGCACAATGTTGCGCGTATCCGTGGAGGGCGGCGGCTGCTCCGGCTTCCAATACAAGTTCGACATGGAGCGCACGCGCGCCGCGGACGATCTCGCCATCGAGCGTGACGGCGCCACGGTGGTCATCGATCCGGTGTCGGTGCGCTATATGGCCGGCGCCGAGATCGATTTCGTCGAGGATCTGATCGGCGCCGCGTTCAAGGTCAAAAACCCGCTTGCCAAGGCCTCCTGCGGCTGCGGTACCAGCTTCTCCCTCTGAGCGTCCTCCCGGTTCGGCGTTTCTCGCGCCGCGGCAGCCGGACGGCGCGCGATCCGGGGCGATCGCGCCGGAGGGGAGGATCGCGGCGGCGTGCAGGCGCCGCTTGCGACAAGCGCGGCGCCGGGTTTTGCCGCTTGCTCGCCGCGGCGCCCGTCCGACGATCCCTATTCGGCCGCCACGGCAGCCGGCGCCTCCGGCACCTCCTCGAGCTGCGGCTCGATGCGGCGCCGGATCATGCGGTCGAACCGGTCGAGATAGAGATAGACGACCGGCGTGATGTAGAGCGTCAACAGTTGCGACAGGCACAGCCCGCCCACGACGGCAACACCGAGGGGCTGCCGCAGCTCGGCTCCGGAGCCGGTGCCGAAGGCGATCGGCAGCGCGCCGAAGATCGCGGCGAAGGTCGTCATCATGATCGGGCGGAAGCGCAGCAGCGCGGCCTCGCGGATGGCGGCTTCGGCCGAGAGGCCGACGCGGCGCCGCTCGATGGCGAAGTCGATCATCATGATGGCGTTCTTCTTTACGATTCCGACCAGCATCACGATCCCGATCATGGCGATGACGGAAAGATCCATGTCGAACAGCATCAGCGTGAGAATGGCGCCGATCCCGGCCGAGGGAAGTCCGGAAATGATGGTGATCGGGTGAATGAAGCTCTCATACAGGATGCCGAGAACCACATAGGCCGCGAACACGGCAGCGAGAATGAGAACACCCTGACCGCGCAGCGAATCCTGGAACACCTGCGCCGTGCCCTGGAAGCCGGTGGTAATGGACGCGGGCAGATGCGCGTCCCGCTCCAGCTGCTGGATTTCTTCGACCGCCTCGCCGAGCGAATAACCGGGCGTCAAGTTGAACGAGATGGTGACCGAAGGCTGCTGGCCCTGATGGTTGACCTGAAGCGGGCCGACGGAATTGACGAAATGCGTGACCGCCGACAGCGGAACGACCGTGCCGCTCGAGGTCTTGAGATAGATGAGATTGAGATCGTTGGGGCTCTGTTGAAATCGCGGATTGGTTTCCAGGATCACTTCGTAGTCGTTCGTGGGCGTATAGATCGTCGCGACCTGGCGCGCGCCGAACGCGTCATAGAGCGTCTGGCGGACCGCATCGACGCTCACGCCATAGACCGCCGCCTTTTCCCGATCGACCTCGACCGTCACCTGCGGGTTCTTCACGTAGAGATCGGTGGTCACGTCGCGAAGCGCGGGCAGCTTTGCCATCTTGTCCCGTAGTTCGGGCGCCAGGCGATAAAGCGCCTCGGTGTCGTTCGATTGCAGCGTGTACTGATATTGGCTCTTGTTCAGTCGTCCGCCCAGATTGATGTTCTGGATCGGTTGGAAAAATATCTGGATGCCCGGAACGACATTGGCCTCGCGGCGGAGCCGGTCGAGCACGGTGGCGAGCTTGTCGCGTTCTTCCCGCGGCTTCAGCGCGACCAGCATCCGCCCGCTGTTGGGAAGCGTGTTGGGTCCTCCCGCGCCGACCGTGGAGTTGATGTAATCGACGGCCGGATCCTTGCGGACGATATCGGCGACCTTGCGCTGCAACGCCGCCATCGCCGGGAAGGAGATGTCGGTATTGCCTTCGGTTATGCCGATGACGTAACCGGTGTCCTCGGTAGGGAAGAATCCCTTCGGCACGACGACATAGAGCCAGATCGTGCCGACGAAGGTCGCGAGCGTGAGCCCCAGCATGACCGGCTTGTGGCGCAGCACCAAATCGAGGCTACGCTGGTAACCGCTCAGCATCAGCTCGAAACCCCTTTCGAAGCCGCGCAGAAGCCAGTTCCGCCCTTGCGCATGTTCGGAAGCGTGTCCCTTGAGCACGCGCGCGCACAGCATCGGCGTGAGCGTGAGCGAGACGAATCCGGAGACCACGATCGCCACCGCGATCGTCACCGCGAATTCACGAAATACGCGGCCGACCATGCCGCCCATCAGCAGCACCGGAATGAACACGGCGATCAATGAAAAGGTGATGGAAACGATGGTGAAACCGATCTCGCGCGATCCCTTGAGCGCCGCCTCGAAGGGACGCATGCCGCCCTCCACGTGGCGCACGATGTTCTCGAGCATGACGATCGCGTCGTCGACGACAAAGCCGACCGAGAGAGTGAGCGCGAGCAACGTCATGTTGTTGATCGAAAAACCGAACGCATACATCGCCGCGCAGGTGCCGATCACCGATACCGGCACCGCCAGGGTCGGTATGATCGTGGCGGAAACCTTCCGCAGGAAAAGGAAGATCACCATGATGACGAGGCAGAAGGCGATCGCCAGCGTCTCCTGCACGTTGCTCACCGCGGCGCGGATCGATATCGACCGGTCGAACAACGGCTGCATCTGGATTGCGGCGGGAACCTGAGCGCGCATCTGCGGAAGAGCGCTGCGCACCTCGTCGACCACGGCGACGGTATTGGCGTCCGGTTGGCGTTGGATCGCCAGCACGATTGCGCGCGAGTCGTTGAACCAGGTGGCGATCTTGTCGTTTTCCACGCTGTCGATCACGTTCGCGACCTGCTCGAGCTTGACCGGCGCGCCGTTGCGATAGGCGACGACCACGTCGCGATAGTCGGAGGCGTGACGCATCGCGCCGGTGGCGAGCAATGTCACCGCCTGGCGGCTGCCGGAAAGAGTGCCGACCGGCGCGTTCGAATTGGTGCTGGCGACGACATTGCGGATGTCTTCCAGCGTGATGTTGCGCGCCGCGGCGGCCACCGGATCGACCTGCACGCGGACGGCGAATTTCTGCTCGCCGTAGACCAGCACCTGGGCGACGCCCGGCATCTGCGAAATCTGCGGCGCCAACACCGTTTCGGCGTAATCATCGATCGTCGACAACGGCAGCGTGTCGGAGCGCAAACTCACGTAGAGCACGGGAAACTCCGCAGGATTGACCTTGCGGAAACTGGGTGGCGTCGTCATTTCGACCGGGAGATTTTTCGCCGCCACCGACAGGGCGGTCTGCACGTCAAGGGCGGCGCCGTCGATATTGCGGCCAAGATCGAACTGGACGGTGATTTGCGTCAATCCCAGCGCGGACGACGACGTCATCGAGGAAATGCCGGCGATCGTGGAGAGCTGCCGCTCGATCGGCGCGGCAACCGACGCGGCCATGGTCTCGGGGCTCGCGCCCGGCAATTGCGCGGCGATTTGGATCGTCGGAAAGTCGACCGCGGGCAGAGCCGCCACCGGCAGCAGCCGGTAGGCGAAGATGCCGAACACGATCAGCGACGCTGTCATCAGCGTCGTCAGCACCGGGCGGCGAATGCAGGTCTCCGAGAGCGTCATGCGCTAGCTGCCCGCAGCCGCAGAGACCGCCACGTTGCGCGCATTGACGCGCGTGCCATTGGACAGCAGCAGCTGCCCTTCCGTCACCACGGTCTCGCCGCCCTTGAGGCCGGACGCGATCACCGCCTGCTGCTGGAAACGGCGCTCGACCTTGACCGGCTGCACCTTGGCGACCCCGTCAACGACGACAAAGACGAAATTCCCCGCCTGGCTCGCCTGCACGGCGTTGGCAGGAACGACCACCGCTTCCTCATGTCGCAGGGTCAGTTCAACGGTCACCAGCGTGCCGGGCCACAGCAATTCGTCCTCGTTCGGCATGGTTGCGCGCACCGTCGCCATGCCGGTGGCGGGGTCGACGGTGTTCTCGATCATGGTGACCGTTCCGTGCGCCCGCCGCTCCTCGCCCGGCACGAGGGCGTCGACGGTCGCGGTCCCCGCCGCGATCGCCTGGCGGATCTCGGGCAGGTTCTTCTGCGGCACCGTGAAGCTCACATAGACCGGCGCCATCTGGTTGATGGTCGCCATCGGCACCGTGTCCGCCTGGCGCACGAAATTGCCGACCTTGACATTGGCGGCGCTGATGCGGCCGCTGATCGGCGCGCGTATTGTGCAGTAGCCGAGTTGTACCTTGAGATTCTCCAGCAATCCCTGATCCGATTTGATGGCGGCGCGGTAGACCTCGGCCTGCGTTTTTGCGTTGTCGAGATTGACGGTCGGCGTCGCGCCCTTGGCGACGAGATCGGTGTAGCGCTTGACGTCGCGCTCGGCGCCTTCGAGCTGCGCGCGGTCGCGCTCGATGGCGCCTTCGGTCTGCGCGATCTGCGCCTCGATCGCGCGTCCGTCGAGCGTGAACAAAAGATCCCCGGCATTGACGTGGGCGCCGTCCTTGAAATGCACGGCGGTGATGGTGGTGTCCACCCGCGCCTTGATGGCGACGCTGGCGATCGGCGTCACGGTGCCGATCGCGTCGAGCCGCACCGGCACGGATTTGCGGATGGCGGTGGTCACATCGACCGGCACCACCCGCTCGCTCGCGCTCTGCGAACGCGCGACGGCCCCTTCCGTGGTCCAGCGGCTGCGCGCGAGCAGCGCCAGTCCCACCAGGACGAGCAACCCCAGTCCGACGATCCATTTGCGCTTGGTCATGTGCGCTCGGTCATGTGCCTTGTGTTGATGCGACCTCGATGCCGCGATCTTGACGCGATTTCCTGACCGCCGGGATGCCCGTGACCACCCCCCTGCCCGGCCCTGTTCCCCTCGGCCCCGTGGCGCGCCTATTCCCACTTCATCGGCGCGCCTCCCCTTAGCATATTAACGGCCGCGCGTGCACATCCCTGCGCTCATTGGTAGATTTGGGGCGTCGCGCCGCGGCCGGGACTTGCCCATGCGTATCGCCACCTGGAACGTCAATTCGATTCGCCAGCGCATGGACGGCCTGCAGGCCTGGCTCGAGGAACGAAAACCGGACATCGTCTGCCTGCAGGAGATCAAGTGCACCGACGACGCCTTTCCGCGCGAGCCGCTGGAAGCGCTCGGCTACAACATCGCCGTGCACGGGCAGAAGACGTTTAACGGCGTGGCGCTGTTGTCGAAATTGCCCTTCGACGAGGTGGCGCCAGGCCTCATGGGCGACGACGGCGACGCGCAGGCGCGATTCCTGGAAGCGGTGATCTCGGTGCGCGGCGGGGTGCTGCGGGTCGCGAGTCTCTACCTGCCGAACGGCAATCCCGCGCCCGGGGACCGCTACGCCTATAAACTCCGCTGGATGGACCGGCTGATCGCCTTCGCGCGCGCGCGCCTGACGCTCGAGGAGCCCCTGGTCCTGGCCGGCGACTACAATGTCATTCCCACGCCGGCCGATGCCAAACATCCGGAAGCGTGGATCCATGATGCCCTGTTTCTTAAGCCGACGCGGGACAAATTCCGCACTCTGGTCAATCTCGGTCTCGTCGATGCGTTGCGCGCGGTGAGCGACGATCCCGGGCTGTTCACCTACTGGGATTACCAGGGCGGCGCCTTCGCCAAGGACGACGGCATCCGCATCGATCACATCCTCCTGTCGCCGCAAGCGGCCGACCGCCTCGCGCATGCGGGAGTCGACCGCCACGTGCGCGGTTGGGACAAGCCGTCCGACCACGTGCCCGTCTATGTCGACCTCGATATCCGGTGAGATCCGGTCCCGCCCTCCCGGGCGGATTGCGGTGATATCGACCCGCCAATGCGAGCCCGCGCAAAGCGAGGGTCGATCCATCCGGAACGGATCATGTGACGCTTCATCGCGTCGTCGCCGCTGCCCGACTCCGCGGCCGCCACGGTGGCGGTGCAATGCGACCGGAATCGGGGGCAAACGCCGCCGGGCCGCCGCCGCAAACGGTAACGCCGCCGGAGGCGGTCACTCGTGCCGCGTTTCCATCCACTGCTTGAGATAGAGACCGGCAAGCGCGCGCTCGTCCTCGCTCGCCTGGCTCATCGCGCTGCTGTAGAGCCGGCCGATCCAGGCCTGGTCGCTCGTCGGCGCATCCTTGGCATTGTCCTTGGCGAGGGTGAGCCACATGAGCCCGCGCGCCGCCTGGCGCGGCACGTGATCGCCCGAGAACAGCATCGCGCCGAGCATCGCCTGCGCCCGGCACTGGCCTTTCTGCGCCGCGAGGCCGAACCAACGCGCGGCCATGCGCGGATCGTGCGGCGCGCCGATGCCGTCGAGATAGAGCCGCGCCAGATAATATTGCGCGTCGGGGTCGCGGAAATAGGATGCCGCATAGGCGAACATTTCGCGCGCCCGGTCGGGATCGCGCTGCACCGGCGTCTTGGGAATGCCTTCGAGATAGTATTGCCCGAGCGCGACGAAGGCATTGGCGACGAACCGCGCCTGCTGCGTGTCGGGATTGTCCTCGGCATGGCTCTCGGCGATCCGCCGGAAATACTGGAACGCCTTGTAGTCGTCCTGCCCCACGCCATCGCCGTCCGCGTACATGCGGCCGAGTTTCCACAGCGCCAGCGGATGGCCTTTCTCGGCCGCATATTCGAGGGCACGCAGCGCCCTATCCTTTTCGCCCACCTTCAGCCAGCGTGCGCCGGAGCGGAACGCGTCGCCCGGCGAAGCCGGAATGGCAAGCGTTGCGTCGGGATCGGTCTTGGTGCCGTCAAACGCGAAGACGGGCGCCGAAGCAATTGCGGCGATGATCACGCTCGCGCCGACGAGCGAGTTAGCTGTCCGCATAGCACGCCTTCTCGCCCGCCGCGCCCGGATGCGTCACCGCGCCATAGAGCGCCGACCCGACCTCGCGGGTGTATTTCCACAAATAGCCCGAGCCGTACTCGTTCTCGCGCGGCTTCCATTCGCTCTTGCGCCGGGCAAGCTCCTCGGCCGACAGCCGCACGTCGAGCGTGCCCTTTTCGGCGTCGAGCTCGATGATGTCGCCGTCGCGGATGAGCGCGATCGGCCCGCCCACCGCCGCCTCGGGACTGACATGGCCGACGCAGAAGCCGCGCGTGGCCCCGGAAAAGCGGCCGTCGGTGATCAGCGCGACCTTGCCGCCCATTCCCTGACCATAGAGCAGGGCCGTGGTCGCGAGCATCTCGCGCATGCCGGGACCCCCTTTGGGACCCTCGTAGCGGATGACGAGGACATCGCCTTCCTTGTAGCGGCGGTTCTTGACCGTCTCGAAGCAATCCTCCTCGCGGTCGAAACAACGCGCCGGACCCGAGAAGCGCAGCCCCGACATCCCCGCCACCTTGACGATGGCCCCCTCGGGGGCGAGGTTGCCCCTCAACCCCACGACGCCGCCGGTCGGCAGAATCGGGCGGTCGGCCGGACGCACGACGTCCTGGTCGGGGTTCCATTTCACGTTCTTGAGATTTTCGGCCAGGCTGCGGCCGGTCACGGTGAGACAGTCACCGTGCAGATAGCCGTGATCGAGCAGCGTCTTCATCAGCAAGGGCACGCCGCCAGCCTCGAACAAATCCTTGGCGACATAGCGGCCGCTTGGTTTCAAATCTGCGATATAAGGTGTCCTTTTGAAGACCTCGGCAACGTGGAACAGATTGAACTCGATGCCGCATTCGTGGGCGATGGCGGGAAGGTGCAGCGCGGCATTGGTCGAGCCGCCGGTCGCGGCGACCACCGCGGCCGCATTCTCGAGAGCCTTGCGGGTGACGATGTCGCGCGGGCGGATGTTCTTGACGATCAGGTCCATGATCATCTCGCCGGCGAGCATGCAGAACTTGTCGCGGATTTCGTAAGGCGCCGGCGCGCCCGCCGAATAGGGCAAGGCAAGCCCGATGGCCTCCGACACGGTGGCCATCGTATTGGCAGTGAACTGAGCGCCGCAGGCGCCCGCCGAGGGGCAGGCGTTCTGTTCGATGGTATCGAGGTCCTCCGCGGTGAACTCGCCGACCGTATATTTGCCGACCGCCTCGTAGACGTCCTGCACCGTGACCTCGCGGCCCTTGAACTTGCCCGGCAGGATCGAACCGCCATAGATGTAGATCGACGGCACGTTGAGGCGGCACATGGCCATCATCATGCCCGGCTGCGACTTGTCGCATCCGGCAAGACCGATGAGCGCATCATAGGCGTGGCCGCGCACCGTGAGTTCGACCGAGTCGGCGATGACCTCGCGCGAGGGCAGCGATGCCTTCATGCCGGCATGGCCCATGGCGATGCCGTCGGTCACGGTAATGGTGCAGAACTCGCGCGGCGTGCCGCCCGCCGCCGACACGCCCTTCTTCACCGCCTGCGCTTGCCGCATCAACGCGATATTGCACGGCGCCGCCTCGTTCCAGCATGTCGCCACACCCACGAAGGGCTGATGGATCTGGTCCTTGGTCAGCCCCATCGCATAGTAGAAGGCGCGGTGCGGCGCCCGTTCCACCCCCTCGGTGGCATGCCGGCTCGGCAGCCGGGATTTCAAACTCGTTTTCGCATCCATGACGGTCAACCGCCCCAACCCTTCCTGTCGCCGTGCCGCCGCACCGGACCGCTCCGCCGGCCCGCGGAAAAACGGGAATGCCAACAACGGCTTGCGCTTTACTTTCCGGTCTGATGTGGAGACAGGGTGTGGCCAAAACGCGGCGCGGCGGGACAGCTTGGCTGGAATGGTTTAAATGTTCCCCACCTGTTGCATCGAAGCCACAGATTCCCCGCTGCGGCTGCAACAAATCAACCGGCAATCAACCCTGTCGACGGGTATTCGAGCGCATCCATGGCCTCGATGCTGAAGGGCTCCCGCCTGCGGCGCAGCTTTTTCGACCGCTCCGTGCACCTTGTCGCGCCCGAACTGATCGGGGCAACCCTCCTGGTCGAGGGGGTGGGCGGCATCATCGTCGAGGTGGAGGCCTACCACCATACCGATCCGGCCGCGCACAGCTATCGCGGCCCGACCGCCCGCAATGCGGTGATGTTCGGCCCGCCCGGCTTCGCCTATGTCTACCGCTCCTACGGCATCCACTGGTGCGTCAATTTCGTCTGCGAGGCGACAGGCTCGGCCAGCGCCGTGCTCATTCGCGCCTTGGCGCCCACCCACGGGCTTCCGGTCATGCGGCGGCGGCGCGGCTGCAGCGACGCGCGCGACCTGTGTTCGGGGCCCGGAAAGCTGACCGAGGCCCTGGGCATCACGCTGCGGCACAACGGCCTTGCCCTCGATCGCCCGCCCTTCGAATTGCGTGCCCGCAGCAGCGTGCCGGAGATCGTCACCGGTCCGCGCATCGGCATCACCAAGGCGGTCGACCGTCCCTGGCGTTACGGACTCAAAGGCTCGCCATTTTTGAGCAAGCCCTTCGGATAGGCGATCGCCGCCGCTCAGGCAGCAAGCCGGAACCGCGCGTCGAAGCCGAGTTCGCGTCGCGCCTTCGCGCTCGAGACGAGGTCGTCATCTTCGACGACATTGTAGACTCCCGATCTGCCGCGCGTCACGGCGAGCGCGGCCGCCTGCGCCGCCGCGTCGATATGGACGGCCGGTCGGCGGGAGGCCGCCTCCGGTGCCCAGGTGCCCGGGCCGTAGAAGAATCCGTAGCGCAAGACGATGCCCTCGGGCAGCGACAGCACGGACTCCTCAAGCGCCTTCACGCTGGCCACCGTCTGCGCTTTCGCCGCATCGACGTCGAGCGGATCGCTCTCGACGCGCGCGCCCTTTCCCGGCGCATAGACGAAGGCGATGCTCTGCGCGATCATGCGCGCGATGCCCGCCGCCTTGGCGGCGGCGACCAGGTTGCGCGTCCCCTCGATGCGCAGGCGGGCATTGCGCGCAAGGCCCTCCTCGTAGCGCGGCGTGCCGGGGGCAAAGGCGAGATCGGTCAGCTGGTGCACGACGACATCCGCCTTGGCCGCGTCCAGGGTCGCGGCGAGCGCTCCCGCGTCGAAGACGTCGACGACCACCGGCTCGGCGCCGAGCGCGGCGATCGCGGGCACCTTCTCGGCGCTGCGCGTGGTGCCGACGACCGTGTGGCCGGCCTGGCGCAACAGCGGCGTCAGCCTTCGTCCGATTGCGCCGCCGGCTCCGGCGAGGAAAATTCTCATGCGCGGATCCCGTTCAGGTTTGACGCGGCCGCGTCGGATTATGCGCGGCCGCGAGGGCTCATGCCGCGCCCTTCAGACGCTCCAGAGCCTCGGCGATCCTGGCCTTGCGCGCAAGCGCCTCGGCGCGCTTCTCTTTCTCCTCCTCTATGACCTCTTCCGGGGCGCGGGCGAGGAAATTGGCATTGCCGAGCTTGGCGTCGACGCGCGCGATGTCCGCATCCGCCTTCTGCATTTCCCGGGCAAGGCGGGCCTGTTCGGCGACGAGATCGACGATACCCTTGAGCGGCAGCGCGACGATGTCGCCGCGAACGATGAGCTGCACGGCGCCGCTTGGCGGGGATGCGGCGGAGGAAATGTCCGAGATGCGCGCGAGACGCTTGATCACGTCCGCCCAGCGTGCGGCGCGGGTCTGCGTCTTAGCCGACGCCCCCGCGAGCACCATCGGGATCGGCGCGGCGACGTTCATTTCGGCACGCAACGAGCGCACGGCGGTGACGAGGTCGACGACCCAACCGATTTCGGCTTCGGCCGCCTGGTCCTCGAACCCCCCGAGGTCGGGCCAGGATGCCAGCGCCAAGAGCGAGTCCCGCGCGCTGGCGCCGCCCGGCACGGCGGCGGACGCGGTGACCGCCCACAGTTCTTCCGTCACGAAGGGCATGAACGGGTGGAGAAGCTTGAGGACGATGTCGCGCACCCAGGCCACCATGGCGCGCGTCTCCTGCTTCACGCGGCCGTCGGGGCCGGCGAGCAGGGGCTTGGCCAATTCGAGATACCAGTCGCAATAGACATTCCAGACGAAGCGATAGAGCGCGCCGGCGGCATCGTTGAAGCGGTAGGCTTCGAGCGAGCGCGTGACCTCGCGCGCGACCTTGGCGACCTCGTGCGCGATCCAGCGGTTGAGCGTCTCCTCGGCCGCTTCCGGCCTGAATCCCGGCGCGACCGTGCATTCGTTCAGTTCGGCGAAGCGCGCGGCATTCCACAACTTGGTCGCGAAATTGCGGTAGCCCTCGACGCGTTGCGTGGAAAGCTTGATGTCGCGCCCCTGCGCCGCCATGGCGGCGAGCGTGAAGCGCAAGGCGTCGGCGCCGTATTGGTCGATCAAGGCCAGCGGGTCGATGACATTGCCCTTCGACTTCGACATCTTCTGTCCGCGCTCGTCGCGCACGAGCGCATGGATATAGACGTCGCGGAACGGCACCTGCCGCATGACGTGCAGGCCCATCATCATCATGCGCGCGACCCAGAAGAAGATGATGTCGAAGCCGGTGACGAGGACGTTCGTCGGGTAGTAGCGGTCGAGCTCGGGAGTGCTATCCGGCCAGCCCAGCGTCGAGAACGGCCACAGCGCCGAGGAAAACCACGTGTCGAGCACATCCTCGTCGCGCGTCAGCTCGGTCGTCCTGCCGTAATGCCGTTGGGCGGCGGCGCGCGCCTCGGCCTCGCTCTCGGCCACGAACACCGCGCCGTCCGGGCCGTACCAGGCCGGTATCTGGTGACCCCACCACAATTGCCGCGAGATGCACCAGGGCTGGATGTTTTCCATCCAGTTGAAATAGGTGTTCTCCCAGTTCTGCGGGACGAACCTGGTCTTGCCCGCGCGCACGGCGGCGATCGCCGGTTGTGCGAGCTTCCTGGCGTCGACGTACCACTGATCGGTAAGGAACGGCTCGATGACGACATTGGACCGGTCGCCGTGCGGCACCGCATGCGTGTGCGGCTCGACCTTTGCGACCAGGCCCCGCTCCTTAAGGCGGGCAACGATCTGCTTGCGCGCGGCGAAACGTTCGACGCCATGCAGCCCGAGCGTCTCGTCGAGTTCGCCCGAGGCCGGCACGCCGGCGAGGAATTCGGCATTGCCCTTGAGCGCGAGGCGGGCGTCGGTGCCGAAGATGTTGATCTGCGGCAGGCCGTGGCGTTTGCCGACCTCGAAATCGTTGAAATCGTGCGCCGGCGTGATCTTCACCGCGCCCGAGCCCTTTTCCGGATCGGAATATTCGTCCGCGATGATCGGAATGCGCCGGCCGACGAGCGGCAGGATGACGCGGGCGGGCCTGCCGGCCCTGAAGGCCTCGACATAGGCCTTGTAGCGCTCATCCTCGGGATGCACGGCCACCGCGACGTCGCCCAGCATCGTCTCGGGCCGCGTGGTGGCGACCACGATGAACGTCGAAGGATCGTCGGGATCGAAAGAGCGGCCCTCGAGCGGATAGCGCAGGTGCCACAGATGCCCTTTGGTCTCGATCTGCACGACCTCGAGATCGGAGATGGCGGTGAGCAGCTTGGGATCCCAGTTGACCAAGCGCTTGTCCTTGTAGATGAGCCCGGCCCGGTAAAGCTGCACGAAAACCTTGACCACGGCGCGGGAAAGTCCCTCGTCCATGGTGAAGCGCTCGCGCGACCAATCGCAGGAGGCGCCGAGCCGCTTGAGTTGGTTGACGATGGCGCCGCCCGACTCCGCCTTCCATTGCCACACGCGTTCGAGGAACTTCTCCCGTCCGAGTTCGCGCCGGCCGGGCAGGTTGCGTTCCATCAGTTGGCGTTCGACCACCATCTGGGTCGCGATGCCGGCGTGATCCGTGCCCGGCTGCCAGAGCACGTCCTTGCCGCGCATGCGTTCGAAGCGGCAGAGAATGTCCTGCAGCGTGTTGTTGAGCGCATGGCCCATATGCAACGAGCCGGTGACGTTGGGCGGCGGGATGACGATACAGTAGGGCGCGGCGGCGGAACGCTCGCTCCGGCCGGCGCGGAAAGCGCCCGCCCGTTCCCATGCCGCGTAAATGCGGCCTTCGATCTGCGCAGGCTGATAGGTTTTCTCGATCATCGCGCGCTGACATGAATGTCGTGGCGCGCTAGAAAGCCTGCGACCCCCGCCGGAGTCAACGTGTCCGCCACTTTGCCCGTTGCCGATCGCGCTCTTGCCCGCATGATCGCGTTCATGGCGCTCGCCGCCTTCGCAAGCGGGGCGAGCCTGCGCGTCTCGGACCCCCTGCTGCCGCAGGTGGCAGCGGACTTCCAGGCGAGTCTGGGCAGCGCCTCCGCCATCGTCACCGCCTATGCCGTTCCCTACGGCCTGACCCAGGCTCTGGCCGGATTGATCGGCGACCGCATGGGCAAGTGCCAGGCGGTCGCCGCGGCCTGCGCCGCCTCCTGCGTGCTGGTGCTGGCATGTTCGGCGTCGCGCTCGCTCACGCAACTCGCGCTGGCGCGCCTGCTCGCGGCGCCGGGCGCGGCCGTCATCGTCCCGCTGGGCATGGCCTATGTGGGCGACACCGTACCCTATGCGCAGCGGCAGACCGTGCTTGCCCGTTTTCTTGCCGGGCAGATGTTCGGGATGATCGCGGGTCAGGCGGCGGGCGGGGTGATCGGCGATCTCCTCGGCTGGCGTACCGTGTTCCTGGTGCTCGCCGCGGTCTTCGCCGCCGCCGCGCTCGCGCTCGGCCGCGAACTGCGCGGCAATCCCCATGCGCGACCGCAGCGCTCCGGCGACGGCGCGCGGTCGGGTCTCATCGCGAGCTACCGCGAGCTCCTCGCCCTGCCCTGGTGCCGATTCATATTGCTTGCCGTATTCCTGGAAGGCGGCATTTTCTTTGGCGCCTTCGCCTATGTGGCCGCCGATCTGACCGCGCGTTTCGGCGTGAGCTTCGCGGCCGCCGGTCTGGTGGTGGCGATGTACGGCGTGGGCAGCGTGTTCTATGCCGGCTCGGTGCACCGCCTGCTTGCCGTGCTGGGAGAGCGCGGCCTCGCGATCGGCGGCGGCGTGCTCATGGCAATGGGATTCCTGGCGCTCGCCGGCGCATCCTCATGGCTTGGCGCGCCGATCGCCTGCGGCATTCTGGGATTCGGTTATTACATGCTGCATAACACGCTGCAGACCAATGCCACGCAAATGCGGCCCGAGGCGCGCGGCACGGCGGTCGCGGCCTTTTCCTCGGCTCTGTTCCTCGGTCAAAGCGCCGGCGTGGCGCTGATGGCATTCGTCGTCGACCGCTTCGGCGCCGCACCCGCTTTCGTGCTGGCGGCCACGGCCTTGATGGCGCTGGCGCTGTGGGTGGGCACGAAGCTGAAGGAACGGCGGCCGGCATAGGACGCCGGCCGGGTCAATCGGCTCCGCAGGCGGCGCAGGCATCGGTGGTGCAGCCGATTGTCGATTGCTTGGCTTTCGTTTTCGCTCGGGCTCGCCCCGGCGGGCCCAGGCTGCACTCGCCTTGACCGTTCAATAGCGCCGACATCCGCGCTAATGGCGCCCGCGCGAGACGCGTTCGATCTCGTCGCGCACGATGCGCTCGACCAGCGAGGGCAGATTGTCGTCGAGCCAGGTCTTCAGCATCGGCCGCAACATTTCCTTCACCAGATCCTCGAGCGTGCGCGCATTGGCGCCGAGGACGGTATTGGCGAGCGAATTGAACGCGCTGTCCACCGCGGCGGCCGTTGCCGGCGACAAAAGCGGCCGTTCCGACCGCGCCGCTCGCGCGGCGGTCATCCGCGTCTCGTCGAAGGCGCGCGGCGGCGGTTGCGACGGCGGCTCCTCATGCGGTTCGGTGAAGACAACGTCGGAACCCGGTTCGATGGTGCGGAAGCCGGACGTCGCGTCGCCCCGCGGCGGGGACGCGGCCATCGCTTCCGTGAGCTCGAGGATCTCGGTCGGCTGGGTCGGCCCCGCGGCAGCCGCCGTCGCCGGCTTGTCCAGCGCCGCCAACATCGCGTCGACGTCCTGCTGGCTGTTGGCGGCGGCGGGCGCGCCCTGAAGCGGCGGCGAGGCGGCCGGCGGATCGGGCGTCTTGACCTGTTTCCCGACGTCGTCGTCGGCGATGATGCGCCGAATCGAGGCCAAAATCTCCTCCATCGAGGGCTCTTCGGCTTTCGCCGCTTGGCTCATGGCGACATTCCCAACCGCGTAACGACACTCCGAGAGGCGTCCGCACCAATGCGCGCGAATCGCCCGGCCCTTCCTTTATATGCCAGAGCGGGCTTGCCTGGGCAGCCGGAATATCGGCGGTTCGGTGCTTTGGCTGTGGACACGCAGGCGCGCGTGCGACTCAGCGGCCGTCCGGCGTGCGCAGCCCGGCCCAACTGTCGCGGACCTGGTGATAATGCACGCGTGCATCGTAGGTCGGCACGCGCAGCCCCAGTACCTGCGGCGACAGGCGACCGACCGCGGCAAGCAGGGTGTAGGACGCGACCACGCGGTCGCGCTGGGCGGTGACCAGCGCGACCCGCGCGTTCACCAGTTCCTGCTGTGCGTTGAGCACGTCGAGCGTGGTACGTTGCCCGACGCGCGCCTCCTCGCGCACGCCGTTGAGGGCGATTTCGGCGGCCTGCACCTGCGCCTGCGTCGCCTCGATATTCGCCTTGGCCGCCTCGAGCTGCCCCCAGGACTGCACCACCGCCTGGCGCACCTGGTCGCGCGCCACGTCGAGATCGAGCCGACGCTGGCCGAGCGTCTCCTTGGCCTGCCGGATCAGCGAATATTCGGCGCCGCCCTGATAGATCGGCACGCTGAGCGTGCCGAGCACCGTGGCGTTGTAATTCTCCATGATCGTGAGCGCCTGCGTGCTTCCCCAGTTCTTGGTGAAACTGCCCTGCACCGAGAAGGTCGGATAGAGCGCGCCTTCGGCCACTTTCACGGCAAGGGCCGCGGCATCGACATTGAACTGGGCAAGCGTGACGGCCGGATTGGTGGTGCTGGCGACCGCGATGGCGCTCGCCAGGCTGTGCGGCGAGAAGCGGTCGACCGGGCTTGCCGGCGTCAGGTGGCCGGGCTCGCTGCCGATGACCTGGCGATAGGTTGCGACCGAGGCCTTGTAGTTGGCCTCGGCGATCAGCACTTGCGAACGGCCCGCGGCGAGCCGCGATTCGGCCTGCGCGACGTCGGTGCGCGTCACCTCGCCGACGTTGAAACGGTCGCGCGTCTGGCGCAATTGCTCCTGCAAGACGTCGACATTGCGCCGTTGCAGATCGAGAATCGCGCCGTCGCGCAACAGGTTCATGTAGGCGGTGACGGCGTTGAGCAGCACTGTCTGTTCGGTATTGCGCAGCGTTTCGCGCGCCGCCAGCACCTGGCTTTCGGCCTGGCGGGTGCGATTGGCGGTCTGGAAACCGTTGAACAGCGTTTGCGTGATGGTGGCGCCGACCGAGGCCGGCGAATTATAGCCGCTCAGGGTTGAATAGGTCGCCGGCTGTCCCGGAGGCGTCGGCAAGGCCTTGGACACGGTCGATTGCGAATTCTCGGCAGCGGTGGCGACGATGCTGATTCTCGGCCGATAGCCGGAGAGCGCCTGCGGCACGTTTTCGTCGGTCGCGCGCACCGCCGCGCGCTGCGAATTGAGCGAGGGATTGTTCATATAGGCTTCGACGAGCGCGGCCTCGAGGCTCTCCGCGCGCGCGGGCACGCCCTTGAGAGCCGCCGACAAGGTCACGGCAAGCGCGCATGCACCGATCGCCCCTGCTCGATGAGCAACGACCCTCATCCCCAACGCCTTAACGAAACACGGTTTCCAACCCCCGGGCAAGCCAACCCGGAACCGGCAACATAGTCTAGGCCGGCGGACGATGAAACCCCGGCCGCCGAGTTTACGGCGGAAAAGTCCGCGGCTGAAGCATTTCCGCCACGTCCTCGCCGGAACCGGTCAGAACACGAATTCAGCCGGTTTGGCGAAGCCGGGCAGCAGCGGAGCCGCGGCATCGAAGACCGCCCGCCGGCTTAGGTCCTTGCCGCTGCGCCAAAAGAGGATCGCTTTGGCGCCGGCTGCCGCCCCCAGCACGCAGCCGAGGCGCCCCTCATCGGCAAGCTGCTGCAACAAGCGCTGAGGAATGGATTCCGCGGCGCCCTCGAGCAGGATCGCGTCATAGGGCGCGGACGGCGGCCAGCCCTCGGCCAAGGGCCCGTTCACGACCGTGACATTGGCGCACCCGGTTAGCGATTCCCGCGCGTGCCGGAAGAGCGAGGGCTCCTCTTCCAGCGCCACCACCTGCCCGGCAAGCCGCGCGAGCACGGCCGCGCCGTAGCCGGTCGCGCAACCGACATCGAGCACCCGGCTGGTCGCGGTGATCTGCAGCGCCTGCAGCAATTTGGCGAATACCATCGGTTTGAGCAGGCGGCGTCCGGCCCCGACCGGCACGTCGAGATCAAGATAGGCAAGCTGCGCCTGCGCCGCGGGGAGAAAGCGCTCGCGCGCGGTCTCCGCCATCGCCGCAAGGATGCGCCGGTCCGTCACGTTGGCGGTGCGGATCTGGCCGTCCACCATATGGCGGCGCGCGGTGGCGAAATCGATCATTGCCAACCTCGAAGCGCAGAAAAATTGCGGGGCTTTTCTGCAATAGCGATATCCGCAAGGCAAGCCGCCGACCGCGGGGCGCGGCGTTGTGGAACAAGCAGGGCTCCTATATAGGCTTTGGCGCGAGGCCACGTGGCGGAGTGGTGACGCACCGGTCTGCAAAACCGGGTACGCCGGTTCAATTCCGGCCGTGGCCTCCAGCACGGGCGGCGTGTGGTTCCGCCCCCGCCCCTCGGGTCCTGCGCCGCTCCCTCGCGCCGCGCAAGGCGGTATGCCGGCAGGCTGCCTTGCCGCCCGCTTTGCAAAGCGCGGCATGCTTTGTTATAGGCGCTGCGCTGCAGCCCACCCATCTTCCCCGGTAGCTCAGTGGTAGAGCAACCGGCTGTTAACCGGTTGGTCGCTGGTTCGAATCCGGCCCGGGGAGCCATCCTTGCATCGAGGCAGGGCCGACACGTCGCGAGCCTTTGATCCTTGCGATCGTCCCAACGCGCGCAGCCGCCATGACGCCTTCCGCCAGTCCGCTTACGACAGACCTCTACCAGCTCAACATGGTCCAGGCCTATCTGGACCGGGGCGAGGACAAGGAGGCGGTATTCGAGTTCTTCGTGCGGCGGCTGCCGCCGCGCCGCGGCTTCCTGCTCGCGGCCGGCCTCCAGGACGCGCTCGACTACCTGGAAAATCTCCGCTTCTCCGAGGCCGACGTCGCCTGGCTTGCCGCGACCGGCCGCTTCCGTTCGAACCTGCTCGACTATCTTAAGGCGTTCCGCTTCACCGGCGACGTCGAGGCGATGGCCGAGGGCACGCCGTGCTTTCCCGATGAACCGCTCCTGCGCGTCGTGGCACCCCTGCCGCAGGCCCAGCTCGTCGAAACGCGGCTGATCAACATCCTGCATTTTCAGACGCTCATCGCTTCGAAGGCCGCGCGCATGGTGCTCGCGGCGCCCGGCAAGACCCTCGCCGATTTCGGTCTGCGCACGGCGCACGGCGCCGAAGCCGGATTGTTCTCCGCGCGGGCGAGCTACATCGCCGGATTCGACGGCGCCGCCAATGTGGAAGCGGGCCGGCGCTACGGGATCCCCGTCGTCGGCACCATGGCGCATTCCTTCGTGCAAGTGCATGACGACGAGGAGCAGGCGTTCGAGAATTTCGCGCGCGCGCGGCCCGAAGGGGTCATCCTGTTGATCGACACTTATGACGTGGAAGCCGGTGCGCGCAAAGTGGTGGCGCTCGCGCCGAAGCTGAAGGCCGACGGCATCGCCATCCGCGGCGTGCGGATCGACTCCGGGGATCTCGCCGCCTCGGCCCGCAAGGTGCGCGCGATCCTCGATGCGGGCGGCTTGAAGGAGGTGATCATTCTCGCCAGCGGCGGCATCAATGAGGACGTATTGCAGCGCATGAACGAGGTGCAGGCGCCGATCGACGGCTACGGCATCGGCGTCAATCTCGACGCCTCGATCGACGCCCCTTCGCTCGATTGCGCCTACAAGCTGCAGGAATATGCCGGCCGCCCGCGACGCAAATTGTCGCCGGGAAAGGAGACCTGGCCGGGGCGCAAGCAGGTATGGCGCCGCTACGATGCCGACGGGATCATGTGCGGCGACATGATCTCGCTTGCACATGAAAGACAAGCCGGCGAGCCCCTGCTCGTGCCGGTCATGCGCGCCGGCAAGCGCCTTGCGCCGCCGCCGCCGCTCGCCGACATCCGCGCCCAGGCCGCGCGCGCGTTGCAGCGCCTGCCGGCGCCGCTGCGGCGGCTCAGACAGGATCAGCCCTATGCGGTGACGATTTCCGAGCCGCTGCGCGCCTTGGCGGCCGACATCGAGGCCGAGGCGCGCGGCCGATAGGGCGGCTCCGCTGCGGATTGCCGCATCGCCGGCGCGGCGGGCAGCGCCGCAC